>CBIHKY010000038.1:0-29268 GCA_966205705.1 uncultured Alphaproteobacteria bacterium
GGGCTATCGCGTAATATGAAATCATAGACCGGCATCGAGCGCACTCGATGCGGTCCGACATCACGACCATGAGAATGATCGTCAGAGGGGCCCGGCCCGCATTACGCCCGGAAATAAGCGTTCGATGTAAGGAAATCAATAAGGCTCGTGCGCTGTCGCTTCTGAGTGGTGGGGGCGCGGCATCAGGCGAGGTCTGCGGAAAGCTGACACCCTCGTCTCTCCGGCCGCATGATTACATCCTCACCCCGGGCGCATTATCGCCATCGTCACCCCGGACTTGATCCGGGGTCCCGCTTCCTGCCGCACAAGCTCGCAAAGAAGGGATCCCGGATCAAGTCCGGGATGACGTTGTGCGTGGGGCGAAAGTGGCCCCACGAGCGAAGAAAACCCCCGCCCGGGGGAGCGAGGGTTTTCGGTAGAAGGGTCCGTATCGAAAGTCTCGACCCCCGGCACAATTTTGGGGACTGTTAATTGCCGGGGATCAATAGGAACGGCGGCGGTGGACCAGGACCGTCGCCGACCTAATAGGTCAGCTTGCTAGCGATTAACGCAGCAGGCTCAGCACGCCCTGCTGGCTCTGGTTCGCCTGAGCGAGCATCGCCGTGGAAGCCTGCGACAGGATCTGGCCCTTGGCGAGTGCGGTCGACTCAGCGGAGAAGTCCGCATCTTCGATCCGCGAACGGGCGTCCGTCAGGTTCGTGACCGTGGTGGTCAGGTTGTTCGAAGCCGATTCGAGGCGGCTCTGAGTGGCGCCGAGGCTGGCACGACCCGATGCAACAGCGGTAATCGCCGTGTCGAGTGCCGTCATGGCAGCGGTGATGGTCGTGGTGGACGTGCCGATATCGAGCGCCGCGCCGGTCAGGGCAGTCAGAGCCGTCGTGACCGTCGACGTGTCGATCGCGACCGTGTCGCCCGAACCCGTGCCAACCTGAATGTTGGTAGCGGTCGCGCTGAACAGTCCCACGCCGTTGAACGTCTGGCCAGCAACTTTGCCGATCTCGGTCTTCAGAGCCTGAACTTCAGCGTTCAGATTGCCACGTGCAGCAGCATCGTTCGTGCCGTTTGCGGACTGAACCGACAGTTCCTTCATACGGACGAGCATGTTAGAAACTTCGCCGAGCGCGCCTTCAGCCGTCTGCGCCATCGACATGCCGTCATTGGCGTTACGACGAGCAGCGTCGAGGCCGCGAATTTCAGCGGTCATCTTGGTGGCGATAGCGAGGCCAGCGGCGTCGTCCTTGGCCGTGTTGATGCGCTTGCCGGTGGAGAGACGCTCCATAGCCTGCGAGAGGCCCTTGGCAGCTGCCGTCGATGCGTTCTGAGCACGCAGGGCAGACACGTTGGATGCGATTACAGTCATGTGAAATTCCTTTTCCCGCTTCAATGTGGGTCGCTGTCCCGTTGGCGGTGGCGGCCTCGAAGCAACAGAACGGCAGCGGCCAGCAAGATTTAAATTCCAGCTGCATTTTTATTGGGGTGAAGGAGGAGGCAAAAGCGACTGATGCTAAAAACTGTTTTGAATCAGTATTTTGATGATCAGTCTAGCGGCATTACGCGACGTTTGGGCAGAAGCTGACACCCTCGTAGCCCCGGACGCATTATCACCATCGTTACCCCGGGCCATCGTCTCCCCGCACGCCTTATCAACATCGTCACCCCGGACTTGATCCGGGGTCCCGCTTCCTGCCGCACAAGCTCGCAAAGAACAGCGGGATCCCGGATCAAGTCCGGGATGACGTTGTGAGTTAGGGGCGAAGGTAGCCCGCACAAGCGAAGAAAACCCCCGCCCGGGGGAGCGAGGGTTTTCGGTAAAAGGGTCCTTATCGAAAGAATCGACCCCCGGCACAATTTTGGGGACTGTTAATCGCCGGGGATCAATAGGAACGGCAGCGGTGGACCGAGACCGTCGCCGACCTAATAGGTTAGCTTGTCTGCGACTTAGCGCAGCAGGCTGAGCACGCCCTGCTGGCTCTGGTTCGCCTGAGCGAGCATCGCCGTGGAGGCCTGCGAAAGGATCTGGCCCTTGGCAAGTGCAGTCGACTCGGCGGAGAAGTCCGCATCTTCGATCCGCGAACGCGCGTCCGTCAGGTTCGTGACGGTGGTGGTCAGGTTGTTCGAAGCCGATTCGAGGCGGCTCTGCGTGGCGCCGAGGCTGGCACGGCCCGATGCAATCGCAGTGATCGCTGTGTCGATTGCCGCCATTGCAGTCGTGGTGTTGGCCGTCGTGGTGATGTCGGGCGCAGCAGTTGCCAGGGCGGTAAGCGCAGTCGTGACGGTCGACGTGTCGATAGCGACTGTGTCGGTCGAACCCGTACCAACCTGAATGTTGGTGGGCGTTGCGCTGAACAATGCCACGCCGTTGAACTTCTGGCTAGCGATCTTGGCGATTTCCGCCGTGAGCGCCTTAACCTCGGCATCCAGATTGGTGCGAGCGGCGGAATCGTTCGTGCCGTTTGCGGACTGAACCGACAGTTCCTTCATACGGACGAGCATGTTAGAAACTTCGCCGAGCGCGCCTTCAGCCGTCTGCGCCATCGACATGCCGTCATTGGCGTTACGACGAGCAGCGTCGAGGCCGCGAATTTCAGCGGTCATCTTGGTGGCGATAGCGAGGCCAGCGGCGTCGTCCTTGGCCGTGTTGATGCGCTTGCCGGTGGAGAGACGCTCCATAGCCTGCGAGAGGCCCTTGGCAGCTGCCGTCGATGCGTTCTGAGCACGCAGGGCAGACACGTTGGATGCGATTACAGTCATGTGAAATTCCTTTTCCCGCTTCAATGTGGGTCGCTGTCCCGATGGCGGCGGCGTCCTCGAAGCAACATAACGGCCCCCGTCAGCGAGATTTAAATGGGCTCACGCATTTTTTTTGAGATGAGGGCGGGATTCGCGAGGCGGCGCTAAAAGATTGTTTTTGAATCAATCTTTTGATCGCTGCACTGCACCCCAAAAAATTCCCTGCAGTGGGGATTATTGCGCGGTTTCGAGGCTTTAACCGGCAGGCAAAGCGCGCGAAACCGGCAATTTCCTGCCGTTTTGCGGCAATCCGTTACCGTTCTTAACCAGTTGCTAAGCAATATTTACCAAAAGGGGGCATCGAAAGGGGGTCCTGGCTCGGGGGAGTCGGGAAACCAAACTGGGGACTGACCACATGTTGCCTGTCGACATGAGCCAGCGCGTCCACCGGCTGTTGCCGGATCTTGGGACGGTGCTGGATACTGCATGCTATACCGTTCGCCTGGTGGGTGCCGATGCACCCCGCGGCAAATCCACACAGAGAATCCTCCTTGCCGAGGAAATTGCCCACGCCACCTGCCGCGATCTGCTGATCGAATGGCGTGAATGCGCACCGCGCCTGATGCCAGCGGCCAATGGCTTCCCGGCCCGAATCGCATTCGGACCGCAGGACAAGGCCATGGCCTTCGCCCTCATCGCCGAGCTGCTGCGCCCCGCGCGCATGCCTGCCGTGGGTGACGAAGCCAGCGCGATCATGATCCGACTCGCTACGCGGATCGCTGCCAGCGACGCGACCGTGCTCATCCAGGGCGAGACCGGCACGGGCAAGGAAGGCATTGCGCGCCTGCTCCACGACACCAGCCCACGCGCCGACAAGGATTTCATCGCCGTCAATTGCGCGGCGCTGCCCGAGTCGATGATGGAGGCCATGCTCTTTGGTCACAAGAAGGGCAGCTTTACCGGCGCTGGCTCCTCATCGGACGGCCTGTTCCTCGCTGCCAATGGCGGCACGCTCTTCCTCGACGAAATCGCCGAACTGCCGCTCGCCCTGCAAGCCAAGCTTCTGCGCGCCCTGCAGGAAGGCGAAGTGCTTCCTGTAGGTGCAACCCACCCGGTCGCCGTCAACGTGCGCGTCGTCGCTGCCTGCAACCGTGATCTCGCGGGCGAAGCAGAGGCCGGACGCTTCCGCGCTGACCTTTACTGGCGCCTCAACGTCATGCCGCTGCATTTGAATACGCTGGCAGAGCGTCGCGGCGATATCATCGCGATCACGGCAGCCTTCCTTCTGCGCCATCAATTGCAGAGCGGGACAGCCAGCACATCTTCAGTCTTTGCATGGCCCACCCCGGCTGCGCTCGATCGCCTGTCTGCCCATCGCTGGCCCGGCAATGCCCGCGAGCTTGGCAATGTGCTCCAGCGCGCCATTGTGCTGCGCGAAGGCGAGCAGATCGAAGTCACGGACCTCAACATCGCTGGCGCACCACCCGCACCTGCGCCAGTCGCCATCGCTGCGCCGATTGCACCGCCCCGTCTTCAGGATGTCGCCCGCGCCTCGGCAATGGACGCCATCCGCTCCGCCTTGCTGGATACCGGAGGGCATCGCGCCCGCGCCGCCACCATCCTGGGCATATCAGAACGCACGCTTCGCTACCGTCTCGCAGAAATGCGTGACCTCGCGATGGCCGGTTAAGCAAGGACAAGCACATCATGTCAGGACTTTCCGTCGATAGCGTGCTTGCCCTGCGGCAGAGCATTCTCCAGCGTAACACCGCCCTTAAAGACGCATCGAACAGCACGGCAACTGCCGGTGCTGGCCTTGGCGGCAGCGCGCCGACAGGCAAGGCAGACTTTGCCGATGCGATGAAAAGCGCCGTGCAGAGCGTCAACGGAATGCAGAACGCATCCAGTGATGCGACCGCAGCCTTCGAGCGCGGTGAAACGACAGACATTGCCGCCGTGATGCTCTCGCGCCAGCAAGCCTCGGTTGGCTTCGAGACGACCTTGCAAGTCCGCAACAAACTCCTGTCCGCCTATAAGGACATTATGAGCATGCCGGTATAATCCGATGAGCGAGAACAACCTCACCACTGCCGGTAAGCCCGGCCTCCCCGCTCTCTCCGGACGCAATTTTGCGGGCGGCGCAGATGGCCTCAAGCTCAAATTGACCGGCTTTTTGAGCCAGCCAGCCGTGCAGCGCAGCCTGCCGCTGATTGGCCTGCTCGTCGTCACCGCGCTTGCCGGGCTTGCCTGGCTGGCCCTGCGCGAGCCGCCGCAGCGCGATCTCTTCCGTGGCCTGCCCGATGCCGATCAGGCCGCGGTCGCCGATGTGCTCACCAAGAGCAACATCCCCTATGATTTCGACAAGAGCAGCGGCGCGATCACCGTCTCCGAAGATGATTATTTCAACGCCAAGATGAAGCTGGCCGCCGAAGGCCTGCCGAAAAGCTCGCCCAGCGGCGACTCGATGATCGATTCGATGCCGATGGGCGCAAGCCGCGCGGTCGAGGGCGAGAAGCTGCGCTCAGCTCGCGAAATGGACCTTGCCCGCACGATCGAAGCGATTGATGCCGTGACCAAGGCACGCGTTCACCTCGCTGTGGAAGCGCCCAGCGTGTTCCTGCGCGAGCGCTCGGCGCCCACCGCCTCCGTCATGCTCAACCTTGCCAACGGCCGCACGCTCTCTGAGGGACAGGTTGACGCGATCGTCCACCTTGTGGCCTCATCCGTGCCCGACATGTCGCCAGAGGGTGTCTCCGTTGTCGATCAGAATGGCCGCTTGCTGAGCAATGCCACCGGCGCAGGCGCGGAGACGGATCGCCAGATTCAGCTCCAGACCCGCATCGAGGATCGCTATCGTCAGGCCGTGACGGCCCTGCTCACGCCGATCGTTGGTGCTGACAAATTCTCCACCGAAGTGCATGCCGAAGTGAATTTTGCCGAGCGACAGGCCACGCGCGAAACCTATCCGCAGGATCAGGCACGCTTGCGCGCTGAAACCGGTAGCTGGAATACGGACGCGCAGACAGGCAGCGCCACGCCATCCGGCATTCCCGGAGCCTTGCAGCCCAATCCGCCCGTTAATCCCGCCAACCCCGCTGGTCCGCCACCGACGATGGCTGCTGCAGACGCCGCAGCGCAGACCCCTCCAGCGCCCGGCATGCCGCCTTTCAAGACGACCGAAACCTTCAACCGCAGCTTTGAGCTTGGTCGTGAAGTCTCGGTGACGCGCGATGCCATCGGCACCGTCAAGCGCCTCTCGATCGCCGTAGCGCTCGATAATGGCGCAGACGGCAAGCCGCGCACGGCTCAAGAGGTCGCCGCGCTCGAAGCGCTGGTGAAGGGGGCGATCGGCTTCGATCAGACCCGTGGCGACGTGGTTGCGCTTTCATCACGCAAGTTCGTGGACACAGCCGCGGCAGATGCCGCCGATGCGACGCCCTGGTATGAGCAAAGCTGGGTAGCCCTGCTGGCCCGCAATCTCTCCGCAGTCGCCGTTGCGCTCATCCTGCTGCTGGGCGTGGGCCGCCCGCTGCTCAAGCGCTGGTCGCGGGCGCAGGCCGCCCCCGCACCGATGAGCGAGCAGCAGCAGCTCCAGCTTGGCAATGACATCCAGTCCGAGCTTGGCCGTGCTGCCGTGCTCGACCCGGCCCAGCCGGTGACGCTCGATATGATCAGCGCGTCCCATGACTATACGGACCGGGCCGCGCTCATCCGCAACTTCGTAAAGCAGGACCCGGACCGTGCCGCCCTCGTGGTGCGCGATCTTCTCAAGGATGGAGCCAAGGCCGATGCCTGATGTTGATGTCATTCGGCCAATGACCGGCAGCGCCGCCGCCGCCGTTTTGCTCATGCTCTTTGAGGAAGACGAAGCCGCGCAGATTCTCTCCCGGCTGGAGCCTGAAGAAGTGCGCCAGCTTGGCTATGCCATGTATGATGTGGCGGACGTGGAGGTTGGCGAAGTCAACTCAGCGCTCGACCAGTTCGTGAACAAAGCCCGTGGCCGCACGACCATCGGCTATGGCGCGACCAATCATATTCGCGGCGCCATGCACAAGGCGCTTGGCCCGGAGCGGGCGGACAATATGCTTGCCCGCATCACGCCGCCGACGCGCTCGACCAAGCTCGCCATGTTGAAATGGATGGAGCCCACGGAAATCGCCGCGATCATCGAGCAGGAGCATCCGCAGATCATGGCGATCGTGCTGGCGCATCTTGAAGCGACCGTTGCTGCGACCACGCTGCAATTGCTGCCGCCCGAGGTGCAGGACGATGTCGTCTATCGCATTGCGACGCTCGGCCCGGTGAGCGCAGAAGCCCTCGATGAGCTGGAGCAGATCTTCAACGCAGGCCCCGGCCCCGGTCGCCAGAGCCAGACCACGACCAAGCGTGGCGGCACGAGCGAAGCGGCTGCGATCATGAACAATATCCGCAAGGATCATGAGGTGCGCATCATCAAGGCGCTTAACAAGCGCGACCGGGTTGTTGCGCAGTCGATCGAGGATGAAATGTTCGTCTTCGAGAATTTGCTCGAACTGGCCGACAAGGATTTGGGCACATTGATGCGCGGCGTGGACAGCGCCCTGCTGGTCGTGGCGCTCAAGGGCTCCAGCGATACGCTGCGGGTCAAGATACTCGGCTGCATGTCGCAGCGCGCCGCCCAATCCATTCAGGACGAGATGGACGAGCGCGGTCCAATGCGCCTGGCCGAAGTGCTCGAAGCGCAAAAGGCCATCATCGCCGAGGCACGCCGCCTGAGCGAAGAAGGCACCATCATGCTCGGCGGACGCGGTGACGATTATGTCTAATATCTGGAAAGGCGGCGCATCGCAGGCCGCCACGGTCGTGGATGGCTGGGGGGCCTTTGGCAGCGTCGGCAATGATAATCGCAGCTTCCGCTCGCTCTATGGCGAAGGCGAGGGCCACCGCGCCTGGAACATGACCTTCCCCGGCCAGACCAGTGGTCAGCCCGACCGGCTCGATCCGGTTGCGCCTGTCGACCCGATCGAACAGGCGGCGCAGGAAGCGTTCGTGCAAGGCTTTCAGGAAGGCGAGCGCATCACGCGTGAAGCTGCCGAACTGAACAATGTTGCGCGCGAGCAGCTGACCATTGCCGTACAGGCGCTGGCGCAGGCTGGTGAAGGCGCACTCGCGACACTTATTTCTCAGGCGGTCATCCGCCTCGTCGGCCAGATCATCGGTGAAGTGCCGATCGACAAGGATGTGCTCAAGGCGCGCTGCGAAGCGGTCGCCGGGTGCATCGATGGCAATGACAGTCCGGCCAAGCTGGAGGTTAATCCAGAGGATCTGCCGCTGCTGCAGGCAGAGGCGCTGGGCGTGATGCTCGTTGGCAACCCGGCCCTCTCGCGCGGATCGGTGCGGCTTGCGACGACGGATGGCTGGATCGAGGATGGTCCCGATATTCGCCTCGATCGATTGAAAGCACTGATGGACGATATGGAGGGCAAGCTATGATGCAAGGCCAGATCAGCCGCGCCGCGAATGTGCTCGATCATATGCAGATCGCCAGCCGTGCGCCGCGCCATGTCGGCAGGCTCGTGGGCCATGATGGCGGCATGCTGGAAGTCACCGGATTCTCCCGCCCGATTGGTGCAGGCGCGCGTATTCGCGCTGCCGATGGCCAGTCCGTGCGGGCCGAGGTTGTGGGTTTCCGTGGCAGCCGCGCCGTGCTGGTGCCGCTCGATCAGGATGCGCCGCTGGAAAATGGCGCGCGGGTAGAGCCCGATAGCGCCGCGAATATGGTGCAGGTGGGTGACGGCCTGATTGGCCGCGTGCTCGACGCGATGGGCCAACCGCTCGACCGCAAAGGGCCGGTGCTCGCCAATGGCCAATGGCCCCTAAATGGCGTGCGCGGCAATGTGCTCGACAAGGGCCGGGTGCTCAAGCGCTTCGACCTTGGCGTCCGCGCGGTGAATGCCCTGCTCACGGCGGGCCAAGGCCAGCGCATCGCGATCATGGCAGGTTCGGGCGTGGGTAAATCCGTGCTGATGGGCCAGATGATCGCGGGCTGCGAGGCGGACATCATCGTCGCCGGCCTGATCGGCGAGCGTGGCCGCGAGGTCAGCGACTTTCTCGAAACCAAGCTGAGCGGTGCACTGATGCAAAAGAGCGTGGTCGTGGCCGTGCCAGCGGACCATCCGCCGGTCTTGCGCTTGCGTGCGGCAGCGCGTGCGACCGCAATCGCCGAATATTTCCGCTCGCGCGGCAAGCAGGTGCTGCTGCTGATCGACAGCCTCACGCGCTGCGCCCATGCCCAGCGCGAGATTGGGCTTTCGCTTGGCGAACCACCCGCGATGAAGGGCTATCCGCCGTCTGCGCTTTCGCTCATTCCAAAGCTTGTCGAGCGAGCCGGCGTGGACACCCGCACGGGCGGTTCAATCACGGCGATCTATACGGTGCTGGCTGATGGCGACGATACCGACGATCCAATCGTGGATACGGCTCGCGCCATTGTCGACGGGCATATCATCCTCTCGCGCCAGCTGGCCGAGCAAAGCATCTTCCCGGCCATCGATGTGGGCAAATCCCTTTCGCGCGTGATGGCGGACATTGTCGATGACGAGCATCTCGCCGCTGCCGCCAATTATCGGCGGCTCTGGTCGGCCTATGAAGAGAATCGCGATCTCATCCTGATGGGCGCCTATCGCCCCGGCAATGATGCGACGATCGATGAGGCTGTGGAGCGTCGCCAGCAATTGCTCGGCTTCCTGCGCCAGAGCAGCAAATCCCATATCGACGCAGACCAGAGCATCGATGCGCTGGTCGAGGCCTTCGCACCATGACCCGGCTGATCGCTGCTCGCAAGCGCCTGCTGCGCGTGCGGGACGTGCAGCATAATCAGGCTGTCGCCGCGCTCACATTGGCGCGCGATGAGGCCGACCAGATCTCCAACAATGCCAGCCGCCTCTCAGAAGTGCGCGAGGAATTGTTTGGACAGCAAGGCGTCACATTTGGCGCGCTTCTTGCGTCTCGCAGAGAGTTGGCCGGTCGCCTTGAGCGGGCCGGTCGGCAACTCGATGGCGCGCTTTTCGACGCAAACCGCCGGATCGACCAACGGGATGCCGAGCGCATCATGGCCGACCGTGATCGCGAGATCGCGGATCGACTGAAGGACAAGGCAAAGGCCGCGCGTGAAGAACGACGCGAGGCCAGACTGGCGGCGATCCCAAGCTACCGCCGTATGCAGATGAAGGATGTGGCAGGATGATGAATATCACAACGCTGGTGAACAAGTTCACGGGCAAAGGGGCAGCTCCGGATTCTGCGGCAAAGAGTGGTGAGGCGACAGGCATTGCCACAGGCGGCGAGTTTGCCGAGCTCGTCCGCATGGCCGCCAAGGATGGCTCTGGAGCGCAGGGCGCGGGCCTGAAGCTGGTGGTGAACAATGCCACCCCGGCGACGGGCATCGAGGCATCGCTTGCTACCCAAGCTGTGGCAGCGGCGATGATCCAGATGACGGCCTCCCCGGAGGACGCCACGATTAACCCGATCACGACATCGGGCAAGGGTGAAGCGGCGGAAGCTGAAACATCGGACGAGACGGTCGATAAGGCCGTGACCGGAGACATGAGCGGCATGCCCGCCGCCATTGCGTTGGGCGCTTTCGTGATCGCGCCGGCTGCGCAGATCGCAACACAGGCAGCAGCGACTGGTGAGGAGGCTGCGCCGAGTACGCCTGCCGCGTCGATCATAGCGATGGCCTCAGGTCTCAGCAGTCAGACGAGTGACGCCAAGACATCGCCCAAGGTCATGCTGCGCGAGGCCGTCAAGGCTGCTGCCAAGGACATGACGACCGATGCTATGGCAAGCACGTCCATCACCCCCGCGACAAGTGACGATGACGTCACAGCCACCTCATTCGCCAGCGCCACACACGCAGCCGCAACGACGACGCCCAAGGCGATCATCGAGGCTGCGCTACCAGCCCAGTCCATGCGCACCATCTTCGAAAGCCTACCGCCGGTGATCCAGTCCGAACTTGGCACGAGCAGCGTCGGTGGCGTCACTGGGCCTTCGACCGGCGATATGCTAGGCGATCAGGTGATCGACATGGGCGTTTCCGGCCAGTGGATCGACCGCATGGCCAAGGAAATTGCAGGGCTGGCGGAAGGCAACGGCCATAGCCGCTTCACGCTCAATCCCCCGCATCTTGGCCGCCTCCAGATCGACGTATGGCAGGGCGAAGGCTCCACCGACGTGCGGCTGCTCACCGAGACGGACGAGGCAACGCGCCGCCTTACAGAAGGCCGCCCTGCCTTGCAAACGGACGCTCGGATGGCAGCGCTCAATCTGGGCCAAATCACCGTCGAGAAATCGAGCAGCTCTTCCTCCTCCGACTCGGGCGCGCGCGATCAGAATCAGGCCGGGCGCGACCTCTCCGGCAATGCGCAGCAGCAAAATGATCGTGGCGCGCAGACACAAAATGAAAAAAGTGAATGGCTCGCTCGGACCCTTCGCAACCAGACCAGCCAGCCCGCCGAAGCAGCAGCCAGCGCAGCCGCGCAGCGCGCCGCGAACGGGCATGTGCGCTTTGCTTAAAGGACCTGAACGATGAGTGATGCAGCAGCAGTCGAGCCCGCCAAGAAGAAGGGCGGCAAGAAGAAAATGATGGTCCTGATCGGCGCCGTGCTGATCTTGGGCGGTGGCGGCGCGGCCGCTGGCTTCTATGCCGCAGGGTCTATGGGCGGGCATGAAGCCCCCTCGGAAGACCCCACTAAACCAGCGCTTGTGCTGGCTGGCGAGAATCCAGAAGAGATTGCCAACAATCTGATTGCAAAGGCAAAAGAGCATCCGGGGAGCGCCCACAAAGGAAAGCCGATCGATCTGCCGCGCCCCGCAAATCCGTCCGCTTATCAAGCGACCTATTTCCAGATTCCGGCGCCCTTCACCTCCAACATGGCGGATAGCGATGCCTTCGCGCAGGTCTCCATCGCGGTGTCGACCTATTATGATAATCGCGTGATCCAGGCGATCCAGACTCATGAGCTGGCCATCCGTTCGGCCATCCTTTTGATGCTCGCGCAAGAGCAGGAAATCGACCTGGTTTCGCCGCAGGGCAAGGAAGCTTTGCAGAAGAAATTGCTCAAGATCATTAACGATACGCTCAAGGAAAAGACGGGCTACGGCGGCGTCGATAACGTTTATTTTACCAATTTCGTTATTCAATAGCGCTGGGTCCGCTGCCCTCTATGGGGAGCGCGACGGGGACAGATGATCAATGAGTGACGTGCAGCCATTTGCCTTCGGGCGACAAACCAGCGAGCCGGTTGCGGCGATCGGGGGACTGGAGAAGTTGGGCGACCGACTCTCCAAGCGGCTGCGCGCGATCATCGAGCCTTATGGCGGCGGCCGCCCGCTGGTGAGCGCACGCCCCATCGAGGAAACGATGTTCATGATGTGGGACGCAAGCGTGCCCGCATTTGCCAGCCTCTCGCTCTATCGCCTCCACCCGATCAAAGGCCCGGTCTTGCTGCGTATCGACGCCGAGCTTGTCTCGCAGCTGGTCGATCGCTTCTATGGCGGCCGCAGCGCGCGCGGCGCGACGGGCCGCCGCGAATTCACGCCGACCGAGAGCCGCCTTGTGGCCCGAATGGCGGACAATATCATTGCTGCGCTGGTGGAATGCTGGGCCGAGATCGCCACGCTGGAATCCGTGCTGATCAGCCGCGAGACCAGCACCAGCCACGCCCAGATCATGGCAGGCGAGGCCGAAGTGGTGGTGCAGAGCTTCGAAATCGATATCGGCAATAATGAGCACCGCACGATCGAGTTCATCTACCCCAAGGCCGGGTTTAGCGGACTGGAGATTGTGGGCACGGCCAAGGCGAGCGAAGAAGCGCGCCCATCCGATCCCGTCTGGCAGACGCGCCTCAACAGCCGCCTCGATGATGTGCGCTTCCCCGCGCGCACCGTGCTGGCGCGGCCCAACCTGAAAATTTCCGAGCTGGTTTCACTGAAGCCCGGCGACGTCATTCCCATCCACATTGCCCGGCACTTGCCGCTGCTGATCGGCGACCGTGTGTTCGCGCATGGCTCGGTTGGCGAGCAGGATGGCTGCGCTGCGTTTATGATCGAGAAAATGGCATGATCGACGCTGGCGTGACGGCAATATTTGACCTGAGGACAAGATAGTGAGTGATTTGAGCGATACACCCAAGGTTGAAGCGGGCTCGCCGACCGATGCGGGCTTTGGCCGCAACATGAGCCTGCTGGCCGACATCCCCGTGCGCATGTCCGTTGAGGTCGGCGCGACGCAGCTGCGCCTCGCCGAGATCATGGGCCTGAGCGAAGGCAGCGTCGTGCAACTTGACCGGCAAGCCGACGACCTGTTGGATATCATGGTTAACGGCACCCTGGTGGCGCGCGGCGAAGTCGTCACCGTGAATGGCCGTTATGGCGTGCGCGTTGTCGAGATCGCCTCTGCCGAGGCACGCCTTGCCGGACTTGAGCGCCGCTCATGAGCGCACTGGCCTGGTATTTCCTCAAGCTGCTCATCCTGCTGCCGCTGGTGGCGGGCATGGCCTATGCCGCTTTGTGGCTGTGGCGCAAATATCAGCCCGGTATGATCGGTGCTGGCCAGCGCGATCGGCTGGTGAAGATCGTCGAGGTGCTGCCGATGGGCACCCTTGGAAAGCTGGCTGTCGTGGAGTTTGAGGGCAAGCGCCTGCTGCTCGCCGTTTCACGCGGCAAGATCGAGAAGATCGCGGAAGGTGAGCCGCGCAATGGCTAAGGTGCTCCGCGCGCTGCTGGTGCTGGCGGCGCTTCTGCTGACGCCTGCGCTCAGTGCGCCCGTGTTTGCGCAAGCCGCACCCGCTACCGGTGCTGTTGCAACAGCCGCGCCTCCAGCCGCTGCTGCTGCGGCGCAATCAGGCGGCATAGGCCGCGCGCTCGATGATGTGTCGGGCGATGGCCGACCACTCTCCATCTCGCTGCAAATCCTCATCCTGATGAGCCTGCTGACGGTGCTGCCGTCGCTGGTGCTGATGATGACCAGCTTTACCCGCATCATCATCGTGCTCTCGCTGCTCCGGCAGGCATTGGGGCTTTCGCAGACGCCGCCCAATCAGGTGCTGGTCGGCCTTGCGCTGTTTCTCTCGCTGTTCGTGATGCGCCCGGCGATCGACCAGATCACCGCCACCGCCTACACACCTTATGGCGAGGGGCAGATCAGCATCGAGGAAGCGATCAGTCGCTCGGGCACCGTGTTGCACGGCTTCATGGCCAAGCAGACCCGGCAGAGCGATCTCGCGCTCTTTCAAAGCCTTGCGAAAGCGCCAGCGTTCAATACGGCGAAGGATATTCCCTTTACGATCCTGCTGCCCGCATTCGTGACCAGCGAATTGAAAACCGCCTTCCAGATCGGCTTCATGATCTTTCTGCCCTTCCTCATCATCGATCTTGTCGTTGCCTCCACCCTGATGGCGCTCGGCATGATGATGCTCTCACCCAGCATCATTTCCATGCCGTTCAAGCTGCTGCTCTTCGTGATGGTGGATGGCTGGGCGCTCACGATGGGCTCTCTCGCCGGGTCGTTCGCGACCTGACCGCCGTGAAGAGACAATCGGACCCGATCACGCATGGATAGTGCAGATTTCTTCGTCGGCATCGCGCAGCAGGCGCTGTGGGTGGCTGCGCTCGCGACGGCGCCCATTCTGCTGCCAGCTTTGCTGTGCGGCGTGATCATCGGCATGGTGCAGGCGGCGACCTCCATCAATGAGGCCACGCTCTCCTTCGTGCCCAAGCTCATCATCGTGGCGGTGACGCTGGCGCTGTTCGGCGGCACGATCATGCTGCTGATTGCCGATTTCACCCGTGAGATCTTCAGCCGGATCCCGGATCTTCTGACATGATCGCGCGCCCATGATTGCTCCAGGCTTTGCCGGACTTGAAGCGCAGATGTGGCTCTGGCTGCTCGCCATGATCCGCCCCGGCGCTGCTTTCCTCGCTGCACCGATTTTCGGCGCGGCGGCTGTGCCCGTGCAAATCCGCATCATCCTCTCGCTCGCCGTCGGCATGGCCGCGCTCAACAGCGCGCCTTTTGCGATTCCGCCGCAGGGCATCGCCAGCATTCACGGCGTCGGCTTCATCGCGGCTGAAGTGATTGCCGGCCTGAGCATCGGCTTTGCACTGCAGATCGGCTACTCCGCGGCCTTCATCGCGGGAGAAACAATCTCCAACGCGATGGGCTTAGGCTTCTCCTCGATGATGGATCCGCTCTCGGGCCAGCCGACCCCCGTCGTTGGCCGTTTCCTCTCGATCATCGCCACCTTCCTGCTGCTGGCCATGGACGGGCATTTGCTGCTCATCCGCTATATTGTGGATAGCTATCAGGCACTGCCACCGGGACATCTGATGCCTGCCAGCGCCTTTGAGAGCATCGTCTCTTTTGGCGGCAATATGTTCTCGGCCGCGGTGATCATTGCGCTGCCCGTCACCTTCACGCTCATCCTAGTGCAGCTGGTGATGGCGATGCTCGCGCGCACCGCCCCCTCGCTCAATCTGTTCGCTGTGGGCCTGCCCGCAACCTTGCTCGCAGGCCTGCTGCTGCTCGCTCTTGCCGCCCCGGTGATGGGTGAGGCGATCACTGCCGCGCTGCAGGATAGTCTTGACCTCAGCGCCATGCTCTCGGGGAACTGAGGCATGGCAGAGGCACAGGGCGGCGGCGAAAAGACCGAGAAACCAACAGCCAAAAAGCTGACCGACGCGGCCAAAAAGGGTGACATCCTTCAATCGCGCGAGCTCTCCACGGCAATGGTGGTGATGGCGGGCATCGGCTGGATGGCCTTTGCCGGGCCAGCGCTGATGGAAGCGATCCGCCAGATGCTCGCCGATGCGCTGCGGTTCGACAATCGCGACATTGCCTTGTTCGAGCCAGCCCAGCGCGCCGAGCATCTGATCAGCGTGATCACCCTGCCGCTCGCGGGCATATTGTTCGCGACGGTCGTGGCGGCGATTGCGGCCCCGGCAATGCTCGGCTCACTGGGGTTCCGCGCAGGCGCCATGGCGCCCAAGGCGTCGCGGCTCAGCCCTGCGGCTGGCCTCAAGCGCATGTTCGGCATGCAGGGCCTCATCGAACTGCTCAAATCGCTGACCAAAGTGGTGCTGCTCGGCGCGATCGGCTTCTATCTCATCTGGCAACAGATACCCGCGATCCAGAGCATGGCGCGCACCGGCATCGAGCCTGCGCTGAGCGAGCTGGGCTCGATCTTCATCTTCGTGTCGCTCTGCCTCGCCGGTTGCCTGTTCCTCGTCGCGGGCATCGATGTGCCAGCGCAGATTTTCCAGCGCACCAAGCGGCTCAACATGAGCAAGCAGGAGATCAAGCAGGAGCATAAGGAAAGCGAAGGCTCGCCTGAGCTCAAGGGCATGATCCGGCGCAGGCAATATGAGACGCTCAACGGATCGGTCCGCAAGGCGGTGGAAGAGGCGACCGTCATCCTGACCAACCCGACCCACTTCGCCGTCGCGCTGCGCTACAGGCCGGGCGAGGATGCAGCGCCGGTGGTGATGGCGCGCGGGGCGGATGAGATTGCCGCCTCCATCCGCGCGCTGGCGACCGAGAATGATCTGCCGATCCTGCAATATCCGGAGCTGACCCGCGCCATCTACTTCACATCCCGCGCGGGCAAGGAAGTGGACGAGCGGCTGTTCATGGCGGTGGCAACCGTGCTCGCCTTCGTGTTCCGCATCGAAAATAATATGGCGAGCGAAATGGACCGCCCGCATATCGATCTGCCCGAGGCAATGCGGTTCGATGCCGATGGGCGGAACATCGTGAATTAAAGCTTAGCTGAACTTATCCGTCTTTTGTTGGTGGGGACACATTAGAAAGCGATGTGTCATGAACGAATTCCTGCCTCGCACGGCGCCGATAAGCCCAACGACCACCGCGCAAGACCGTGGCGCCACGATGGTGCGCGCTATCGGATCGGCCAGATCGACCGGAAATGATGCGCAGGGCGATGCGCCCTTCGCCACGAACCAGCTTTATCGCGCCTCCGCCGCTGCGGACTATGCCAAGATTCAGGCCGACATTGCCGATGTGCTGGCGAGCATCAAGCCATCGACGGCATCATCATCCAATGCGGCGAGCGATGCGAACAATGCCATCCTCTCGATGATGCCCAATCCAGTCGTGGTCCTGCCGCTGCCGCCGACCGACGCCACGATGGTGGCCTTCGTCGCGCAAGTCGCACAATCGCTTGCACTGCAAGCCGCGCAGGCACGTGCGGCCCAGGCTGTCGCGACGCCGATCATGGCTGAAGCCGCAGCTCATTGAGTGCAGCATTTTTAGCGAAACCTATCGTCACCCCGGACTTGATCCGGGGTCCCGCTCCCTTTTGCGGCGTTCTCAAAGGCAAGCGGGATCCCGGGTCAAGCCCGGGATGACGGAGAGCGGTGGTGGCGATCCAGGGCGCGCTATCAGCGCATCCCGACGGATCTGATAAGTGCCCCGTGGGCGCGCGGCGTTAAGCGGATTTTCTTTCCTTCCCCTCTAAAGCCCCTCTCACTTGGGCCGTTCTGAGGCACTGAAGGGACGAAACGCATGGCAGTTGATATTGCAGCATCATTGGGCATCGGGTCTGGCATCAATGTCACCCAGCTTGTCTCCGATCTGACCAACGCCTCGTTCCAGCCGCGCGAATCGGCTGTCCAGTCCCGGCTTTCCACAGCGACGCTGCGCATCTCTGCGCTGGCATCCGCCAAAAGCTCGCTCGATACATTTTCCGCAGCGCTGAGTGACCTGCTCAAGGGCACCGCCTATAGCGGGCAGCCGACCTCCAATGATCCGACCGTTGCGACGGCAGGACTCATTGCGGGCGGCGTCCCTAAAGGCCTGCCCGCGCAGCTTGAAGTGCTGCAACTCGCCAAGGCGCAGGTTGTGCAATCGGCAGCGCTTGCGGATGGTGCGGCGCTTGCTGGCACCGGATCGCTCAAGTTCAGCGTCAACGGCGTCGACACGACCGTGACGCTGGCCAGCCCGGCCAACACGCTTGCCGACCTCGCAGGCGCGATCAACAGCTCTGGCGCGAAAGTAACCGCATCGATCGTCACCGATCAGAGCGGCGCGCGCCTTGTCATCAAGGGGGCGACCGGCACCACCAACGCCTTCACCATCACGCCGGATGCAGGCGCGGACGCCGATCTCGCGCGCTTTGCCAGCGCCGCGCTGACCACCAGCCAGACCGCGGCCAATGCGCAAATCCGCATCGACAATGTCGATATGGAATTCACCTCGAACGAGATCACCACGGCCCTCCCCTTCGTGCGGATCAACCTCAATCAGGCCAAGCCCGGCACCACCGTGACCCTGGCAAGCGACCAGCCCACCAAATCAATGGGCGATCTCGTGCAGGAATTCGTGACCGCCTATAATTCGCTCAAGGGCGCGCTCAACACATCGACCAAGGCCAATCCGGGGTCCGGCGAATCGGGTCTGCTTTCGGCAGATTCCGGCATTCGCGATATGTCCCGCCGCCTGACGGGTCTGGTGACGCGGCAACTGGCCAGCACGGGGGACTATCGCAGCCTCAATGATCTGGGCGTCAGCACGCAGCGCGATGGCACGCTCAAGCTGGATACGGCCAAGCTGAATGCCGCGCTGGTCGCCAATCCCGAGGCTGTGACGCAAATGCTCAACCCGAGCGTGAGCAGCCCCACCAGCATCGGCATCGGTGGTGCGCTCAAGGAAATTACGGACGCGCTGAATGGCAAGGACGGCCCGCTCGCAAGCTCTCAGGCAAGCTATGAGAAGGTGCGCGACAGTCTGCAGACGCAGCTCGACAAGCTGAGCAAGCAGCGCAGCAATTATAGCGAGCAGCTGACCTCCGTTTACGGAAAGATGCAGAGCCGGCTGACCCAGTTCAAGGCGACCCAATCCTATCTCGATCAGCAGATCGCTGCCTGGAACACCCAGAAGAATTAAGCCCCGCGATCGATCCGACGCGGATGTGACGACCAAGAAGAACAAGGACGAGCAGCATGTACATGGCCCAGCAACCGATGCGAGCAGCGCGCAGCTATGCGACGATCGATACCGGTAGCCGTGTTGAAGGCGCCACGCCGCACCAGCTCGTGCGTGTGTTGTTCGACGAATTGCTGATTGCGCTGGATACTGCCGCGCTGGCCCTCAAGATTGGCGATCGCAATCGCTCGCTCGACCGGCAGACGCGCGCGCTCGCCATTCTTCACGCGCTGGAATCGAGCCTCGATTTTGAGCGTGGCGGCGAGATCGCGATCAGCCTGGCGACCATCTACCGCGAAGTGCGCCGCCGTATGCTGGAGGCGACCGCCGCCAACGATCATGAAGCGATGACGACGGCGCGCGGCTATATCGCCGAGATTGCCGACGCCTGGACGCAGATCGGCTGAGATAATTTCCGGCTTGGCAGGGGTGAGCACGGCACGATAGGCAGGCGCGATGGACAGCGCCGCCGATCAACCGACCCCGCCTGCATCGCTCGACGCCAGCTGGCGTGACGCGCTCGCTGACGAATTCGCCAAGCCTTATATGGCCGACCTCAAGCGCTTCCTTGTGGCGCGCAAGGCCGATGGAGCGACCATTTTTCCGCGCGGGCAGGATTGGTTTAATGCGCTGGCGCTCACGCCGCTGCCCGCCGTGCGCGTGGTCATGCTGGGACAGGACCCCTATCATGGGCCGGGGCAGGCGCATGGGCTTTGCTTCTCCGTGCCGCCGGGCGTGAAACCGCCGCCGAGCCTCGCCAATATCTTCAAGGAACTGCGGAGCGACGTGGGGTTCACGCCACCAGGGCACGGTCATCTGATCCACTGGGCACAGCAGGGCGTATTGTTGCTCAACAGCGTGCTCACCGTGGAGATGGGCAAAGCTGGCGCTCATGCCAATCGCGGCTGGGAGCGCTTCACCGACGCCGTGATCGCGCAGGTGGCAGCCAGCGAGGCGCCTACCGCCTTTCTGCTCTGGGGCGCTTATGCCCAGAAAAAAGCGAGCTTCGTGCGCGATGTGAGCGAGGGTGGTCATCATCT
Organism: uncultured Alphaproteobacteria bacterium; assembly: GCA_966205705.1. Taxonomy (GTDB): domain Bacteria; phylum Pseudomonadota; class Alphaproteobacteria; order Sphingomonadales; family Sphingomonadaceae; genus Sphingobium. The sequence continues at coordinate 19,753 of CBIHKY010000038.1, forward strand.
CGTGCTGCGCGCGCCGCATCCCTCGCCGCTTTCAGCCTATGCTGGATTTTTTGGCTGTGGTCATTTCTCCAAAGCCAATGCGTTTCTGGATGCGAATGGGCGCGGGACGATCGACTGGTCGCTGCCACCCGAACCCTTTGCACTGAGCGGCTGATTGGATTTTCTGCGCGAACAGATGATCTTTTCCGTCGTCATGCATTAAGGCACCAATTCCCAACCCCTGATTCGGAGGCGTCCTTCATGGCGTCCGGCCTTGCTGCCCTGCTCGACGATGTTGCCGCGATTGCCCGCCTTGCTGCGGCGTCAATCGATGACGTTTCCGCCGCCGCTGGAAAGGCGAGCATGAAGGCGGCAGGCGTCGTGGTCGACGATACTGCTGTGACGCCCACCTATGTAACCGGCTTCTCGCCTGAGCGCGAATTGCCGATGATCTGGAAGATTGCGCTGGGGTCGATCCGCAACAAGCTGCTCATCCTGCTGCCTGCCGCGCTGCTGCTCAGCGCCTTCCTGCCCGCTGCGATCACCCCGCTGCTGATGATCGGCGGCGCGTTTTTGTGCTTTGAAGGTGCGGAAAAAATCATCGAGGCGGTGCGCGGCGGCCATCATGACGAAGATGTCGTGCTGGAGACGGACGACCCGGCTGCGCTCGAAAAGTCGAAAGTGTCCGGCGCGATCCGCACGGACCTCATCCTCTCCGCCGAAATCATGGCGATTGCGCTTGCCGATGTGGCAGATCGTCCGCTGCTCACACAGGCCTTCGTGCTCATCGTCGTTGGCCTGCTCGTAACGGTTGGCGTTTATGGCGTGGTGGGCCTCATCGTGAAGCTGGATGATATTGGGCTGCATTTCGCCCGCAAAGACAGCGCCTTCATGCAGACGCTCGGGCGCGGCCTGGTGCGGATGATGCCGGGCGTGCTGGCCTTTCTGGAAATCGTGGGCATGGCCGCGATGCTCTGGGTAGGCGGCGGCATCATTTTGCATGGGCTGGATGGCACTGCGCTCGCTGCCCTGCCGCATGGCGTGCATGTGGCGAGCGAGGCGCTGAGCCACTCGGCCGTGGTGGTCTGGTTGGTCGGAGCTTTGCTGTCCGCGATCTTCGGGTTGCTGGTTGGCGCTGTGGTGGTGGGCGTGGTGCATCTGGTGGCGAAGGTGCGGGGGAAGCACTGAGAGCCAGTTGCTGAGACCGGCGTGCGATACACGCACTCCGTCATCCCGGGCGTCAGACCCGGGATCCCGCTTTTCTTGCGGGTGGGTGCAAAAGACAGCGGGACCCCGGATCAAAGTCCGGGGTGACGATGCTGCAAAGATTGCGCTCCACCCTACTCAGGCAGACAACCGAAGTCCTGCTTCAAAACCGCCGATTTGCTCGCCATCATCGGCACCGACGCCGTCACGCGCCGCGCCTGCGGATCATCGTCATAGCGCACCAGCGCCATCCAGGGGATGCCCGCCAGATCGCTTTGGCAACTGGGCAGATCGCGGGTTTCCACATAGCGGCATGAGCAGGTCATGCGCGCGCCAAGCCCGGCGGCCTGGCCAGCCTCACGCTGCCAGCCCGGCCAGCTGACCGCGACGTAAAAGGCGATGAGCGCAGCTGGCAGTACAAACAGCCAGCGCGAGAAACGAATCCTGATCTTGGCATCCCCTTTCATGCAGGGGCGTGATAGGGCGGCGCGCGATGAAGATCAAAAAGCTTTGCCAATGGATCACCCTTTTGGCCGCTGGCGCATTGCTGGCGGGCGGATTGTTGGCGGGCGAGGGGGCATCGCAGGATATCCCCTCCAGCCGCTATGCGACGCTGGCGGATAGCCGCGGCGTTTCGGCGCTCTCGCTGCGCGAGGCGATCGACCCGCTGTTCGATGACTCCGGCGATTCGGTGGGCGAGACGCGCGCGCTCATCGTGATGCGCGACGGCAAGGTGATTGCCGAGCGCTATGCCGAGGGCTTCGGAGCGGATAGCCGCTTTCAGTCATGGTCGATGGCGCGCACCGTCACCGGGTTGATCGCGGGTATGATGGTCTCCGATGGCCTTCTCGCGCTGGATGACCCCGCCCCCGTCGCCGCCTGGCAGCAGACGGGCGACCCGCGCTCGGCGATCACGCTGCGCCAGCTGCTCACCATGAGCTCCGGCCTGCAACATCGCGATGGCTGGCAGCCCGGCGACTACAGCGATGCGCTGGCGATGCTGGCGGGCGAGGGCGCACGCGATCAGGCCGCCTTCGCTGCCGCCAAGCCGCTGATCCACCCGGATGGCACGACTTTCAACGAGAGCGGCGGCTCCAGCATGATCCTCGCCGGGATCATGACCGACCGGCTGACCCGCAGTCGCGATGCAACAGTGCGCCGCGACGCCATGGCCCGCTTCCTCGCCGCCCGCGTCTCCGGCCCGCTGCACCTGCAGGATTTCGTGCCGGAATATGATGCGAGCGGTACGCTGATCGCAGGCTCCAACATGCACATGACCGCGCGCGACTATGCAGCGCTCGGCGAGCTGATCCGCACGCGAGGCGAGGCGCATGGCCACCAGCTCATTGCCGAACCCTGGTTCGATTTCATGACCGCACCCTCAGCGGCCAACCCGGCCTATGGCGGGCATTTGTGGCTCAACCGGGGAAGCGAGGATACGCCGCTGTTCCCGGGGCAAGCGAGCGCGGGGATATTGGCGGCGGTTGGCCAGCGCGGGCAATATGTGCTGGTTTCGCCTGAGCAGGGCCTGACGATCGTGCGGCTGGGCATCACGCGCGAGGCGGATATGGATGCGCTGAAGGCGGCGATGGCGCGGGTGGCGCGGCGGTTTCCGGGGTAGGGGTTGGATGGGGATTGCTGTGTGCGCGAGGTCCAGTGGATTCCCGCGTTCGCGGGAATGACGGCGTGCAGATAGTCGAGCGTCCCACCAATCTCGTCATTCCCGCGAACGCAAGAATCCAGTAGCGACGCTGAATGCCCCGCGAAATCGACCCCTTCGTTTATCTGCTCGCCTCCCGGAAAAACGGCACACTCTATCTCGGCGTCACCTCCAACCTCATGCAACGCATCGCGCAGCATCGAGCCGAGACCTTTGGCGGGTTTACAACGCAGCACTCAGATGGAGCAGGCGATCATTCGCGAGAAGCACATCAAGAAAGGCGACGCGCATGGAAGGTTGAGTTGATTGAGCAGACTAATCCTGAATGGGGTGATCTGGCCGTTGGGCTTGGGTTTGACCCGCTGCGTTGAGTGGATTCCCGCGTTCGCGGGAATGACGACGATTAGGGATTAATCGCGGGCCTGTTTCACCGTCATTCCCGCGAACGCGGGAATCCATGTGCGCCCTCGCCTTCCACAGCACCCTCCCCCACCAGATTCCGCTCAGCAATCGCATCCTGCGTGTCCACATGCCCCACAGGATCCGGGTGGATCAAAATCTCCAGCGTCGGGAATTCCGCATGCAGCGTCGCCTCCACCTCATCCATCACGCGGTGGGCTTGGGACACAGTCATGTCAGGGTCCACCCAGATGTGGAACTGCACGAAATCCTGTGATCCGCTGGTCCGTGTGCGCAGATCGTGGATGCCCTCCAGCGCGGGGTGGCGCTGAGCCACGGCGAGGAATTGCGCGCGTTTGTCCTCGGGCCATTCCTTGTCCATCAGCTGGTCGACCGCGTGCATAGCCGTGCGCCAGGCGCTGAAGGCGAGCCATAGCCCGATGCCGACGCCGAACATCGCGTCTGCGCCGTGGAAGGACAACAGCGCCTCAAGCAGCAGCGCGGCGATCACCGAGGCGTTGAGCATCAGATCGCTGCGGTAATGGAGATTATCCGCGCTGATGGCGACCGATCCGGTCGCGCGGATGATGCGCGCCTGATAGGCGACGAGCACGACCGTAAGCAGCATCGCGAAGATCGAAACGCCGACGCCATATTCGATATCCGCTGGCGCGCTCTGGCCGCCCAGCCGCTCTACGGACCGCACGATGATGGTGAGGGCGGCGACACTGATGAGCGCGACCTGGAACAAAGCCGCCAGCGCCTCGGCCTTGCCGTGGCCGAAGCGATGCTCCTGATCAGCCGGGACCGCCGCGACGCGCACTGCGAACAGGGTGACAAGGCTCGCAACCAGATCCAGCCCGGTATCGGCGAGCGACCCCAGCATGGCGATGGAGCCGGTGCGCCAGACGGCATAGGCCTTGAGCCCCGCCAGCACGATCGCGACGCTCACGCTGGCGAGCGCGGCGTTGCGGTTCAGCGCGCCATTGGTCGCCAGATGGCTGTCACCCGCTCCGTGCGCGGCCAGGGTCATGGCATCCTCACGGATAGAGCATGCCCGATGTCCAGCCGCCTGCGCCATCGCCCTCATAGCGGGTGCGCTCATGCAGGCGATAGGCGCGGTCGAGCCAGAATTCGATGGCGCGGGGGACGACGCAGAAACCGGACCAATGTGGCGGGCGTGGCACGTGCTGACCTTCAAACCGCGCCTCGACCTCAGCGATCCGTTCCTCGAACGTCTCGCGCGCATCCAGTGGGCGGGACTGATCCGATGCCCAGGCGCCGATTTGCGAGACACGCGCGCGGGTCGCGAAATAAGCGTCCGCCGTTGCCGCATCGACTGCCTCGACCACGCCCTCGATGCGGATCTGGCGCCGCAGCGATTTCCAGTGGAAGAGGATCGCGGCGTTGGGATTGGCGAGCAGTTCGCCTGCCTTGCGGCTCTGAAAATTCGTGTAGAAGATGAAGCCTTGCGGGCTATGCCCCTTGAGCAGCACCATGCGCGTGGAGGGCCGCCCCTGTGCATCGACGGTGGAAACGGCCATTGCTTCCGGGTCGTTTGGCTCGCTCGCGCGGGCATCCGCCAGCCATTGCGCGAACAGGGCGAAGGGGTCGTCCGTCTGCGTCGTGGCGGGATTGTCTGCGGCTGTGTGCGTGTTGCTTACCATGCAATCTTCCTACCCCCCGTCCTTCGCACTGTCGAGCCGGAGAGCGGCCATTCATCCCCGGTCAAGTCCATAGCTTTTATCGTGGGTTTCAGTGGGACTATGATAAGCCTGCCCCTCGCCCGCGAAGGAACGCCCATGCCCACTACGTCACTCAGCCGCGCCGCCCTGCTTCTCGCCATGCTCAGCTGCACGGCGCCAGTGTTTGCGCAATATGGCTGGGGTCGTCCGGGTTGGGATCGCTCAGGATGGGACAGGTCCGGCTGGGGCAGCTCCCGGCTCGATAGCCCGCGCTCACGCATGGGTAGCGGTAGCGAGCGGGACAGCCGCGAAGGCCGGGTTGAGGCTGCGCAATTCAAGGCGGATGATGCGGGTGACCGGCTCGGCAAAGGCTCCATCTCCGTGGCGCCAAACCCCGATGAACCCGGCGACACGCGCGATGCCGCGACGTTTGAATCCGCGGTCATCGATCAGCTGGTGAAGGCCGGCTATGATACGCAGGTGAAGGATGAGGACAGCGGCCAGATCGCGCAGTTGCGCATCGCGCGCGATGTGCTGGTGCCGGAAGAAGGCAAGCGCAAGCCGGTGAGCGGCGAGATGATGGTCGGCACGGGCACTTATGGCTCGTCCGTCGGCATGGCGGTGAACGTCGATCTCTCCAAGCCATTGAAAGCGCTGGTCTCCACGCGACTGGAAGCGCGGGTGATCGACCGGGCAACCGGCAAGGCGCTGTGGGAAGGCCGGGCGGAAATGGCATCGCGCGAGGGCGACTCACGCTGGACGCAGCAGGCCATCGCCACGCGGCTGGCAGCTGCGCTCTTCGAGCAATTCCCCTCCGATAGCGCAAAGCAGCTCTCCGCGCGCTGAGCCGCGGCTCATCAACACTTGCGACATGTCGCTGTAATCGCCAGATGCATGCCATTACTGCATGATATCGAAGCGAACAGGTGTTGAACGACCATGGCTGATCCCTATTCCCTGCTGGGCGTCCCTCGCAGCGCGGACGAAGCGGCGATCAAATCCGCGTATCGCAAGCTCGCCAAGGAGCTGCATCCGGACCGGAACAAGGACAAACCCAATGCGTCCGAGCGCTTCGCTCAGGTCACGACGGCCTATGATCTGCTCTCGGACAAGGACAAGCGCGCGCGGTTCGATCGCGGCGAGATAGATGGCGATGGCAACCCGACCCACCCCTTTGGCTATGGTCAGGGCGGCGGACGGGGCCAGCCGGGCGGCGCGGAAGGCTTTGAGTTCAATCAGGGCGGTGGCGATTTCGGCGATATCTTCGAGGGACTATTCGGTGGCGGACGCCGCGCAGGTGGCGGCTTTGGCGGACGCGCAACCCCGCAGCGCGGCGCCAACATGGCCTATCGTCTTGCCGTGCCCTTCACCGATGCCGCCAAGCTTGCACCGCAGCGCATCACGCTGGCCGATGGCAAGACGATCGATCTCAAGCTGCCCGCGGGCGTGGAGACGGGCACGCAGATGAAGCTCTCCGGCAAAGGCCAGCCCGGCCCGGCGGGCAATGGCGATGCGATTGTGACCATCGAGATTGGCGCGCATCCCTTTTTCACGCGTGATGGCGACAATGTGCGGCTCGATCTGCCGGTGAGCCTCAATGAGGCGGTTGCTGGCGCGCGCGTGAAAGTGCCGACTGTGGATGGCGCGGTGATGCTCGCGGTGCCCGCAGGAGCGCGCTCGGGCCAGACGCTGCGGCTCAAGGGCAAGGGGTTCAGCCGTAAATCGGGCGATCGGGGCGATCAGCTGGTGGCGCTGCAAATCGATGTGCCTGCCGATGACCCAGCGCTCAAGACGTTCGTCGAGAGCTGGCAGGATGAGCGGCCCTTGCGTGCGCATCTGGGCGTTTGAGCGAAGCCTGCTTCGCGTTGGAAAGCGCGCTCGGCTTTCCTTCACGGGCGCTTTGCGCTTAACGTCGCCATGATGTCCGCACCCTCCCCTGAATCGCCCGAAGCGCGCCGCCACAGGCGCAGGGGCCATAGGGCGAGATTGCAGGCGAAGATCGACCGCAGCCCGGTGCTGACCCGCAGCCTCACCGTACTGCGCCGCGTGGCGATGGGCGTGTATAGCGATGGCTTCATCCACGCAGGCAACCTTGCCTATCTCACGCTAGTCGCGGTGTTTCCCTTCTTCATCCTTGCTGCCGCCATCGCGCAATTGCTGGGGCAGACGCAATCGGGGATCGAGACGCTCAACGGCTTCCTCATCACCGTTCCGCGTGGTGTGGCCGATGTGTTGCGCCCAGCCATCGTGGATGTGCTGACCGCCCGCACCGGCAATCTGCTGTGGATTGGCGCGCTTGTGGGCCTGTGGACCGTGGGCAGCCTCATCGAGACGATCCGTGATATTTTGCGCCGCGCCTCTGGCACCACATCCAGCTCGCCCTTCTGGCATTATCGGCTGCGCGCCATCGGCATCATCGTGCTGAGCGTGGTGGGAGCGATGGTGGCGCTCTCGCTTCAAGTGCTGCTGATCGCGGCGGAGACGGTGCTGGAGCGAATTTTCCCGCTGACCGACGATGCCTTCAACATCATCACCGCCACAAGGCTGGTGCCGACCATCATCCTGTTTCTGGCGCTGCACTTCCTGTTCGTGGCGCTGGCGCCCAGCCGATACCGCTCGCGGCGCTTCCCCAAATGGCCCGGCGCGGCCTTCACCGCGCTTTGGTGGTATGGCACGACGCTACTGCTACCGCTGTTCTTTGCGCACCTCTCCAGCTACAGCCTCACTTATGGCGGCCTGGCCGGCGCGATGATAACGCTCATTTTTTTCTTCATCATCGGGCTCGGCGTGGTAATTGGCGCCGAACTCAATGCCGCGCTGACTGAATTTCCTGACGACAGCGCACCAGCCGAACAAACGGAGGATCCCGCATAATGACAGGCCTTATGGCCGGAAAACGCGGCCTAATCATGGGGTTAGCCAACGAGAAATCGCTTGCCTGGGGCATAGCGAAGGCACTTCATGCACAGGGCGCGGACCTGGCTTTTTCTTATGTGGGTGAATCGCTGGAACGGCGCGTGCGCCCGCTCGCAGCCGAACTCGGTTCCGATTTCCTGCTTTCATGCGACGTGTCGGACATGGCGTCGATCGATGCCTGCTTTGCAGGTTTGGCCGAGCGCTGGCCGACGATCGACTTTGTCGTCCACGCCATCGGCTTCTCGGACAAGAATGAGCTGCGCGGCAAATATGTCGACACGAGCCTGGATAACTTCCTGCTGACGCTTAACGTCTCGGCCTACAGCCTTGTGGCGGTGACCAAGCGGGCGGTGCCGATGATGACGGCGGGCGGATCGATCCTGACTTTGAGCTATTATGGCGCCGAGAAGGTCATCCCCCATTATAATGTGATGGGCGTGGCCAAGGCCGCGCTGGAAACCAGCGTGAAATATCTTGCGATGGATCTCGGGCCGGATGGCATCCGCGTAAACGCCATTTCCGCCGGGCCGATCAAGACGCTCGCGGCATCCGGCATTGGCGACTTCCGCTATATTTTGAAGTGGAATGAGCTGAACTCACCCTTGCGTCGCAATGTGACGATTGAGGATGTGGGTGGCGCTGGGCTTTATCTGCTGTCCGATCTCGCATCGGGCGTGACGGGTGAAATCCATCATGTGGACGCTGGTTATAATGTCGTGGGCATGAAGGCCGAGGACGCACCGGACATCGCGCTGGAGAAATAATGATGATTTCCCCTCTCCCCTTGGGAGAGGGAGGGACCCGCCAAAGGCGGGAGGGTGAGGGAATGCTAACTGAGCGGGCCAGATCACTCCGCCGCAATCTGACGGAACCGGAGCAACGCCTCTGGCAAAAGCTCCGCAATCGCCAGCTTGGTGGTCTGAAATTCCGCCGCCAATCTCCAGTTGGCCCTTACGTCGCTGACTTTCTTTGCCTTGAGGCGAGGCTGATCGTGGAGGTTGACGGGGAAACCCACGCCTCTACTCAGGCAGCAGATGCGGGCCGGACGGCCTTTCTTGAGAATGAAGGATTTCGGGTGATCCGCTTTTCCAATGTCGAGGTGATGGAGAATGTTGAGGGTGTGTTGATGCACATTCTTGCGGTAGCGCTTGCCCCCTCACCCTCCCAACTCCTTGCGGAGGCGGGCCCCTCGGTCTCGCCGCGGGAGAGGGACTTCCTATGAGCTTCAACACATTTGGGCGAGTCTTTCGCTTCACGACATGGGGCGAGAGCCACGGTCCTGCCATTGGCGCGGTGGTCGATGGCTGCCCTCCCGGCATCGCGCTGAGCGAAACGGACATTCAGCCCTGGCTGGATCAGCGCCGTCCCGGCACATCGCGCTTCACCACGCAGCGGCAGGAGCCCGATCAGGTGCGCATCCTCTCCGGCGTTTTCGAGGGGAAAACGACCGGCACGCCGATCAGCCTGATGATCGAGAATGTCGACCAGCGCTCCAAGGATTATTCCGAGGTCGCGCAGGCCTATCGGCCCGGCCATGCCGATTATGCCTATGACGCCAAATATGGCTTTCGCGATTATCGCGGCGGTGGGCGCTCATCGGCGCGCGAGACGGCGAGCCGGGTCGCGGCAGGCGCAGTAGCGCTACGCCAGCCTCAACTACACCCACGTCGC
>CBIHKY010000039.1:0-29015 GCA_966205705.1 uncultured Alphaproteobacteria bacterium
GCGGCTATTGCCGATCGCTTCGGCAGCCAGTGCGTCGTCGCCTCAGTCGATGCGCGCCGCACCGGGGAGGGGCGCTGGGAGATTTTCACCCATGGCGGTCGCCGCGCCACCGGCATTGATGCGGTGGCTCACGCCCTGCGCCTCGCGGAGCTTGGCGCGGGCGAGCTGCTTGTCACCTCGATGGATGGCGATGGCACCAAGCAGGGCTATGACCTCGGCCTCACTCGCACCATCGCTGATGCCGTCTCCGTGCCCGTGATCGCCAGTGGCGGCGTCGGCACGCTCGATCATCTGGTGGAGGGCGTGACGCAAGGCCATGCCAGCGCCGTGCTGGCCGCCTCCATCTTCCATTTCGGCCAGCACAGCATCAAGGAAGCCCGCGCCGCGCTTGCCGCTGCCGGGATTGCCGTGCGCACTGCCTGAAAGCCATTGACGCTCGCAGCCCAAGCGGCGAGGAGATGCGCTATGGATAGCCTCACCCGCCTCGAAACCACCATCCTTGCCCGCCGCGAGGCCGATCCCGCAACCTCCTATGTCGCCAAACTCCGCGCCAAGGGCCTGCCCAAAATGGCGCAGAAGCTGGGCGAGGAAGCGGTCGAGACGATCATCGCAGCACTCGGTGGCGACAATCAGGAGCTGACCGGCGAGGCGGCTGACCTGCTCTTCCACCTCATCACCGTGCTGGCCGAGCGCGGCGTGACGCTTGCCGATGTCTATGCGGAGCTGGACCGGCGCGAAGGCGTGTCCGGGCTGGATGAGAAGGCCGCACGGCCCAAGGAGTAAGCATCATGGCGATCGACCCCACGCTCCCTTATGATGAGAGCAACATCTTCGCGAAGATCCTGCGCGGCGAAATCCCCTGCAACAAAGTGCATGAGGATGAGCATGTGCTCGCCTTTCACGACATCAACCCGCAGGCGCCCACGCATATTCTCGTCATCCCCAAAGGCGCATATGTGAGCTGGGATGACTTCTCAGCCCGCGCCAGCGATGCGCAGATCAGCGCGTTCGTCCGCGGGGTCGGGGCCATTGCGCGTGAGGCTGGCCTTGTCGAGCCGGGCTATCGCCTGATGGCGAATGTCGGCGAACATGGCGGTCAGGAAGTGCCGCATCTGCACGTCCACCTGTTTGGTGGTCGCCCACTCGGTCCAATGCTGGCGCACTGAGCAGGCCGGTGACATGCCTTCCGTTCGCTCAATTCTCGTCAATTCCGCAGCGTCGATTGGTCTCAGCCCTTCCTCGGAGGAACTTGGCATGCGTCTGCTGCAAGGTTTTGGCTGCAGAGCAGCAATGATGGAAATTCGCTCATGATGAAGGCTGCCCCTTCGTCGGTCATGCTCCTGTTCGCACTGAGCCTCGGGCTCAATCTCTGGCTGGCCGGCGTGCCGAGTTGGACATGGCTGCTTGCGGCGCTGGCCGGCTGGTATCTGGCGGACATGGCCTCGGGCGTCATCCATCTCGTCATGGATTATTACCCCTGCCGTTCGGACGTCGGGCTCGGCGCCGTCTATTCCTATGAAGGCTCGCGGGAGTCGGACGAGTATCTGTCGCTGCGGGGCGCGGCGATGGCGCGCATCGGCGGCTTCCAGAAGCTCGCCTATGATTTCAAGAACCATCATCCCCGGCCCGATGCGCTGGGGCGCCGCTCGATGCTCGTGCAGATCGGCTCGACGATCTGCTTCACAACCCTGCCGACCTCTCTGGCGGTCAACCTGATCGCGCTGGCCGTGCCGCTGCCGGGATGGCTGCTGTTCGGCGCGGTCATCTTCCTGATCGGCGCGACCTTCGCGCAATATTTCCACGGCACGCTACACCGGATGGACAATCCATGGATCGTGCGGGCGATGCGCCGCGTCGGCCTGCTCATGACGCCGCAGGCGCACGCCATCCATCATGCAATGCTTACGCAGGACTTTGCGACCAACACGGGCTGGTCGAACCCGGTCGTCAATCGCCTCTTCCGTCTCGCCATGCGCCGCCGCTGGCTGACGGAGGCCGGGCTGGAGCCACGCTGAGTCGCGCCGCGTGGGGAGGGGCGCGCGGGCGCGCGCAGCTATCGCACTTGCGCGACCGTGATTAGGCTATAGTCTGCCCGCCATTCCCTATCGGGCAGGCGTCGGGGCCGCCGCACAACGAAAGTGACACGCGCATGATTTTTGGCCGTATCAAGCCGCTCGACGCCATTCTTGCCACTGCCGAAAAAAAATCCCTGCATCGATCGCTTGGTGCGTTTCAACTGACCATGCTCGGCGTGGGCGCCGTCATCGGCACCGGCATTTTCGTGCTGACGGCGGAAGCGGCGCAAAAAGCCGGGCCTGGCATGCTGCTCTCCTTCGTGATTGCAGGCTTCGTCTGCGCCGTGGCTGCGCTCTGCTATTCGGAGATGGCCGCAATGGTGCCGGTTTCCGGCTCGGCCTACACTTATAGTTACGCCGTGATGGGCGAACTGATCGCCTGGATGGTCGGCTGGGCGCTGATCCTTGAATATGCCGTCGCGGCGGGCGCCGTGTCCGTCGGCTGGTCAGGCTATGTCGTTGGCCTGCTCGAACATACGATGGGCATCGACATACCCGATATGCTGGTGCGGGGGCCGTTCGATGGCGGCATCGTGAACTTGCCCGCAATGGGCATCGCGCTGCTCGTCACCTGGCTGCTGGTCATCGGCACGCGGGAGAGCGCCGCCGTCAACGCCGTGCTGGTCGTGATCAAGGTCGCGGCCTTGTCCCTGTTCATCGCGCTGGCGCTGCCCGTGATGAATATGGAGAAATTCACACCGTTCGCGCCGCTTGGTTTCGGTGGCATCGGCGCAGCGGCGGCCTCCATCTTCTTTGCCTATGTCGGGTTCGATGCGGTCTCGACAGCGGCGGAGGAGACCAAAAATCCCCAACGCAATATGCCCATCGGCCTCATTGGCTCGCTGACCATCTGCACCATCTTCTATCTCCTCGTGGCCTCCGGCGTCATCGGCACGGTCGGCGCCAGCCCGATCCTCGACGCAAATGGGGCAGGCCTGTCCCCCGGCAGCACGGAACTGACTAGCGCCTGCCGCGCCATTGGTGATCAGGCCGTCGTCTGCTCCAAAGAGGCACTGGCCTGGACAATGCGCGAGATTGGCTGGCCCCAGGTCGGCAATCTGATCGGTCTGGCAGCCGGGCTCGCGCTGCCATCCGTCATCCTGATGATGATGTTCGGCCAGACGCGCATCTTCTTCGTCATGAGCCGCGATGGCCTGCTGCCTGCGGTCTTCTCGAAGATACACCCCAAGTTCCACACGCCGCATGTCATCACCATCCTCACAGGCATCTTTGTGGCCCTGTTTGCGGCCTTCTTCCCGGTCGGCATCCTTGCGGATATCTCAAACTCAGGCACGCTCTTCGCCTTTGCCGCCGTCTCCATCGCCGTAATGGTGCTGCGCAAGACTGATCCGGACCGCAAACGCCCGTTCCGCACGCCCGCCATTGCGATCACCGCACCGGTGGCGATCCTGGGCTGCATCTATCTCTTCTTCAAACTCGGCACGGAAACCAAGCTCATGTTCGTGGGCTGGGCGATCGTCGGTCTCATCGTTTATTTCCTCTACAGCCGCGGCCACAGCCATGTCGGGCTTGGGCGGGTCGATGTGCCGGAAACGGACGCGGACGTGCCGCCTCAGCCGGTGCCGCCCATCAATTGAGCGCCAGCTTTCAACCCAACAGAAAAGGGGCGCCCGCTAGAGCGCCCCTTCTTCATGTCTGATGATGGAACGTCGGGCGGCTTTTAGCCCCAGATTTCCTCGGCCACCTCGACCACCAGCTGCATCTTCGCCTTCTGCTGATCGAAGGCGATGTCATTGCCATGCACCGTCGAGGCGAAGCCGCACTGGGGTGAGAGCGCGAGCTGATCGAGCGGCGCATATTTCGTTGCGGCGTCGATGCGGCGCTTGATCTCGTCCTTCGTCTCCAGCTCGCCAAGCTTGGTGGTGACGAGGCCCAACACGACGGTCTTGCCCTTGGGCAGGAAGCGCAGCGGCGCAAAATCCCCCGAGCGCGCATCATCATATTCGAGCAGGAAGGCGTTGATGTTCAGCTCGTTGAACATGATCTCCGCGACTGGCTCGTAACCACCCTCGGCCGCCCAGCTGGAGCGGAAGTTGCCCCGGCACAGGTGAACCGCGCGGAACAGATCATCGGGCGCGGTCGAGAGCGCATCATTGATCATCTGCGCATAATGGCGCGGCAGATCATCAGGGTCCATGCCGCGCTTGCGGGCATTTTCGCGCTGCTGATCATCACACAGATAGGCGAGGTTGGTGTCGTCCAGCTGCAGATAGCGGCAACCGGCGTCGATCAGATCGGAGACTTCCTCGCGATAAGCGCCCGCCACATCGGCGAAAAATTCCGCCATGTCGGGATAGACCTTCTCGTCAATCCCTTCGCGACCGGCGCGGAAGTGCAGCATGGTCGGCGAGGGGATGGTGACCTTTGGCGTCTCGCTCACAACGCTGGCGAGGAACTCATAGTCCGCCCGCTGGATCGGCTTGCTATGCTTGATCTTGCCGGTGACGACCATCTTGGGCGGCGCGAAATGCACATCCTTACCGATGGCGTTCTGGAACTGCACTTCCATGCCGCCCTGCTCTTCGATGCCGTCGAGCTGCAGCAGAAAGTCGGTGTGGAAGAATTTGCGACGAAACTCGCCATCGCTGATCGCCTTGACGCCAACCTCTTCCTGAAACTTCACGACATCGCGAATGGCTTCATCCTCGACCGCGCGAAGCTGGGCAGCGTCGATCTTGCCTGCGGCATGCTGGTCGCGCGCCGCAATCAGATTGGCCGGGCGCAAGAAGCTGCCGATATGGTCGGCAGAGAAGGGATAATTGGTCGTCATTGCTCGTCTCCAGCAGTGCTGTATCGCTTGATGCTCTACGATATAAAGCATTCCTTATATATAAAAAGCTTTATATTGCATTTCGGCATATTGCATGTCGGTTGTGCGGAGCGGGCAAGAAAAAAGGCCCGGCGATCAGCCGGACCTTTCAATCTCACGCAAATCGCCCTCGTCAGGCCTCTGCACCAACCTGTTTGGGCCGCAGCACCAGATGGCCAACCGCCGTGTTGGACGCGGGCACATGATAGAAGCGGTGGAGCTGCTCCACTTCCCCGCCCAGCGCCGCGCGCATGATCAGCCACATGATGAGCTCAATGCCTTCCGTGCCTGCTTCGCGCAGATAGTCGAGCCGCGTGATGGCACGCAGATCGTCCGTCTCGCCAACCAGCTTGTCCAGAAACGCATTGTCGAACTCGGGATTGATCAGCCCCGCACGTGGTCCCTGCAGCTGGTGGCTCATGCCGCCCGTGCCCCAGATCTGCACGTTCAGGTCTTCGGGATAGGTTTCCACCGCATATCTGATCGCTTCGCCCAAGTTCCAGCAGCGGCTGCCCGATGGCGTTGGGAACTGGGTTACGTTCACCGCGAGCGGAATGACCTTGCAGGGCCATTCATCCACCTTGCCGAACATCAGGCTGAGCGGCACCGTGCAGCCATGATCCACGTCCATATGGTTCATCAGCGTCATGTCGAACTCGTCGATCACCAGCTGCTCCGCCATATGCGCGGCAAGCTCGATATGGCCGTAAACCGTCGGCACCTCGCGCGCGCCCCAGCCCTCATCGGCGGGCGAAAATTCCTCGGCGCAGCCCAGGGCAAAGGTGGGCACAACGTCCAGCATCATCGCGGAGGCATGGTCGTTATAAACGAGGATCACCACATCGGGCTTTTCCTCTTTCTCCCAGGCCTTCACCCATTCATAGCCGTCGAACACAGGCTTCCAGGTTTCGTCCTGCCAGCGGCCCTGATCGAATGCGGCGCCAATAGCGGGCACATGGCTGGTCGCCACGCCTGCGGTAATGCGAGCCATCGTCAGTTCCCTCCGCGAATCGAGCGCTGGCCGTCGGGCGAGCGGCCCCCGGCGCGCATCATCGCTGCATATTCATCAGCGGTCATATTGGTCATGGAACTCACCGCACGCTGCGTCGTCCAGCCATCGGTGTTGGAGAGCTTCACGAGGAAGTAGATGTTGCCACCCATGTCGATCAGCTTGTTGAAGTCGCGGTCCTGCACGGCGCGCTTCTGCTCTTCGCTCATCCGGAACTTGTCGAGATAAGCGCGCTCATGATCGCGGAATTCGGCGCGATTGGCAGCGTCCATCAAAGACATGCAGAATTTATGCAGATGATAGGCCTCGCGCGATCGCTTGGCGGTGAACACCGTCGTGCCGGGAATATCATTCAAATCAGTGAGCGGATAAAGGCGAGTACGCACGGCCTGACCTTTCGATCGGACAAGGGAAGGGAACTATAGGACGGCTTGCCGCCGTTTCCAATGGCTGCCGCCCTTAGACATTGTGCAACTGCGAAATCAACAGATAGTTGAGCGCAGCCGCACCTTGCAGCCCTGCCATCTATCTCATGCCAGCCCTATCGCAGACGGCTATCTGTGACGCACACCGCGATCATCGCGACGCCAAAGATCAGCATCATGCTCGCAAAAAGCAGCACCGGCAATTGCAGAAGATAGTCCATGATTTAAGCACTCCACATCGGGTTGATCGATGCGAATGCTTTGGCCTGCGCGCACGCGCGCGACATTGATCAGGATCAAAGATACGGAATAAAGCGCATGGGATATGCAGCAGCGCGCCAGCTCGGCGGCGCGCGACCTCTGGATGCTGGGGATTTCTCTTTGACACGAGGGCCGCAGATTTCGGTGAGGAAAACTGGATGCCCGACGAGGATTCGAACCTCGATTAACGGAGTCAGAGTCCGTTGTCTTACCATTAGACGATCGGGCAAAGAGGGCGCGCAGATAGCGCTGCTCTGGCCGGGGGTCAAGGCATTTGCCGCCGCTTCTCCACATCATCGTTCAACCGCGGGCGGGGCGCCTCTGCGCGGGGGTGCTTGCGTCCTGTGCAACGGGGGGCTAGCGTTCGGGCAAGTCCCGGTGGAATGACCATCGGTTGGGAAGGTATTTTTGATGGCGCACAAGGCGACGCCTGCGCCGCGCTCTGGGCGAGAGCCCGGCACTGCAGTGCCACGCGGCCCTATGTTGAGGGAGGAGTTTGCCGCCAAGCGCGCGCTTCCCCGCGGCAATCTCGCCGCGCTCGACCTTGGCACGAACAATTGCCGCTTGCTGATTGCCCGGCCTGAGGGCGACGCCTTCGTGATCGTGGACGCCTTTTCCCGAATCGTGCGGTTGGGCGAGGGGCTGACGGCGACAGGCGAGCTTTCCCACGCGGCGATCGAGCGCACCATCTCCGCGCTGTCCGTCTGCGCGGATAAGTTACGCAAACGGCGGGTGGTGCTGGCGCGCTCCGTCGCGACCGAGGCATGCCGCCAGGCGCGCAATGGCAAGGAATTTGTCGCGCGGGTGCAGCGCGAGACCGGCATCATGCTCGATATCATTCCCCCGCGTGAGGAAGCGCGGCTGGCGGTGCTCGGCTGTCAGGCATTGCTGGAGCCGGGTGACGGCCCTGCGATGATCTTCGACATTGGCGGCGGCTCGACCGAGTTGGTGCTGCTGGATGGCGATGGCGACCAGTTGCGCATCATAGACTGGCTGAGCGCGCCACATGGCGTCGTGTCGCTCGCCGAGGTGGTGGCCGGGCATAAGGAAGGGCCGGAAGGGCGCGCGGCGGCCTATGCAGAGATGCTGCGGCGGATGCGCGAGGCCTTTGCAGGCTTTGCGGCGCGCCTGCCCAAGGGCGTCCCGGTACGGTTGCTCGGCACATCCGGCACGGTGACGACGCTCGCGAGCGTGCATCTGGGCCTGCCGCGCTATGACCGGCAGGCGGTGGACGGCCTGATCGTGCCCGCCGCTGCTATGCGCGACATCTCCCGGCGGCTCTCCACCATGAGCATCGAGGAGCGCATGGCACTCCCCTGCATTGGCGATGAGCGGGCCGATCTGGTGGTGGCGGGCTGCGCAATCCTCGACTCCATCCTCGACATATGGCCCGCCGACCGGCTAGGCGTCGCCGACCGCGGCATCCGCGAGGGCATTTTGCGCGCCCTGATCGACAGCGCATCAAGCAGGAAATTAGGCTGATGGCCCGCGGCGATAAACCCGTTGATAAGCGCGTGCGCACTGCCCGTGGCCGTACCGCGCAATCGACCCGCTGGCTCGCACGTCAGCTGAACGATCCCTATGTGAAGCGCGCCAAGGCAGAGGGCTATCGCAGCCGCGCCGCCTATAAGCTGATCGAGCTGGACGAGAAGTTCACGATTTTGCGCGGCATGCGCTTCATCGTCGATCTTGGCGTGGCACCCGGAGGCTGGGCGCAGGTTGCGCGCAAGGTGGCGCCAAAGGCGGCGATTGTGGGCATCGATCTGCTGCCCGTGGAGCCCATCCCCGGGGTCACGCTGCTGGAAATGGACTTCATGGACGATGCCGCGCCCGACCGGCTGCTGAGCGCGCTTGGCGATGCGCCGGACCTTGTGCTGTCAGACATGGCGGCGAACACGGTAGGCCATCAACAGACCGACCATTTGCGCACCATGGGCCTTGTCGAAGCGGCCGCCGATTTTGCCATGCGCACGCTCAAGCCGGGCGGGACGTTCGTCTCCAAAGTGTTTGCAGGTGGCACGGATGGCGCGCTGCTGCGCGAACTCAAGGCCGCGTTCAAGACCGTGAAACATGCCAAGCCACCAGCCAGCCGCAAGGGATCGGTCGAGTGGTTCGTGGTCGCGCAGGGCTTCAAGGGGCGCAAAGAGAGCGGGGCCGAGGAAGAGTAGCCCCGGCAGATTACGGCAGAGCGATGATTTGCGCTCTTATCATTGCGCGGCAACCGATCTAGAGGCTCCACGGAACGTTAGAGAAAAGGTGAGTGCAGTATGAAGGCGGGAGGACAAGGCATGTTCCGCTCGCTCGGCATTCGCAATTTTCGCCTGTGGGTGGGCGCGGGGCTTTTCTCCAACATTGGCACATGGATGCAGGGCACGGCGCAGACCTGGCTCGTGCTGACCGAACTCACCGATCATAGCGCGAGCGCCGTCGGCATCCTCACCGCGCTGCAATTTCTGCCGCAAGTGCTGCTCGTCGCGCTCACCGGCTCGCTTGCCGATCATGTCGACAGGCGCAAGCTGCTCATGACCGTGCAAAGCTGCCAGATGGTGCTGGCCCTCACGCTTGGCGTGGTGACGCTGCTCGGGCTGGTGCAGCTCTGGCACGTCTATCTGTTCGGCTTCCTGCTGGGCAGCTGCATGGCGTTTGAGGCCCCCGCGCGGCACAGCTTCGTCTCCGAGGTCGTGGATGACGCGCATATCGGCAATGCCGTCGCGCTCAACAGCACTGCTTTTCAACTGGCGCGCATGCTCGGTCCTGCGTTGGCGGGTGTGTTCATTGCGCTGCTCGGCACGGGCTGGGTGTTCGTGCTCAATGGCCTGTCCTACATCATCGTCATTGGCGGACTGATGCTCATCAATGTGGCGGATCTGCACCGGAATGAGGGCAAGCGTCAGGCGATCCGCCTGCTCGATGGCTTCCGCTATGTGCGCGATCGGCATGATATCCGCACCGTGTTCATGATGCTATTCTTCTTCGGCACGCTGGGCATGAACTTCGGCATCTTCATCAGCGTGATGGCGGCCACCGTGTTCCAGAAGGGCGCGAGCGAATTTGGCCTGCTCAGCTCCGTGATGGCGATTGGCTCCGTCATCGGCGCGCTGATGGCGGCGCGGCGGGATCGACCACGAATGCGCCACCTGATCGGCGGGGCTTTGTTCTTCGGCTGCGCAATGATGCTGGCAGCGGCATCACAAAGCTTCCTGCTGTTCGGCGCGGTGCTGGTCGCGGTGGGCATCGCCGCGCAGACGACGCTCACCTCGGCCAGTGGCTATGTGCAGCTGGCGACGGACCGCGCGATGCGGGGCAGGGTGATGGCGATCCATATGGCGATCACCCTTGGTGGCCTCCCACTCGGCGCGCCGCTCATCGGCTGGGTGGCCGATGCCTATGGCGCGCGCACGGCAATGGCGCTGGGCGGGGCGGCAGGGCTGATCTCCGCCACAATCGGCCTGGCCTATATGGTGCGCGCAAGGGGCCTGCGATTGAGCTGGATTGGCGGGCGGCCCCATGTTCATGTGGACCCAAATCCCTACAAGCCGACGCGCGAGCCGGACCTCATGCCGCCAAACCCCGTGCCCTGAGCGGCGGTGCTCAGTCCTCGATCAGGTCGAGATAAGCGATCACATCATTATCGGTGGCGATGAACAGCCCGTCCTGAATATCCTCGCTCTGCTGCGCGGCCATCGCCATCGCCTCAGCTAGCGAGCCATAGAGCAAGGTTTCCGCGCCGCCGCCCTCGGCTTCGGAGAGATGGTAGAGCCGCACGGTGACGCCATCCGATGTGCTTCTCATAAGAAAGTGCTGCGCATCAGTGCGTGCTCCCGGTCTTGCCCTTGAGGCCAAGCTCATGCGCCAGCGCATCCAGATTGGCGCCCGGGCGCACGACCAGCCATTGATCGGGCGTGCGGCCATCGATCACCGTCACCGCGCCCTTGGGGCACAGGTCGACACAGCCAATCTCCATGATCCCCGCGCCGGACTTGGGGCCTTTGCCAAGCTGGAGATGCTTGCGCAGCGCCTTGGCGAGGGTCTGCTTGCCCTCGGGGCCAAAGCCGCCCTTCACCTTTTTGGAGCATTTGCGGCAGATCATCACCGCATTGGACCAGCGCGCCTTGGCGCGGCGGGTGGTCATGGGGGCGTCCTCATGCCGCCATACTCACCCAAAAGCCTCACGCCGTCGGCTTCCAGCTTTTGCGCTCCTCGGCCACGCGCAGCACGTCATAAGCGGCTTGAATGCCCTGAAAGCGGGTCGCGGCATCCTTGTCGCCGGGGGCCACATCGGGGTGGCATTCCTTGGCGAGCGCACGCCAGCTCTTGCGAATCGCCTCGAAATCCGCGTCGCTCTCCAGTCCCAGCACATCGAGCGCGCGCATCTCATCGCGTGAGCGCGTGCCATCGCCCGGCCCGGCCCATTGATTATGCGCGCTGGTGCGATAGCCAGAGGCATCGCGCTGCTCATCATGCATGCGCGTATTGCGCTCTTCTTCGTCCAGCCCGGCGAAATAATCCCAGCCGCGATTATATTCCCCGGCATGCTCCTGGCAGAAATACCAGCGCTCCGGGCTGTTGGGGGATTTGGGCGCAGGGCAATTGCCCGGCTGCTCACAACCATGCCGATCACACAGCCGCACTGCCTGCGCCTCCCGCCCGGAGCCATAGCCCCGCCAGCGGGGGAATCCCCAATCATTGGATTGCCGTGCTTTTACCATGTGACCCACTTAGTGCGCGGCGGCTGGGAAATCCACCGTGGCGGGGGTGGGGTGGTGGAGAAAGGTGGGCGCTGGCCTTAACGGCCTTTGCGCTGCGCCTCGCGCCACACCTGCCAATCGACCGGCGCGCTTTCCACCAGGCGCAGATCGTCCGGTTCAAACCGATCCAGGAACAGCACCAGATTGTGGCACGGCCAGCGTGCGCTAGGCGCCAATATCCCATCGAAACCAAGAAACTGCGCAGCGTCGGCAATTTCCTGACAGCGCTCATAAGCGAGGCTTTGATAGGTCTCACGGTTGACGCCCAAACCTTCAAGCGCTTCCAGATCGGCAATCTTCAAGGTCCGGCTCGTGCGCACGGTTAGTCGATGCAGAACCGAGCGCAGCTTGGAGGGGAAGACAGGCTGTCGGCTCAAATGAAAGTGAATCTCCGCCAGCGCGCCTTCCGGCGCAAGCGCGGTGTAAAGCACATCGAACGTGCCCGGATCCCAGCGGGCGCCCGCCGCATAGCCCTGCAACACATCGCGCTCTTCCCGCACGATCCGCCACACATCGCCCTCGAATGTTATGCCCTCATGCGCATCGATGATATCGAGCAGCTCAATGTCCCGCGCGCGCCGGTCGCTCATCTGCGGAATGCCTTACAGGAAGGCCCCGGCCTCAAGCCGCTCAATCACCGCCAGCACCTCTTCGGTCCGGTCAGCATTGATAAGATCGATCGCCCGCTCATTACCAAGCAAGGCGTGGCGCGAATGCAACCAAAGCCGCGCTTCATCCGCCGTGTAGAAATCGGATAGGCGATCAACGACATAGCGAAGGTCCGCCATCACCGTCTGCGTATGGAGCGTGGGCATGGCGTTGCCATGCGACCAGCGCGATACGGTCGCGGTCGAGACGTCGACGATGTTGGCGATATCTTTGCCTTGCAAGCCGCCATAGGTCTTCAGATCGTCGAGAATGCGGGTGACGGCAGTGGCCATGGATTGGTGCCTGTATGACTTGTTAATAAGCGCAATGTAATTGCGTTTCGGTTTCATACAAGAGAATTGGTGAAATCGAAATGAAACTCCACGGGGTTTTTGCTCAGATCGCGCCCACCCCCCAAAAAATTCGCCAGGCGGTCTATAAGCCGGGTTTTGTCCACCGCCGCCGTATCCCTTGCGGGACGCGCGCACGGATGGGCGACCATTCCTCTAGGACCATGCTCTCGCATGGCCTCAAGCAACCAACCCGGGCGATCTCGGCCGAAACTTGCCTAGCAGGCCAAAAGACCTGCGCGCCGCCCCTATTCGGTCTTGCTCCCGGTGGGGTTTACCTCGCCGTCCACCGTTGCCGGGGACGCGGTGCGCTCTTACCGCACCCTTTCACTGTTCACGCGGCCGAAGCCCAAGCCCGAGGGCGAACGTGACCTGCTCTCTGTTGCACTGTCCCTAATCCCGGCGAACCGGGACCGCCGGACGTTATCCGGCACCGTTGTTTCGTGGAGCCCGGACTTTCCTCGCCGGGTGCAAGCACCCGCCGCGGTCGCCCGACCGCCTGGCGAGAGGGGCTATAGGGGCAGGATTGGCTGGCGTCATCCCCTTGAGAGGATCGTTGCGTCGTTCGGTTCCCACCCTCATCCTTCGTCATCCCGGGCTTGACCCGGGATCCCGCTTCTTCTCAGGTCGTCGAACGACCGGCTAACAAAGGCAGCGGGACCCCGGATCAAAGTCCGGGGTGACATAGGTCATCTCGCAGCGATCCCCTTGAGATGAGGCGGAAGGTCGGGCGGTTGGCGCCCTCAATCATCCCCGCGTGGGCGGGGCAGCAGCAGCGCCAGCAGGAGCGCGCGGCATTCGCCATCGATCACGCCATCGATCTGTTCCGGGCGGAAGCGGCGCTGGAAGGCGGTGACGGCGGCCTCCGGCTCGGCAATATCATAGCCGAACCGTTCGAGCGCGAGCATGAAGCCGCTGTCGCTCCAGTGCGGATCCATCAGGTTGCGCGTGGGCCGCGGCAGCGCGAGGCGCAGCCGGGCAAGCTTGCCCCAGGGGAAGAGCTCGCCCGGGTCCTGCTTGCGGGCAGGCGCGATATCGCTGTGCCCCACCACATTGCCGCGCGTGATGCGGTGGCGCTGCAAGATATCG
Organism: uncultured Alphaproteobacteria bacterium; assembly: GCA_966205705.1. Taxonomy (GTDB): domain Bacteria; phylum Pseudomonadota; class Alphaproteobacteria; order Sphingomonadales; family Sphingomonadaceae; genus Sphingobium. The sequence continues at coordinate 13,436 of CBIHKY010000039.1, forward strand.
TGGATGAGCGGCACGAGCACGTCGATCTGCTTGTCCGGAAAAGCGCGATAACCCCATTCATGGCCGGGATTGACGATCTCGATGCCAATGCTGGCCGAGTTCACATCACTGATGCCGCGCCAAAAGGATTGGCCAGCGTGCCAGGCGCGCTTGGACTCATCCACCATGCGGACGATATTGCCATCTTCCATCACCACATAATGGGCGGAAACCTTGCTATCCGGGTTCGCCATCCAGGCGATGGCGCTCTGCGCATCCGGCATGCCGGTATAGTGCAGCACGAGGAGGGAGACCGGGAGGGCACGTTCATCGAAATTGGGCGAGGGCGTCTCGATCATGCGGAACCTGGGACCACTTTCCTGCGCTCAATGAATATTTAGATGCGACTCTAACGCATGCAGGCGAGCGGCGGAAGCATCTCGTTTCGGCACAAAGTCAGTCTTGTGGCGCAGCCTTGGGCAAACGGCCTGCGACATAGGTGCAGCGCATATCCCGGCAATTGGCAAATAACGGATCATTGGGAGGCAGCAGTTCGCCCGCGCCCAGCACAAGATAAGTTCCCGCACGGGCGCGCAGGGCCAGCTGATCGCGCGCACGCGGGCGCAGGTTTTCCGGGAAATAGAAGAGCAGATTGCGGCACAGGATAAGATCGAACACGCCCGGCACGCAGCTCGACTTGAGCAGATTATCGGCGTGGAAGGAGACCATGTTGCGGATTTCGTCCGCTATCTGCCATTCGGTGCCGATCGGCTCGAACCAGCGCAACAGCTCGCCGATGGGCAGGCCGCGCTGCATGTCCATATGCGCATAGCGACCCTGTCGGGCTTTCACGATGGCGGGTTCCGATATGTCCGTTGCGCGGATGGTGACGCGCCAATCACGGAATATCTCCATCCGGCGCACCATCATCGCGAGCGAATAGGCTTCTTGCCCCGTCGAGCAGCCCGCGCACCAGATGCGCAGCACCTTGTCGCGCGATTGGGCAGCCAGCTTCGGCAGGATTTTTTCCTCCAGATTACGGAACACGCCGATATCGCGAAAGAAGCTGCTCTCATGGTTGAGCATGGCGTCGAGCGTTTCCGAGAGCAGCGCCCCCCGCGGCTCGCGCTCCAGCGCCAGTAGCAGCGCATCCAGTGACGCTATGTTGCGCGCGCGCAGCAAGGGGCGCAGCGATGTCTCGATGCGCCAGCGGCGGGCCTCGGTCAGTTCCTGCCCCGTATGGTGGCTAAGCAATGTGCCCAATTGCTCGACCGCGCGTGAAGGCGGTGGGATCATCATGCGCAGATGCCCCTGTGGCGCAGCACAAGGTCCGCAATCGCAGTGGGCGGCAGAATGGCGCTGGCGAGCCCGGCCTTCACCACCGATCCCGGCATGCCCCAGACTGCGCTCGATTCATGATCTTGCGCCACCAGCCAGCCGCCGCGCTCCACAAGGCTTTGTGCCCCGGCAAGCCCATCGCGGCCCATGCCGGAGAGGATGATCCCGCAGGCCGATGCCCCGTAGAGGCTGGCCAAAGCCGCAAACATCGGGTCCACCGCCGGATAGCTGCCGTGCAGGCAGCGCTCCGTGCTCAGCGCGATGTGCACCTGCCCCCCCGCGCCTTTGCCGAGCGAAAGATGCGCATGACCGGGCGCAACATAGATTGTGCCGGGATGGACCAACATCCCCTGCTCGCCAATCATCACCGGCATGGGCGTTACGCGGCGCAACTGCTCGGCGAAGAGCGGTTGGAAATTGGCCGGGAGATGCTGGGTGACGAACAGCGGCGCGTTGATCGCTTCCATGCCAGCGATGAGTGTCAGAACGGCGCTGATCCCCCCGGTCGATCCGCCAATGCCGACAGCGCGCACCTGATTGCCCAGCGCCCGCAGCCGCGCATTCATCTGGTCGGCCATTTGCGGCGCGCGGCTGCGCTCGCCCGAGGGGGCGAGGCGGATCAGCCGGTCGATGAGATGGTCTATGAACGGCTTGCTGAAATGGCCCGCGCTCGGCTTGGCAATCACATCGCTTGCGCCCTGGGCCAGCGCCTGCAGCGCGGTATCGCCGCCTTCACGCAGTTTGCCGGAGAGCAAAACGACTTGCGGCATACCGTCCGCAGCCAGCAGAAGGGGCAGCAGTTGCAGGCCGGTCATGCCGGGCATCTGCATATCGAGCAGCACGAGATCGACCGGGTGATCGGCGATGAAGGCGAGCGCCTGTTCGCCATTGGATACCGCGCCAGCGACACGGAAACGGCCATCGTCAGCCAGCGCTCTGGACAAGATCCGGCGCACGACAACCGAATCGTCGACGATCAACACCTCCACGCGGCGCCCTGCCAAAGCGCCATCATGGCCCGCGCTGGAAGACGAGGCATCGACCATCCGCCGTCCTTAAAGAACGCCCACGATCTGCAATTTGCTTTCCAGCGTATCGCGGTCGAACGGCTTCATCACATATTCGTCCGCTCCCGCATCCACAGCCGCGCGAATATGGTCGACGCCATTTTCCGTCGTGCAGAAGATCACCTTGGGTGGTCGAACGAGGTTGAGGAGCGATAATTCCTTGAGGAAATCGAGGCCACTCATGATCGGCATGTTCCAGTCGAGCAGCACGACGTCGGGCATCTGCGTATCGCACATCTCGAGCGCTTCCCGCCCATCGGAGGCTTCCTGAACGTTGAGACTGAGCGATTCGAGGATGTGCCGGGCGACCCTTCGGATCACCTTGGAATCATCGACGACGAGGCAGTTCGGCATTGTTTGCGACCTTGTTAAGCGGCTTTGAGCTGAACCTACTGAGAAGATGTGAGATTTTTGTAAATGATCAGGCAGCCTGAGTTGCAGGCGCCGCTATGGCGACGAAATCCGCCAATGTGAGCAGCAAATGGCTGCGGCTATCCATCGAGGCGAGGCCGGATGTGAAGGGCGCCCAGTGCGGATCGATCCGCCCGCGAACGGGCTGGATGCCATCTGACGCCTGACAAATGTCAGTCACCGAATCGATGAGGAAGCCATAGCTGTGCGCGCCAACGTCCGCGACAATCGCGAGCGCAGCGGGGCGGACTTGCGGCCCTGCGCCGAACACGCGCGCTTCCATGTCGATCACCGTGAGCACCCGGCTGCGCAGCGAGGCGAGACCGCACACATGGCGGGGCATGAGCGGCACGGGGATGATCTCCTGCAGCCGCACCACGGCCTCCACGTCCGATGCATGCACGGCAATGGGTGTTCCGGCGATATGGGCGAAGAGAATGAGATTTCTGTTCATTGCCCTCACCCCGCCTTTCGCACGGATTGCGTGATGGCCGCCATCAGCCGCTCGCGATCATAGCGATAGATGGAGACCACATTATCGTCGCTCGTCGTGCCGGAATCGGTCGTCTCGTCGCGCAGGGCGATGACGGTCACATTGGGTGCAGCCGCGACAAGCTGGTCCTCGCTGCACAAGATCACATCCGGCGCCATATCGACCTGCAGGCCAAAGCTCACATCATGCCCGGCCTGAACGAGCAGCGGCGCCAATATGTTGCGCATCCACACATTGTCGAAATCTGAAATCAGGCAACGAACAGCGCGGTGCGGTTTGGCCTCCATCTGCTGCCAGTCGAGCGCCTGCGCGAACAAAGCGAACGGATCGATCATCTCAAGCTGGCCTGGGCCGACCATCACAAGGCCTGCTATGCGCCCTGCAGCGAGCGCAACGTCGAGCTTGGCTGGCACCTCGATAATGTCCAGCACCTCTTCGATGAGGTAGCAGATCTGCACCTCGCCATTATGCAGGCGGAGCGACTTGACGTTGGCAGCGCTGTTGCCTGCGTTCATGTTGAAAGCGGGCATCAGCCGGTCATCGATGCGGGCAAAGGCGCGGCCGTTGCTGATGACGATCTGATCGGCTGCCAGATCCTCGACGCGATCGACAACCCGTAGGGGCAGGAGCCTGTGCACGCCGTCCGCCTCGCGAAAAAGGATCGCCTGCACCATCTCGATGCGGGGCGCAGGTTTCGCCGCTGCGGAGGCAATATGCACATCGGCATCGCGGAGCGGCAGTTCGGCAACCTGCGCGAGTCCAGCGGCGTCGAGCAGCAGCATCGGCTGGCCATTGTCCGGCAGCGTCATGCCCGCAAACAGCCCGGCCGCCGCAATCACGGGCGAGGCAGGGCGGATCACCAGCTCTTCATTGCTCTCCACCGACTCGACGCCAAGCACATAGGGATGACCTGCCGACGAGCGGATGACCATCAACGTGCGCGGCGATGAGCGGCTGCCCTTGGGGCGTGCAAGCTTGAGCACATCTTCCAGCTCGACGACCGAATGGCGCTCTCCGCGAATCGTGGCGATCCGCGCGCCGCCAATCTCTTCGAGCGAAACCATCGCGCTATCCTCATGCAGCAGCTCGACGACATTGCCGCGCGGCATCGCAAAGAACAGCGCGCCGCAGCGGATGATGAGGCCGGGAATGATGGTGAGCGTGAGCGGCACGCGCATGATGATCGTGGTGCCTTCACCCGGCACGCTCGCAATGTCGATCACGCCGCCGATCTGCTCCACATTGGCGCGCACCACATCCATGCCGACCCCGCGACCGGAAATGGATGTGACCTGCTCGGCCGTCGTAAGGCCGGGGTGGAAAACGAGGCTGAGTTTCTGCGCGTCGGTCAAGCTGAGAGCGTCGCTCGGGCTGAACAGGCCTGCGGCAATGGCCTTGTCCACCAGCCGCGCCGTATCGATGCCGCGCCCGTCGTCGCTCACTTCAATGACGATCTGATTGCCGGATTGGCGCGCGACGACCCGCAGCGTGCCAGCCTCCGCCTTGCCCTGGGCTTGCCGGTCGGCTGGCTGCTCGATGCCATGATCCAGCGCATTGCGCACGATATGGGTGAGCGGATCGACGACCATCTCGATCATCTCACGATCCATCTCGACATCGCCACCATCCAGATCGAGCAGCACCTTCTTGCCCAGGTCACGCGTCAGATCGCGCACCATGCGGGGAATGGCGGCGTAGAGCCGGTCGACGCGCTGCATCCGAGTCTTGCTGATCATGTCGCGCAGTTCTGCGACATTGGCGGAGAGCCGCTCGAAACTGCCTTCCAGCTCCGCGCTGGCGCCAGAATCGCGCATTTTGCGGCCCAGATCGTTCCGGGCGAGCACCATGTCGGACACGCCATTCATCAGCTTGTCGATCAGGGCGAGCGGCAGCCGGATCGTGCGCGGCGCGCGCTCCCGTACGACCGTGATGGGGATTTTGGGCGCAGGTTCGGGGCAAGTGAACATGTCCGCCGGCATAGCTGCGACAGGCGAGAGTGCGGGCGTCGGATCGTTATGCACAATCACCGGAAGCGGATCGAAAATCTCGAACCCGCCGGAGCGAATGCGCAGCGCGTCGAGCAGGATATCGTCCTGCGCCTCGGGAATCTCATCCTCGCTGTCAACGTTGCGAGCGAGCGCGCCGATGCGGTCCATCACCGCCAGCACGGCGCTGATCGTGTTGGGATCGGCGCTGCGATCGCCTTTGCGGATGTCCGCAAGCACTTCTTCGGCGGCATGGGCCAGCCGCTCGAAGCGCGGCAGATTGAGGAAACCGCAGCTGCCCTTAACCGTGTGGAAAAAGCGAAAAAATGCGTCGAGGCGGGCTTTGTCGGAGGGGTCGGCTTCCCATGCGATCACCTCGCCGGAGAGGGCCTCCAGCGTTTCCAGTGTTTCCGCGATGAACTCGCCGAAAATCTCGTCCATGCCCCCGCCTGCCCGATAAGTGAACGGCAGCTATGGAGGCTAAGTTGTGAAGTCCGGGTTAAGGAAACTGAACGGTGGCCTGACCGTGCCGCTGTTTACCGCGTCCTTTAACCCTTGTTGGGCAGCCGCGCGCCCAGCATGATGAACGGCTCCTGCGCATCGGAAATCTGGATCGTGCCGCCGGATTGTTCCGCGACCGATCGCACCATATAGGCCGCCGCCGTGCGCGTGCTGAGCTCGCCGCCGCCCTCAAGGGTCGCGCGAATGCCTGCATCGAGCGTCAGCCGAGCGCCTTCGCCCCGCACGACGATCTCCGTCACGCCGCCCTGTTCCTCCGCACCGATGGCGATGTTGCCGCCGCGCGGCAGCGCCTCACCCACCATCATCACGATGTTGAGCAGCAATTTGGCGGCAGGCTTGGAAATGCCCTCGCCCGCGACCATCCATTGGAGCGTGATCTTGCCGCCGGGGGGGAGAATGCCCTCGATCGCGCTGCGCACCTCATGCACGGGCACGGCCTCGCCATAACCGCCCGCCGCGCCAAAGGCCAAGCGGAAGAATTTGAGCTTTCCGGCGGTGGTGCGCGCGCTGTCCGCCAGCAAATTGAGGCACTGCTCGCGCATCCGGGGGTCGGTTTCGTCCGCCAGCAGCTCGATGCCATTATTCAGCGCGCCAACCGGACTCAGCAGATCATGGCACAAGCGCGAGCAAAGCAGGCTGGCATAGTCGATGGGATCGAGCGCAATGGATCGTGCCAAAATAGGGGCATCCTCTTTATCAAGCAGTGGCTTTATCAAGCAATATTCGCGCCCTCATGCCGCTCCGATGGAGCAGGCGCAAGCGCACCTTGCGGTGAACCGGTCAATTCCACAGGCTCGAAGCAATCATGCAGTGCCGCAGATGTACCGGGCATGACGGCGCGCCAACCGGTGATCGCGCCATCGCCCCCCATAATGATCCACACCTCGCCATTGCGCTGCGCCATCGCCGCGTCGACGGTGGAGGGGAGGGCGGCGCCGGACGGGTGCGAATGATAATGGCCGATGATCGCCGGGCCACCATTGCGCGCGGCACGATGCGCAGCGATCAGCACCGCAGGATCGATCTCGAAGCGATGGAGCGGCTGCGCGGCGATGTTGGTGGCCGGGCGCAATTGCGTGACCCGCGCGCATTTGCTCACCGGCTCAAAGTCGCCCAACAACAGTCCGCAGCATTCCTGCGGTGCGCAATTGCGCGCAATTGTGCGGATATCCTCCAGCAGAGCCGTTGAAATGATGAGCGTCATCCCCACATTCTAGGGGATGACTGAGGGGGCTTCCAGCATTTCGGCGCGAATCACGCCAGACCTGAACGGTGCACGGCTTGACCGCGCGCTGGCGATGCTGGTGCCCGACTATTCCCGCGAGCGGCTGAAGGCGCTGATATTGGCGGGGCATCTCACCGGACCGGATGGGTCCACGGCCAAAGACCCTTCCATGAAGGTGCGCGCAGAGACGGATTATATCCTTGCGATTCCCGAGGCGGCACCATCGGAAGCCATTGCGCAGCAGATCGATCTCGTCATCGCCTATGAGGACGAGCATCTGATCGTCGTCGATAAGCCAGCCGGCATGGTCGTCCATCCGGCAGTGGGCAATCTGGATGGCACGCTCGTCAACGCGCTGCTCCATCATTGTGCAGGGCAGCTTTCCGGCATTGGCGGCATCGCGCGGCCCGGCATCGTCCACCGCATCGACAAGGATACGTCCGGGCTTCTGGTGGTTGCCAAGACCGATCAGGCGCATGAAGGCCTCTCGGCGCAGTTCAAGGATCACAGCATCGAGCGCCGCTATCTGGCGATCGTGAACGGCAAGCCCAATCCGTCCTCCGGCAAGATCGATCAATGGATCGGCCGCGCAAGCAACGATCGCAAGAAGATGGCCGTGCAGCGCGAGGGGCGCGGCAAACATGCCGTCACCCATTACCGCACGCTGGAACGACTCGATCGCGCCGCGCTGGTGGAATGTCGGCTCGAAACGGGCCGCACGCATCAGGTGCGCGTGCATCTCCAGCATCTGGGCTATCCGCTGATTGGCGATCAGGTCTATTCCCGCCCCGGCCAGCACAAGGACTTGCTGGCGGAGCTGAACTTCCGGCGGCAGGCGCTGCATGCGGTGAGCCTTGGCTTCATCCATCCCGTGACAAGCACGGCTCTTAGCTTTGAAAGCCCAATTGCGGGTGACATGCAGCAACTGTTAAGCCATCTTTGCGTAATAGAAGCGGACGCTGGCACTCTCCTTGATGCACCGCGTGCCCCAGAAGGAAATAGACGTGAGCAAAGGTAGCAATCTTCCTGCGACCATTCCTGCGCTCGGCGGAGACGCCAGCCTCAACCGCTATCTCTCGGAAATCCGCAAGTTTCCGCTGCTGAAGCCTGAGGAAGAGTATATGCTCGCCAAGCGCTATCAGGAGCATGGCGACCCGGAAGCTGCGGCGCGCCTCGTGACGAGCCATCTGCGACTCGTGGCGAAGATCGCCATGGGCTATCGCGGCTATGGTCTGCCGGTTGCCGAGCTGATCAGCGAGGGCAATATCGGCCTCATGCAGGGCGTGAAGAAATTCGAGCCCGATCGTGGCTTCCGCCTCGCAACCTATGCGATGTGGTGGATCCGCGCTTCCATTCAGGAATTCATCCTGCGCTCGTGGAGCCTGGTGAAGATCGGCACCACCGCCGCGCAGAAGAAGCTGTTCTTCAACCTGCGCCGCATGAAGAACCAGATCGAAGCCTTTGAAGATGGCGATCTGCGGCCTGAGGACGTCACTAAGATCGCCACCGATCTCGGCGTGACCGAGGATGAAGTCGTCTCCATGAACCGTCGCATGGCGATGGGCGGCGATACCTCGCTCAACGTTTCCATGAATGAGGATGGCGAAGGCCAGTGGCAGGATTGGCTGGCGGACGAAAGCCCGCTGCAGGATCAGATCGTCGCCGATGCGCAGGAAAGCGATGTGCGCCATGACATGCTGCTCGCCGCAATGGACGATCTCAACGAGCGCGAGCGGCACATCCTGCAAGAGCGCCGTCTGGCCGAAGAGCCCAAGACGCTGGAAGAGCTGTCGCAAGTCTATGGCGTCAGCCGCGAGCGGGTTCGCCAGATCGAGGTGCGCGCCTTCGAGAAGCTGCAACGCGCAATGATGCGGATTGCCGGAGACCGCCGACTGGTCCCCGTCGCAGGCTGAGGCCAGTGACAATCTCGGACGCATTCGGATCGCCGCAGGATGGGAAGAGCGCGGGCACACGATCCGCATCCTCTGGCTATAGTGGCTATCTCTCCATCGATCCCGATCACAGCCTCGGCGTCATTCGCGTGCGTGGTGTCGGCATGTGGACGCCGCAGCAAGCCCAGGTCTATTTTGACGAGATGGCGCGCATCGCCCAGCCGATACGCACGCTCAAGGCGCCGGTGCGCGTCTTGATTGATCTGCGTGAAGCGCCGGTCCAGTCGGCCGCGACGGCAGAGGCGATGGCCAACGGCTCGACCAACTATGATCAGCAAAAGGATCGCGTGGCGTTCATCTGCCTGTCCAAATTATTTGGCATGCAGCTCAAACGGAGCATCCCCCTGGTGATTTCGGCCTTTTTCGAGGATGAGGCCGAGGCGCTGGCATGGCTGCTCTCGGATAAGCCAGACGCCGCCAACTGAGGCATTGGCACGGCCCTGCAATCGCGCCCATTTGCCCGGCGCGCAAAAGCGGCTAGGGCGAACCGCATGTACAATATTCTCCTCGTGATGGCAGGCGGCGCAATCGGCGCCGGGCTACGCTATCAGGCCGGTCGGGCGAGCCAGCATCTGCTGGGCGTCACAAGCTGGCCGTGGGGGACATTTATCGTCAACATCGTCGGCGGGCTTTGCATGGGGCTCCTTGTGGGCCTGCTTGCGAGCCGGTCCGACGAGCCAATCCGACTCTTCGTCGCTGTGGGTATCCTCGGCGGCTTCACCACTTTTTCTGCCTTCAGCCTGGAAACGCTGCTGATGATCGAGCGCGGCGACTGGTTCATGGCGATCAGCTATGCGCTGCTCTCCGTCATCGTCTCGATCGGCGCGCTGGCTCTGGGCCTTACGTCCATGAGGACAATTGCATGACCAAGAAAGCCATCGCCGATTTTGCCGGCGTCCGCCAATTTACCGTTGCCGCCGATGATGACGGCATCCGCCTCGATCGCTGGTTCAAACGGCATATGCCTGATGCGAGCTTCGCCATCGTTTCGCGCTGGGCGCGCACCGGGCAGTTGCGCGTGGATGGCGCACGGGCGACGCCGGGCGATCGGTTGAACGAGGGGCAAGTGCTGCGCGTGCCGCCGCTCGATCTGGAAGCGGTCAAGGCCGGCAAGACCGAGCGGGAGCGCCCGATCCTCACCGAGGAGCAGATCGAATTCGCCGAGGGTCTCGTCATCCACCGCGATGCGCAGGCGATGGTCATCAACAAACCGCCGGGCCTTGCCACGCAGGGCGGCACCAAGACGCATGATCATGTCGACATGCTGCTCGATGGCCTGATGTTCGAGCGCAACGATCGGCCAAAGCTCGTCCACCGGCTGGATAAGGACACGAGCGGCGCGCTGCTACTCGCCCGCACATCGCGCAGTGCCGCGCATTTCGCCAAATCCTTCGCCTCGCGCACGGCGCGTAAAATTTATTGGGCGATCATCATCGGCGTGCCCTCCATCGATGAGGGCCTGATCGATCTGCCGCTCGCCAAGCAGCCGGGCACCGGCGGCGAGAAGATGCACGTCGACGAGAAGGAAGGCGCGCCCTCCCGCACCCGCTATCGCGTGATCGAGCGCGCAGGCAATGCCGCCGCATGGGTGGAATTGCAGCCCTTCACCGGGCGCACGCATCAGTTGCGCGTGCATATGGCTGCCATTGGTCACCCGATTGTGGGTGACGGCAAATATGGCGGCAAGGAAGCTTTTTTGAGCGGTTCGATCAGCCGCAAGATGCACCTGCACGCGCGTCGGCTGCGGATTGACCATCCCGATGGCACGCCGCTCGATGTGCTGGCTGATCTCCCATCGCATTTCTCCGAGACGCTGCTGAGCCTTGGCTTTAGCGAGAGCGAAGGCGATCTGCCGCTGCAGGATGATATCAAGCCCGGCGCAGGCGAGAAGAAGGCGATCGAAAAGCGCGCCGCAACCGCGCATGCCAAGGATATGCGCAAGGCCAAGCGTGGCGAACGCCGCTCACGCAATGGGCCTGCGCCAAGCGAACGCCCCGGCAAACCGGACAGCCGCAAAAGCTCAGCCACCACGCGGGCAGCCCCCGGCGCGCGACCCGGCCCTGCCAAAGCAGGCTGGGGCAAGAGCGGCGACCGCAAGCCAAGCGGACCAAAGGCAGGCCCCGGCAAGTTCGATGCGCAGAAAGCCGCCGGTGAGCGGAGCGGGTCATCGCGATTTAGCGGCGAGCGCTCTGGTGGTGAACGGTCAGGCGGCGAGCGGTCGGGCAGTGAGCGATATAATAGTGAGCGAGGCGGCGGCGAACGCTCCGGTCCCGCGCGTTCTGGTCCATCCCGTTCCGGCCCGTCACGCTCTGGCTCAACACGCCCTGACGGCCCGCGCGGCGGCGCAGGCAAATCCGGCGCGCCGCGCTCCAGCGCTGGCAAGCCACCACCCCGCAGGCCACGGGGCGACTGAATTTGGCACCCGCCTAAGCGTTGGCCGTAGCAAGTTGGGCGCCTATAGTGTCAGCCATGGTCACCACGCGCTCCACGAAAGAAGGTCGTTTCCTTTCCGACGCTGAAAAGGCGATGGCGCGCAGCATCTTCGGGAATGCGATCGATCTGGATGTGGTCCGTCTATACCGGCGCAAATGGTGGCTGTTTCATCCGCGCAATGTCACGATGGCACCGCGCGGGAACATCCATTTCCACCCGCGCGGCAGCAGCTATTGTGACTGTTTCGCCCAAAACTCGCTCGCGCTGCAGGGCCATCTGATTCACGAGCTGGTGCATGTCTGGCAGCATCAGCAGGGTGTCAACCTGCTGCTGCGCCGCCATCCCTTCTGCCGCTATGATTATAGCTTCAAGCCCGGCAAGCGCTTCACAGATTATGGGATCGAGCAGCAGGCCGAGATTGTCCGCCATGTCTTCCTGATGCGACGCGGCCAAGTGGTGCCCGGCAAGCCATCGCTGTCCGTGCTGGAGTCGATCCTCCCTTTCGGGCGGGGTCCTTAGCTCAGACCGTCACATCCAGCGTCGTCAGCGTGTGATACCCGCCGCGATAGAAGATGAGCGGCGATCCTTCGGCCTTGCGCTCCAGCGCCAGCACAGCGCCCACCACCAGCAGATGATCGCCAATGTCCACGACCCGCTCGATGTCGCACTCGATCCACGCGATCGCGTCGTCGAGCAGCGGCAGGCCCGATGGGCTGGTGCCATGTGCAATGCCCTCGAATTTGTCGTCCTGGCGCGAGGCGAAGCGGCGGCAATCGTCCAATTGCTCGCTGCCCAGCACATTCACGCAGAATTTGCCGGTCGTCGCCATCTGCTCCCAGCTGCGCGAGCGCTTGTCCGGCATGAAGCCGACAAGGGGTGGATCGAGCGAGATTGAGCTGAAGGAGCCCACGGCCAGACCAAAGCGTTCGCCGCTTTCCGCCTGAGATGTGACGACACACACGCCGGTCGGGTAGCTACCCAACACATCGCGAAACTGCTTGGGATCGATCAAAATTCCTGCCCTTCTTATCTCTTCGCTTCCTAATAACCGCAAATGGCATCTTGCAGGCAAGGGCTGATTCCGTTCTTATGCTGCACGTGCTTCTTGGAAACGGCTGAATCGAAATGCGATTGGCGGGGATTCGTACCCCAAAGTCGCTTGACCCGACTCGGCTGTTCAACGAACTGCATGCAGGCTTCTTCTCGCGGATTGGATATCGGCACTTGCAACATTGGTCACGACAGGTTGCGAGCGGATTGGCTGGCGTGCTCATTCTGGCGCTCTCCGCTTGCGGATCGGGCGGTAAGCCGGAGAAGCCGGGCGGAGACAAGGTGCCGCAGGTCGGCTTCATCATCGTCCAGCCGCAGGATATCCCGCAAGTGACTGAGCTTTCCGGGCGGGCCAGCGCCTATCGCAGCTCGGAAGTGCGCCCCCAGATATCGGGCGTCGTGCGCCGCCAGCTCTTCACGGAAGGGTCGGTCGTGCGGGCAGGGCAACCGCTTTATGAGATCGACCCCGCACCCTATCGCGCCGCCAATGCGGAGGCGGAGGCCAATCTCGCAAGCGCGCTCGCCTCGGCAGAGGCCGCGCGCGAAACAGCAGAGCGCTATAAGCCGCTCGCCCAGATCGAGGCGATCAGCAAGCAGGATTACACCAACGCCGTTGCTGCCGCGCGTCAGGCGGAAGCTGCCGTCGCCCAGCGCCGCGCCGCGCGTGAAACGGCGCGGATCAATCTTGGCTTCACGGCTGTTCCCGCTCCAATCTCGGGCCGCATCGGGCGCTCGGCGGTCACGGCTGGCGCGCTCGTCACCATGAACCAGACGACGCCCCTCGCGCAGATCAACCAGCTCGATCCCATCTATGTGGATATCCAGCAAAGCTCCGCGCAATTGCTCACGCTGCGCCGCCAGCTTGCCGATGGCGATGACGCGCCCGCCAGCTCCGCCGATGTGCGCATCGTGCTGGAGGATGGCAGCGATTATGATGTCGTCGGTCGCGTCAAATTCTCTGAGGCGATCGTCGATACCGCCACCGGCACGGTCACCTTGCGTGCGGAAGTCGGCAATCCACAAGGCTGGCTGCTGCCCGGCATGTTCCTGCGCGCGCGCTTCAGCCAGGGCGTCGATCCGGGCGCTTTCCTCATCCCGCAGCAGGCGATTACGCGCGACAATAAGGGCGCGGCGCAACTGTTCGTGGTGGGTAAGGATAGCAAGGCCGAGCAGCGGCAGGTCGAAGCGCCGCGCACGCAGGGCGGCTTCTGGGTCGTCACGCGCGGCTTGAAGGCAGGCGATCGCGTGATCGTGCAGGGCACTGCCAATCTGCGCGCGGGTCAGACGCTCAAGGCCGCCGCCGTGCGCACGCCCCAGCAATCGGCATCCCCACCCAGCCAGCCCCGCACGGGCGGCTGAGCGGGCATGCTCTCACGCGTCTTCATTGATCGCCCGATCCTCGCCTGGGTGCTCGCGACCATCGTGATGCTCTCGGGCATCGGCGCCATTTTCGCGCTGCCCATCGCGCAATATCCCGATATCGCCCCACCGCAGGTGAGCATCCAGGGCGATTATCCCGGCGCCTCTGCCGAGACGGTGCAGAACAGCGTCACGCAGATCATCGAGCAGGGCCTCACCGGCATTGACGGCCTGCTCTATTTCTCCTCCAGCTCCGATTCGCGCGGGCGGGTGAGCATCAGCGTCACCTTCGCCAAGGGCACCGATCCCGATCTGGCGCAGGTTCAGGTGCAGAACCAGCTGCAGCAGATCATCGCCCGCCTGCCGCAGCAGGTCCAGCAACGCGGCCTGCGCGTTCGCAAGTCGAACTCGGACAATCTTCTGCTTGTCGGCATCTATGATCGCTCCGGGCGGATGAGCGCGCAGCAGGTCTCGGATTATCTCTCCTCCACCTTTCAGGATACGCTCAGCCGCATCGATGGCGTGGGGGATGTCAACGTCTTCGGCTCGCCCAACGCCATGCGCATCTGGCTCGATCCGGACAAGCTGGCGAGCTTTGCGCTCATGCCGGGCGATGTCATCTCGGCCATCACCGCGCAAAATGCGGAGATCGCAGCCGGACAGCTTGGTGCCGAGCCATCCCCGCCCGATCAATATCTCAACGTCACCGTCACCACCCAGGCCCGGCTGGAAACGGTCGATCAGTTCCGCGATATCATCGTCAAGACGCTGCCCAATGGCGCGACCGTGCGCCTTGGCGATGTTGCGCGCGTCGAGCTTGGCGCGGATAACTACACCACCACGATCCATGTGAACGGCCATAATGGCGCCGGCCTGCAATTCTCCCTCGCGCCCGGCGCGGATGCGCTCGCCACCGCCACCCTGATCAAGGACAAGGTCACCGAGCTTTCCAAGGATTTCCCGCCCGGTTTTGAATATGGCTATGCCGAGGATGCGACGGCTTTCATCAAGCTCTCCGTGTCGGAAGTCGCCAAGACGCTGGTCGAGGCAATCATCCTCGTCGTCATCGTCATGTTCCTGTTCCTGCAGAACTGGCGCGCCACGCTCATTCCCACCATTGCCGTGCCGGTCGTGCTGCTCGGCACCTTCACCATTCTCTATTTCGCTGGCTACACCATCAACACGCTCACCATGTTCGGGCTGGTGCTCTCCATCGGCCTGCTGGTGGATGACGCCATTGTGGTGGTGGAGAATGTGCAGCGGCTGATGGAAGAAAATCCCGGCATGAGCGCGCGGGAAGCCACCATCCGCTCGATGAACGAGATCACGACGGCGCTCATCGCTATCGCGCTCGTCCTCTCCGCCGTGTTCATGCCGATGGCCTTTTTCGGCGGATCGACCGGCGTCATCTATCGCCAGTTCGCCATCACCATCGTCTCGGCGATGGTGCTGTCCGTGTTCGTCGCCATCGTTCTCTCGCCAGCGCTCACAACGCATCTGCTCAAGCCGCATGATCAACACAACAGCAAAGGCCCCGGCCTGCTGGAGCGCCGCGCACCGAGGCTGCATGCCCGCGCGATGCGTGCGCGCGATGGCTGGAACAACTGGTTCAACACCCAGATGGATCGCTATCTCGGCAGCGTGCGCGTGATGGTCGACAAGAAGGGCCGCTCGCTGCTGGTCTATGGCCTTGTGGTGCTGGCCTTGGTCATCATGTTCCAGCGCCTGCCCACCGGCTTCCTGCCCAATGAGGATCAGGGCATTGC
>CBIHKY010000040.1:0-28807 GCA_966205705.1 uncultured Alphaproteobacteria bacterium
TGAGGATGCTACTGTGCCCAAGCCCAGAGCAATCGCCATCATGACGGCATTGATTCTTCTACTCATGCGGTCGACCTGCTTTCGATATTTTAGGCCGCGATCCCCCCTTGTGGAGAGCGGCCCCCCTTCATTCGTCTCCGCGCCCCTATACGCAGCCATTCCCGATGCCTCAAGCGTTGAAATGGGCCTAAATGCGTGATGCGGGACGGGCCGCCAAACAGGGGGCCAGACGGGACGTTGATTGTCGGTCGATCCACCGCTATCTGCCCGGCTCGACACAGCAGGATCACAGACAAGATGACAGAATCGGAAGTGCTGGCGGAATTCCGGGCAGCCGACGCTCTCCTCCAGGGCCATTTCTTGCTCTCATCAGGCAAGCACAGCGCCAATTATCTCCAGTGCGCACGCGTTCTGATGAACCCGGAGCGCGCAAGTCGCCTTGCGGTCGTCCTGGCCCAGCAGTTGCCACGCGACATTCGCATGGCCATCGATGTGGTCGTCTCCCCGGCGATGGGCGGCATCATCATCGGCCATGAGATGGGTCGCGCGCTCGGCAAAGACGCGCTTTTTCTGGAGCGTCCGCAAGGCACATTCATTTTCCGCCGCGGGTTCGATCTGCTGCCGGGCCAGAAGGTGCTGATGGTGGAAGATGTCGTCACCACCGGGCTTTCGTCGCGTCAGGCGATGGAAGCCGTGCGACTGGCCGGCGGCGAGGTGATCGCAGAAGCCGCGCTCGTGGATCGCTCGGCAGGCGAGGCCAATCTCGGCGTGCCCTTCTTCCCGCTCGTGAGCCTCAACTTCCCGGCCTATGATCCTGACGAACTGCCGCCCGAACTGGCAGCCATCCCTGCGACAAAGCCCGGCAGCCGCGCATGAGCGCGCCCGCTCATCTGCGGCTTGGCATCAACATCGATCATGTCGCGACGATCCGCAACGCGCGCGACACCGATTATCCGGACCCTTTCCGCGCGGCGCTGATCGCGCAGCAGGCCGGGGCCGACGGCATCACCGCCCATCTGCGCGAGGACCGGCGGCATATAACCGATAGCGACATTGCCCGGCTCTCCAGCGAACTGACCATCCCGTTCAACTTCGAGATGGCGGCGACGGACGAGATGCTGGCCATCGCCTTGCGCCATCGCCCCCATGCCGTGTGCCTCGTCCCCGAGCGGCGCGAAGAACGCACGACCGAAGGCGGGCTGGATGCTGCAGGACTATTTGATGTTCTGGCACCAGTCGTCGATCAGCTGGGCGAGGCTGGCTGCCGCGTGTCCCTGTTCATTGAGGCCGATGAGCGCCAGATTGACGCGGCTTTGCGGCTGCGCGCGCCTGTCATCGAGCTTCACACGGGCCGCTATTGCGAAGTTGAGGGCGACGCGCGCGCCCATGAACTGCAGCGCATCGCCAACATGGCTGCCCTTGCGGTCAAGAATGGCATCGAGCCGCATGCCGGGCATGGCCTCACCTATGAGAATGTCGCGCCGATCGCGGCAATCCCGCAGATTGCGGAGCTCAATATCGGGCATTTCCTCATCGGCGAGGCGATCTTCCTTGGCCTTGATGAAAGCGTCGCGCAGATGCGCCGCCTGATGGATGCTGCGCGCGGCGCCGCATGATCATCGGCCTCGGCTCAGACCTGTGTAACATAGAGCGCATCCGCAATTCGCTGGAGCGCTATGGCGAGCGATTCGAGCGCCGCGTGTTCACGCCGATCGAGATCGCCAAGGCCAATAAACGCCCCTTCACGCGGGCAGAAACATTCGCCAAGCGCTTCGCTGCCAAAGAGGCGTTCAGCAAAGCTGTGGGCACCGGGTTCAAGGCTGGCGTGTTCATGAAGGACATTGGCGTGGTCAACCTCCCCTCCGGCGCGCCAACGCTTGCGCTGAGTGGAGGCGCAAAGGCGCGACTCGATGCCTTGACCCCACCGGGCGCCACCCTATTTGTTCACCTGACATTGACCGACGATCATCCCTGGGCTCAGGCATTCGTCATTCTGGAGGCTCGCTTTCCGTGACGGATGACGCAACGATCAGGACGCGGGAAACGCGCGCCAAGGTTTCTGGCAAGAGCACGGATTGGTGGGCGGAGCTGAAAAGCATCTTCTTTCTGATGCTTGCGGTGCTCGGATTCCACAGCTTCATCGCCAAGCCCTTTTACATCCCCTCTGAATCCATGATGCCGACGATGTTGGTTGGCGATCGGCTGATCGTGACCAAATATGCCTATGGCTGGTCCTACGTATCGCCGACGATTCCGAACCCGGCGGCGATTTTCCGCAGCATTGTGCTGCGCGGTCCGCCGGAAGCATGGGGCATCACTTTGCCGTTCATGCAGGGTCGCGTTTGGGGCTCCCTGCCGGAGCGTGGCGACATTGTGATCGTGACGCCGCAGCACAGCAATGAGGATTATATCAAGCGCGTCGTTGGCTTGCCGGGCGATCTCTTCGAGGTGCGTGACGGCGTCGTGATCATCAATGGTGTGCCGGTCAAGCAGGTGGCGCTGCCGCCGCTGCGCATGCCGGTGGACGCCAATGCACCGTGCGACCCGCGCCAGTTCCCCGGCGCGCTGCAGCTGCAGCCGGACGGGTCGGAAGTGTGCGTGCTGCCGGTGAAGCGTGAGACCCTGCCTAATGGGCGCACCTATGAGATCATCGACATGGGTGCGCGCGAGACGGATTGGTACGGCCCCGAGCGGATCGCGCCCGGTCATGTTTTCCTGATGGGCGACAATCGCGACAATAGTGCCGATAGCCGCGTGGCTGCGGTTCAGCAGGGCCTTGGCGGCGCTGTGCCTTGGGAATCCATTGGTGGGCGCGCTGAGTTCATCACTTTCTCACTGAATGGATCGACGCGGCTAAATCCTGCGACCTGGCTCTCGGGCTTCCGCAGCGGGCGGGCGGGCATGTCGCTGCATCCAGAACAGACTGATGCGGCGGCAGCAGCCAAGTGACGGAGCGCGAAGCGAGCGTTACAGCCGCTAAGCCTGCTACAACAAGGCGGCCCCGAACGGCGAAAGCAGTGGCGACGCCCTCTCCTGCTCGGCATGAGAAAGAGAGCGTTGGCGCTTCAAACCGCGAAGCGGGGCCGATGGACGCGCTGTCGTCGGAGTTCTGGTCTGAACTGCGCCGCGCACTCATCTGGATTGGTGTTGTCGCAGCGGCTGCGCTCATCGTGCTGCTCATCCAGCCGCTATTGTTCGTGCTGTTTGCCATCGTGATCGCAGTGATGCTGGATGGCGGGACGCGGCTGCTGGGGCGCGTATTGCCGATCGGGCGAGGCTGGCGGCTGACGATCGTGGTGCTGGGCATCGTGATGTTTGTGACCTGGACCTTCTGGCTGACCGGCACGCAGGTGTCACAGCAAGCGGCACAGCTCCCCGCGCTGATCGAATCACAGTTCAGCCGCCTCTCGGCCTGGCTGAGCAGCCATGGAATCAATCTTGGCCTCGATGAGGTCAAACAGGCCGGGCAGCAATTGCTTGGCTCGCTTGGCCGCGTCACTGCGGCGCTGAGCTCCGCCGCGGGCATTCTCTCCAGTGTCATCATGATGCTCGTGCTGGCGATCTTTCTTGCGGTCGAGCCAGCGATTTACGCGAAGGGCCTCTGCTGGTTCGCGCCGCGCAGCCGCCGTGAGGACATGGCGGACCTGCTCGACAAGCTGGGCGCAACGCTGCGTCGCCTGATGGCCGCGCGATTGTTGGGGATGGTCGCGACAGGCGTGCTCACCGGCGTGCTGCTCACGATTGCTGGCGTGCCGATGGCAACGTTGCTCGGCATCCTCACCTTCATGCTCGCTTTCCTGCCCAATATCGGCGCGATCATCTCCGGCGTGCTGATCACGCTGGTAGGCTTCTCGGTGGATGCGCAGCATGGCCTGATTGCGTTGGGCATCTATTTTGCGGTGCAGACGGTGGAAAGCTATCTCATCACGCCGAGCGTCGCGCGTCATGCGGTGAACATCCCGCCCGCCCTGGTGCTGGGGGCGCAGATCATGTTCGGCAGCCTGTTCGGCATTTTGGGGCTGGCGCTCGCTGATCCGATGCTGGCGATGATCAAGGTGATGCTGGAAGAGCGGGCGAAGAAGCGCGTGGAGGCCAAAGAGGGCTGATGGTGACGAGCGGCTAGTGAACATGCTGCTTATGTAGCCGCCGACCTGTATCCTTCCGCCGCATTGTTTTCCATGCGCCGAGGCTGAAGCTTTGCGCCGCGCTGCAACCCCGCGCTGACCTTCATCCTACGGTGGCCTGTCCTCGCGAATGCGGCGATCCACTTTGGCACGACGCTCTGAACTGTCATTGGATGTAAAGCGCGGACGGCGACGATAGCGATCATCAGGTCGCTGGCCGCGCCTGCTGCCTTGCCATCTACCGCACCGTTGCTGCTGGATCCCCGCATCCGCGAGGATACAGCTCAGTGATTTTAGCGGCAGTGCTGGATTGACCTCGCACGAACGCGCGCCATCGATACGGGAGGGAAGCTGAGGGGCTGCCCTTGACTTGGCGCTGTATGCACAATGTCATCGAAAGCTCATCGTCATCCTCGCGAACGCGGGGATCCAGTCGGGCGCATGGCTGGAGGCCGACTGAGAGTGAGGATTGACCGAGGGTTCACTTAAGCGACACCCAGTTAGTCGTGATCGCTATCTTGTGAAGAGCCGCATCATTGCTACTGGATCCCCGCGTTCGCGAGGATGACGGTGGGTGTAGGCTCACCCACGGTGCAGCATTTTGCGGGAGGGACGCTTTTGGGCTCTTCGGCCACATGAGATCAAACGCGCAAATCGCTACCCAACGCGAGCAGCCAGCTTACCCTGTCGCCTCAAGGCTGGACGGGCGGTGGGCCTTGCTGTTGGCCCTGCTGCTGCATCATCTGTTGCATTTGCATCATCTGCTGAGCCTGCATCACCTCAGCGCGGGTCTTGAACTCGAGCAAGGTGATTTCGAACTGGAGCGGAGAATTGGCGGGGATCACGCCACCAGCGGGCGGGTTGGCGCCATAGGCCAGCTCAGCAGGGATCCATGCGCGCAGTTTGCCGCCGCGCTTGAGCAGCGTCACCGCCTCGGCAAAGCCGGGAACGGTGGAGCCGATTTCCATCGGCGCATTGGCATTCTCATCGAACACCGTGCCATCGGGCAGTGAGCCTTTATAGGCGAGGAGCGCGAAATCCTCTTGGGTCGGGTTCGGGCCTGTGCCCTCCGTCACCATCTGGTAACGCAGGCCGCTGGGCGTGCTGCCAAATTGCTGGCTGCCCGCCCAGGCGAGAACGAGAGCGACCGCCGCCACGAGAATCATCGCGAGCCAGAAACGGCGGACGGAACCCCGCCGGATGGGCTGCAATGGAACCGCCGTGATCGACATGGCCGCTTCCTTCTTCAAACAATGTCAGAAAAGTCAGGTCCGGCTGGGAAGCCGGACACGCAACTTACCGTGCGCCGTCACGCTCAGCGCGCTTGCGCTCAAGCTTGCGGGCACGGCGGATGGCAGCAGCCTTCTCACGTGCGCGCTTCTCGGATGGCTTCTCGAAGTGACGACGAAGCTTCATCTCACGATAAACGCCTTCACGCTGCAGCTTCTTCTTGAGCGCCCGCAGCGCCTGGTCGACGTTATTGTCGCGCACGATGATTTGCATAAGCTCGTCAGACTCCGATTCTACCGTTGGCATGATGACAGCCACTTATCGCGGCCAGACCATCGAAATTGCCCAAAAACAACATACGCCGCGACAGGAAGTCACGGCGACATGGCGGTGCCCATATCAGGGACATGTTATGGGATCAAGACCGGAAAGCCCCTCCGGCCCCCGCAAAATCAATGCGGTGTGAGATTGCGGACGCGGTCCAGCGCGGGTGGCTGCCGCAATATATCACCGGAGACATAGGCTTCCAGCGCCTGCACATCCACGATGCCATCCGCCAGCACAGGCCCGTCGGCAAAAGCGGTGTAGCCATCACCGCCCTGCGCGATGAAATTGTTCATCGCCACGCGATAGAGCGAATCATCGCGCAGTGGCACGCCATTCAGCCGCATCTCCACCACGCGTTGCCCAGCCGGGCGACTGCTATCATAAGCATATGAAAAGCCGTCGGAAACGCTCAGCAGCATCGGGTTTTCCCTCATGAATTGCCCCTCCAGCGCCGCCCTGATCTGCGCACCCGTGAGTTGCTTGACCATCAGCGTGTTGCTGAATGGCTGGGCGGAATAAATGTCGCCAAAGCGCACTTCCCCCTGCGGCGTCGGCACGATCGGCGCGCGCAGGCCGCCACGGTTCATGAAGGCAAATTGCGCGCCGCCCTTGTCAGCTGCGCGCGTCGCTTCGAATTGGGCATCGGCGATGAGATTGCCGAGTGTGCTCTGGCCGCTCGCATCGTTGGTTGCGTTCACCTCAGCCGTCAGCCGCCCGACGATTCGCTCCTGCCGATCCTTGGCCGCTGTCTGGTAGCGCGAGACCAGGCTTGCAATCTCAGGCTGCGCGGCATCGTCAGCGGGGCGCTGATCCACAACGACATTCTCGGCCTGCTTGCTCACCAGCCGCCGTGCTTCGACATCATAATCCAGCGTGATGCGTGTGAGCATCATGCCATAAAGACCGGCGCTGGTGACGAGCAGCGGCCGATTTGGGTCGGCCCGGCGGAAATTGCAGACATAATCCTTATGGGTATGGCCGGAGATGACCAGATCGAAGGCCGGGTCGAGCTTGGCAAGGATCGCCGGGAGCGAGCCGGTCATTGCCGCGCAATCGCTCTTATCGCCCGGCCCGGTCATATAGCCGCCCTCGTGGAGCAGGATCACAAACACATCCGCTCCGGCAGCGCGCATCGCGGGAAGCGCGGCGTTGGCCGTCTCCGCCTCTGCGGAAAAGCGCAGATTTGCGACCGCGAGCGGCGCGACGATCTGCGGCGTGCCTTCCAGCGTCATGCCGACAAAGCCGATCTTCACGCTCTTGCCGCCGATCTGGAACGTCTTGATGCCGAAGGGTGGGAACAAGGTGCTTCCGTCCTTTTGCCGCACATTGGCGGCGAGGAAGCCGAAGCGTGCGCCCGGGAAGTCCGGCATCACCTGGCAAGGCTCAAGATTGGTGAATTTGGCGCAGCCGCCCACCTGCATTCGCTTGAGCTCATCGGGGCCGCGATCAAATTCATGATTGCCAACCGCGTTGAAGTCGATCCCCACGCTGTTCATCACGCGAACGGTTGGCTCATCGAGGAACAGGCCGGACATGAGGGGCGATGCGCTGATCAAATCGCCTGCGGAAACGACGGCGCTGTTGGGATTGTCAGCGCGCAGACGATTAACAGCCTTAGCAAAATGCACCGCGCCGCCTGCCTTTACCCGTGGCGCATCGTCCGCCGCGCCCGGTAAAGAGAGCGTCTGATCATCCGCGCCGATATGGCCGTGAAAATCGTTGAAGGCGATGATCTGCAATCTGGCGATGGAGGATGGCGGCGCGGAGCTTGTCTTGGGCGCACCATTAGGCTGCGTGCAACCGCCCACGATCAACAGGGCTGCGGGAACCAGCCAGCGCGTCATTATCACCTTCACTCGTTCAACCTTCAACATCGAGTCGTGCAGCCCCTTAGCAAATCAGCCGAGACAGTGCCGTGACACGACATAGCCCATCCCAGCCCCTCGACATTTAGCGATCCACTTCGCATGATGCCAGCAAAGCCGGAATAGAGCGGCATGAGGAGAGAGAGCATGGCAACTGCGCTGAAACCATCGACCATCAGCGATGCGGAGCGGCAGGCACGGCAGCAACTGGCCGCCTGTTACCGCATCTTTGCGCATATGGGCTGGGATGAGCTGATCTATAATCATATCTCGCTACGCATCCCGGGGGAGGATCATGCCTTCCTTATCAATCCCTTCGGCCTGCATTATTCGGAGGTTAAGGCTTCCAACCTCGTCAAGATCGATATCGATGGCAACAAGCTGGATGACAGCCCCCATCCCGTCAATCGCGCAGGGTTCGTGCAGCACAGCCTGTTCCACCGGCACATTCCCGATGCGCATTGCATCATCCATACCCATACGACCGCGGGCATGGCCGTCTCCTCCACCCATGAAGGCCTGCTGCCGACCAATTTCTACGCGGGCTTTCTGGTCGGCAATGTCGCCTATCATGATTTTGAGGGCGTCACCGTGCGGGACGAGGAAGGGCCGCGACTCATTGCGAGCCTTGGCGACAAGCGCTTCATGATCCTGCGCAATCATGGCCTGCTGGTGATGGCACAAAGCATCCCGGAGGCGTTCCTGCGCTATTATGTGTTTGAGCGCGCCTGCCAGATTCAAGTGGCAACGCAGTCGGCAGGCACCCCGCTGCTCATTCCGCAGGATGTGCTGGACGTGCATCAGCGCGATATGTTCTCGGCCATCCCGGCCGAGCGCTTCGGCGCGCTGGATTTCGCGGCGATGGTGCGAATGATCGACAAGATCGACAGCAGCTGGCGCGACTGATCTGGCGTCCGCATCGCGAGGGCGTTAGGGCTAGCCGGCCATGACCAAATTCACCGTCAATGATCGCCCGATTGAATATCGGATGGACCCGATGACGCCCCTGTTGTGGGCGCTTCGCGATGCGTCCAACCTCACCGGCACCAAATATGGCTGCGGCACCGGCGATTGCGGGGCCTGCACGGTGGATGTGGATGGGCAGGCGATCCGCTCCTGCCAGATCAGCATTGCGGGGCTTGAAGGGCGGTTCGTCACGACCATCGAAGGCCTGTCGCCGGATCGCAGCCATCCGGTGCAGCAGGCTTGGGCTGCGCAAAGCGTGCCGCAATGCGGCTATTGCCAGTCCGGCATGATCATGACCGCATCGGTCTTGCTCCGACGGAACAACAACCCAAGCGATGCCGACATCGATGCCGCGATGACCAATATCTGCCGCTGCGGGACTTATCCGCGCATTCGTGAAGCGATCAAGCAGGCTGGCCGGATCATGCGGGATGAGGAGCGCGTTGCCGCCGCCCCTGCCCCCGGCATTGCCCCCGCCGATGCCGCGCGGCGCGTGCCGGGATTGACGCCACCGGCTGCGGATTAAGCCCGTGCCAGGCTGGCACATGCTTTCGCAATGCTGTCAGCCATGTTCAGAGAGGTGACAGTCTCATTAACTTAGACGGGCATTCATGGGCGAAAAGGTTCGCCACTTAGCGGATGTTCGAGATGAACCGCATTCTTACCTTCAGCCTGATGGCATCATCAATGCTGATTGCGGCTGCCACGCCTGCCCTCGCGCAGGAGCGCAGCAGCAATCGTGGCGATTGGATCCGCAATCAGACGCAGCAGCGCCAGTCCGATGGCGGTGGCGAGCGTCAGCGCCCGCAGCGCATGGAACGGCAACAGCAGGCGCCGCAACAGCCCGCTCCGTCTGCTGTCAGGACCGAGCGCGTTGCGCCCTCAAATACGCAGAGCAATTGGCGCCAGAACCGCGAAGGGCAGGCCCGCCCTGAGCGCGCCCCGGACCGTGGCGGCGATGGGCGCCGCTTTGAGGGGCGCAGGCCCGATGCGCCGAGCGGCGTTGTGACTCCGCAAGGTCAGCGCGGCGAGCGTGATGGCCGCCGCGACTGGAACCGCGACAATGCCGGTCGCCCTGATCGCGGCCAGCCTGATCGCAACTGGACGACCGAGAACCGCCGCCCGGGCGCGGTAACGAATCGCGACTTCGATCGCAATCGGGGCGATAATGCCCGCCGCCAGCGCGATTGGCGCAATGATCGGGATGGGCGAGATGGACGCAACTGGTCCAATGGCCGGGGTGATCGCGATCGCGGTTATAATTTTCAGGGCCGACTGAACGATCGGGATCGCTGGTCTGGGCAACGCCGCTGGGACAATAATAGCTGGCGCAATGACCGGCGCTATGACTGGCAGGGCTACCGCAGCCAATATCGCCAGATCTATCGTCTGCCGAGCTACGCCGCGCCCTATGGCTGGGACTATGGCTATCGTCGCTTCTCGATCGGCATCAATCTGAACAGCATCCTGTTCGGCTCCAACTATTGGATCGACGATCCATATCGTTATCGCCTGCCACCCGCTTATGGCACGCTGCGTTGGGTGCGCTATTATGATGATGCGATGCTCGTGGACGTTCGTGATGGTTATGTCGTCGATGTGCTGCACGACTTCTTCTGGTGATCGCAGGCATCAGACAAACCTAGACTGATGAAGAGTCGGCTCTCGAGAGGGCCGGCTCTTTTTCATTGCTCGTGCCACAGCCCCTGCCCCCTTGCCGCGCCTGCATGGCGATGGCAGGAGATGGCGCATGAAAGAGACCTGGCCCGACGATGCGGAGCAACCCTCCGTCAAGCGTGCAGAGATTGGCGAGCAAGTGCTGCGTCGGCTGACGCGCAACCCGATGATCAGCCGCGTGCAAACCGACCGCGCACCCATGTTTCTGCGTCACGGACTGGTCACGCCGAAGGAATGCGCCGAACTGATCGCGCGGATCGATGCCGGGTGCAAACCCTCCAAGCTCTTTTCGGGTACGGATTCCAGCTATCGCACCAGCAGCAGCTGCAATCTGGATATTCACGACCCGCTCGTGATCGCCGTGACCAAGCGCATCGACGCCGTGATGGGCATCGAGGGCGAATTTGGCGAACTGCTGCAAGGCCAGCGTTATAATGCCACTCAACATTATCATCTGCACTGCGATTACTTCCCCGGCACTACGGGTTACTGGCCAGCCATGCGCGTAAGCGGCGGGCAGCGCTGCTGGACGGCAATGGCCTATCTCAACGTGGTCGAGCAAGGCGGGGAGACGCAGTTCCCACGGCTCGGCGTCACCATTCCGCCGCGCACCGGAACCTTGCTCATGTGGAACAATATGGCGCCGGATGGTGGCCCAAATTACGATACGCTCCATGCCGCGCTGCCGGTGGTTAAGGGCGACAAATATGTCGTGACGCGCTGGTATCGCGAGCGGCCCTGGACGCCGCGCAACAAGAGCTGATCCGCCAAATATCGCTCTCTTCGCCACGACAAATTGCGACACTTATGACCGCAATCTGACTGCGCCATTACCGATCCGTTCAGCGCAGGGGGCCGATAAGAGCTTCATCGGACAAGAGAGGCCCGCCGCCAAATGGATCGTTCCACCGGCGGATCGTTCTTCGCCCGACTCACGAAGGGAGTATTTTTATGAACAAGTTTTTTCTCGCTGGTCTGACCGCCCTCGCGCTGGTTCCCGCTTCAGCGATGGCTCAGCCCCAGCACCGTTCTGACCGCAACGATGTGCGCGAAGAACGCCGCGATGTGCGCGAAGCACAGCGCGACGTACGAGACGCCCGCCGCGATGTCCGCGAACAACGTTGGGAATATCGCAATGAAGTGCGCGACTATAACCGTGCTCGGCCTTGGCGCGCTGCCCCGTTCAAATATCAGCGCTTTCAGGTCGGTGCATCGATCCGCCCCAACTATTATGGTCGTAACTATGTGATCAGCGATTATCGTCGCTTCCGCTGGGATGCACCGCGCGCCAATCAGCAGTGGGTGCGCCATTATGACGACGCGCTGCTCGTCAACACGCGCACCGGTCGGGTGGTCAAGGTCATCAACAACGCCTTCCGTTGATGGGACCTGATCGACACGGAAGATGAGAGCCTCTCCGCAGCAGCGGAGGGGCTCTTTTCTTGTGGTCGAGGCCGGATTGCAGCAACGAACGGGAGAGCGGCACGTTGAGACGAAGCGAGCCGGACCGGCGCTTGTCCGATGCGACGAGCCCCGCTAGGCCCCGCTCAACTCGATGCAAGCCTGCCCCGTTTGAAAGGACCTTCATGCCCCGCGCCACGCGCTCAATTCACGCCCTCGCCCTGCTCATGGCCGCGACTGCCCTTTCGACATCCGCTTCCGCGCAAACGACTGCCCATGCCCCCACGGCGCCTGCTGCGCAAACCGAGGATGAGCGCCTGTTCGCCCTCTTCGCAGCCTCCGACGAAGGCAAGATGAAGCGCAACCCGCTCGAAGCATTGTTCCGCGGCGACCTGCGCTATGCTGACCGGCTGGGCGATTATATCAGCGATGATTATTATGCCGCGGAGAAGGCCGCTGCAGAGGCTGATCTGGCCGCGCTCAAGCGCATCGACCGCGAGCAGCTGAATGCCCAGAACAAGATCGCCTATGACGTGTTCGAATGGCAGATGAAGGATGCGCTGAGCGGCCTCACGCCGGAGATTGTGGCGCTGAACAAGGTGCGTCCGCTTAATCACTTTACGGGCATGCACACATTTTACCCGACGCTGGCATCGGGCAAGAGCGCCGCGCCATTCAAGACGCTGGCCGATTATGAGAATAATTTGAAACGGCACGCAGATTATGTGCGCTACCTGGATCGCGCGATTGGGCGCTTCCGAGAGGGCATGGCGAGCGGCGTTGTTGAGACCAAGCTGACTGTGCGCAACATGATCGAGCAGCTTGATGCCTTGCTCGCGCAGCCGGTCGCGGACTCGCCATTCTATCAGCCTGTGCTCGATTTTCCTGATGACATCAGCGCTGTTGATCAGGCCCGCCTGACGACAGCCTATGGCGATGTGTTGACCAAAGAGATCAATCCTGCGGAAAAGCGCATGCGCGACTTTTTGCAGGCGGAGTATCTGCCCGCCGCGCGCGAGTCCGTGGGGCTTGGCGGCATGAAGGGTGGGGACAAGCTTTATGCGCAACTCATCGAGAGCATGACGACCCTGCCGCTCAAAGCGGAAGATATCCACCAGCTCGGCCTCTCCGAAGTTGCTCGTATTCGCAAGGAGATGGACCAGATCCGGCTTGAGGTAGGCTATAAGGGCACGCTCGCGCAGTTCCTTGCCTATGTGCGGGACGATCCAAAATTCCACCCCAAGTCGCGCGAGGCGATGACGGAAGATTTCTACCGCATAGCCAAGGTTATCGATGCGGTGATCCCGACCCAATTCTCGACCATTCCCAAGACCAAGCTGGAAATCCGCCCCTACCCCGAATATCGCGAAAAGTTCGAGGCGGGCGGATCCTATGAAAGCGGCACGCCGGATGGATCGCGGCCGGGCGTATTCTACTTCAACGCTTATGATCTGCCCTCGCGGAACGTCAGCATCACCACGACGCTCTATCTGCATGAGGGCGCGCCAGGGCATCATTTCCAGATCAGCCTGGCGCAGGAAAATGAGAGCCTGCCTGCCTTCATGCGCTTTGGCGGGAACACGGCCTATGTGGAGGGCTGGGCGCTTTATACCGAGACGCTGGGCTATGATTTCGGCCTCTATAAAGACCCCTATCAGCGGCTGGGCCATCTGGATGACGAGATGCTGCGCGCCATGCGACTCGTAGTCGATACCGGCATTCACGCCAAGGGCTGGACGCGCGATCAGGCGATCAAATATATGCTTAATAACAGCTCCAAGGGCCGCGCCGATGCGACGGCGGAAGTCGAGCGTTACATCGCAATGCCGGCGCAAGCGCTGGCTTACAAGATCGGTGCGATGACGATCCAGCGGCTCAAGAAGAAGGCGCAGGATGCGCTGGGCACGCGGTTTGATGTGCGCAATTTCCATGCACAGGTGCTGATGACCGGCGCACTGCCGATGGGCGTGCTGGAGAAGAAGATTGATGATTGGACGATGACCTCAAGGGGGAAGTGAGGGGCGTTCAGCCGCCATAGGCACACGCACATGCTCACGCTCACGCTCACGCTCACGCACGCCGTCATTCCTGCGAACGCAGGAATCCAGTCAACATATCGAGATCGCGCAAAATCGCGCGGTGGCACTGGATTCCCGCGTTCGCGGGAATGACGGTGGGGTTTAGCGCAAATGACGGTGAGGTTTATTGGTCGCTTGGTGCGCTGTAACCGGGTCGCGCGCCCTCCTCACTGATCATCAAAAACATCAACCCCTCTGTTGCAATTCATTCTCAATAACATATTATGTCCTCACAACGCCCGGTTGGAGAGACAAAATGGTACGGGATTTACAGGCTCTTTTCGCGCTCAGGGATTTGCGCGCATTCCCCCTCACGGCGATGCACATGATCATGGCGACGCGGCTGTGCATATTGTTCGGCCAGGCGGGGCGCGATCCCCTGCCTGATCTCGCGGTACGTTTGCGCAGTATGAATGCAGCGCGGCGCGTCTCGCGCATCGTGCGCATCATTCAGCAGGATTGGCCCGAGCATTTCCTCATCCACCGGCCCTGCAGCATGGCCCTGACACCGGACGAGGCGCTGCTGGGCGATCTGGTGATCAGCGCGGACAAGGGCGATGAAGAGGCCGCCATCTCACTACTGCGGGACATGCTGCCGGATGAAGGCACGCGGCACTTGTTTCGTGAAACGGCAGCGGCGGTGGCGGCGATCCAGTCGGCGCAGTTGCAGCCGCACCGGCCATGTTTGTAATTGGCTGGATGCACGCTCCCACATTGACCGCGTCATCCCGGACTTGATCCGGGATCCCGCTTCTCTTCGGGAT
The DNA here is from genome assembly GCA_966205705.1 of uncultured Alphaproteobacteria bacterium. Classification (GTDB taxonomy): domain Bacteria; phylum Pseudomonadota; class Alphaproteobacteria; order Sphingomonadales; family Sphingomonadaceae; genus Sphingobium. Next base: position 14,433 of record CBIHKY010000040.1, read on the forward strand.
GTGCGTAAGGTAGCGGGACCCCGGATCAAGGTCCGGGGTGACGATAATCTATTATCGCGCAGACATTTGCCAACCGAGCAGAATGGTCGGCAACACCGCAAGACACAGGAAGGTGCCGAAGGGGAGCCGCGTCTCGCCATCGATCAACCTGCCGCGCAGTTTAAGCCCGATCACCCAGAGCAGCCCGCTCAGGCTCGCGATGAGCAGCACCAGCGGCAGCCCCTGCCAACCGAGCCATGCGCCGATCGCGCCAAGCAGCTTGGCATCGCCAAGGCCCAGCCCCTCGCGCCCGCGCAAGCGGCGATAGCTGATCGCGAGGAGAAACAGCGCGCCATAGCCGATCGCAGCGCCAATCGCCCGATCCCAAAAGGGCGTGGGCAGCACCCAATCGCCTAAGGTGAGGCCCAGCGCGGCAAGCGGCAGCGTGAGTGCATCGGGCAACCAGAAGTGCCGCGCATCCAGCACCGCGAGCGTCAGCAGTAGCCAGCCCGCCAGCGTGAACAGCAGCGCCACCGGCAACGGCAGCAGAGCAAAGGCCACCCCAGCAATCAGGGCCGCGCCAAGCTCCATGATGCTGTGAATGGGATCGATCCGCGCGCCACAGGAGCGGCATCGCCAGCGCGATATCATCGCGCTGAGCAGTGGGATCAGCTCGATGGGGCGCAGAGTCCGCCCGCAAGCATCACAAGCCGAACGCCCGCGCATGATGGAGATGCCCTGCGGCCAGCGCACTACCAGCGCGCCCAGAAAGCTGCCGATGATAAGCCCAAGCCCGCCGCCAATCAGAGCGTTGATCCAGAGCGTGTCAGTCAGCATTGGGCGTTCTGCCAGAGCGGCTCAAAAGCGCCCGACCGTGCGCAGCACCTGCTCGCCATTGACCGCACGGAAGCCATTCGCGCCAAGCGCCGCGCCCAGCAGCGGATCGGCCACGCGCACGCGCATTGTGGCTTCATAGCTGCCATCCTGCTTGATACGGACGGCGAGATGCTCCTGCCCGGATTGGCTCACCAGCGGCAGCTCCACGGCATCGCCTGCGCATTTCACTTCGCCGGTGAAGCCATTGGCGAGCCCAAGCCCGCTGATGATCGCCGGAACGCGCGCCCGCACCCGGCCTTCCGCCTTCGTGCAAAGCCCGGCGGAGAAATGCACCGTCACATCGTCCAGCTCCACCCTGCTGATCGGCAGGGGCGCGAGCGGCGCCGCGAGGGCAAGCGATCCCGTCACATCATCGATTCCTCGCCGGTTCCAGCCCACCGTAATCGCACCGGCAATATCATCGGGAGCGCCCAGGCGGCGGGAGATATCGACACGCGCGCGGCCAATGAGCAGTTGAATGGGATTGAGAAACACATCCACCGTGCCCAGCTGAACGCCGCGAATCTGCAGCTCCTCCGCGCCACCCCACCAGATCGGGCCGCGCAGCGAGCGCGCCGCCACGCCCATATCCTTGAGGCCAAAGATGCTGAAAGCGGCATGGAGCGGCCAGGTGACGAGCAGACCAATCAGCAGGATGAGGAACAGCATTACCTTCGCACGCGTCGTCGCGATCCAGCTCATCATGGCTTCACCTCCGCAAACACGGCCTGCATCGTCACGGTGCCTTCGCCCGCACCCGGCACGATGCTGATCGTCTGCACGGCGATTCCCGCGCTCTCCAGCCTTGAAACCCATTGCAACAAAGGCCCGACCCGCGCAGCGCTGATGCTCACGGCGAGCTTGCCTGCCCCCTGCTGATTGGCGCGGTCCAGCGTGAAGCCGGATTCGGCAGCGCTCTGGCTCACCAATTGCTCGACGGGCACCTGCTCAGCCTGTGTCCGCCCCTTGGGCTTCTCGCGCAACTCAGCGACTTTGGAGCGGACGGAGGCATAACGATCCAGCGCGGCACCCTGCCGCTCCCAACCGCTATCCAGCCCTGCGCTCAAGGGACGGAAAACGCCCAGCCACAGGAACACGACCAGCGCGATGAGGCCCAACGCAGCCATCAGGCGACGCTCGGCAAGACTGTGGTTGGCCCACCAGAGCTTCATATTTTGCATCACCGCACCACCATGATATCCGCGATCAGCTGCGCGCCGCGCTGCTGCACCGCATTGGCGCTGATCCGCCAGCCTGCTTCCTGAATGGCAATCAGCACGTCATTAATCTCTTCGGCCCGCGTTGCCGAGAATTGCAGACGGAGCGATCCGTCGGCGGTCTGGTTGACGCTGGTGAGCGTGACATTGGGGTTGGCCTGCATCGCCGTCATCACGCCCGCCATCATGCCGGAGAAGCCACCGCGCCCGCCGCGCGCTGCGAACAGCGCTGTGATGCGCGCATCCGCCGCATCCGGGTCTGCCACCGTCGGGTCGATCGTCTTGGCAAGTTCTACCGCCTGCGCATCGAGCCGGGAAGCTTCGGCATTCAGGCGGATGATGGTGATGAGCGAAATCAGCAGGCCGATGACGATGATGCCGCCGAACATGATGGCCATACGCCGCAGCCGGGCGGCATCGAACATGGAAGGTGCGCGCTGCGCATAGATGCCCTGCCGCAGATCAAGCGGCGGATCGTTGAGCGCAGCGAGCAGTGCATCGTCGATATTATCGGGCGGCAGCCGCGTGACGGGCGCATCGCCCATGATGAGCGCGGCCACATCATCGCCGCCATCAAAGGCCGTATCGGCACCACGCACCACGTCCGCACCGCCGATTGGCGCGCGCACAAAGCCGTTCTCCGGCGCGGGGAGCAGCAGCGCAGACGGCACGAAGCTTGCCTGCTCGACGCCATGCGCCTTCGCCCATTCCAGCCAATGCTGCATGGCGCTGCGGCTGGTGACGGCCACCACATGCGGTGCCTCGCCATCATCATTGGCGGCGACAGCAGCATGCAGCTGATCGCCCTCGCCAATGCTCACATCCAGCGCCATCAGCCGCGCAGCCGCCGCACCCTGACGGGAGGTCATGCCCGGGCAGGCAATCCAGTGCAGCGTCGTCACATGCGGCGGCAGCACCAGCATCGCCTTGCCGACAGCCTCGTCCGGCGTCTGCTCATCCTCGGGCGGCAGCCATTCCGTGCCCCGGCCCCGGCGCACGATCCGCTCCTGCGCCACGCGATACCACACCGGCGGCGTCTCGCTTTCCCGTGGCAGAACAATTACATAATCATGCTTCAAGACGCTTCACCCCATTGCCGGCGAACCAGCCGCGCTGGCTTGTTCTCCGCATCGATCAGCACGGTTTCTTCCACAATATCCCCCCCGAGATCGGCCCGGATCGTCACTTCAAACCAGCGTGTCTTCGCCATCGTCTGTTCCTTGACGGACTCGGCAAGGCCAAGCCGCGCGAGCGCAGGCTGCGTCCAGAAATTCTGCACACTGCCATAGCCTTGCGGCGGGCGCTGCGCCAGCACGTCCCGCGCCTGATCGAGCCCAAGCGCATCAGGCGCGATCATGGCGAGCAGCACCGCCTGCCCTGGCAGCAAGGTGTTGATGTTGATGGGCGACATGCGCGTGTTAGGCAACGCGCAGACCCAGGGGCGCACGCGCTGATAAATGTCCGGCGTGACTGCATTGATCATCAGCAATTCGCTCGAATCCGCCATCAGGCCATTAGCGGTGCGATAAGCGGGCTTGAACCCGGCATAATAATTGTCTTCCGCGCCGCCATTGCCCGGCTCGACATCGCTATCGATCCAATCCGCTGCCGAGGTGGCGATCTGCAAAGCGACGCCATGATCGATGCCGAGCAGCCGCATCAAAGCTGCAAATTGCGCAATGCCAGCCTGCCGCGCGGCGAGATTGGCCTCGCCGCCAACGTCTCCGGGCATCCCGGCATTATCCGCGCCGCTCACCAAGCTGTTGAGGTTGAAGCAATTACCCCGATCGATGATCCGCGCGGTCACGGCGCCGTTAGGCACAGCGATGGTCTGATCGCGCCCGAGCCAGCCGCCCTGCAATGTCGTGCGGTCCGGCTGCACGGCAGCGATATCCGTGATGAGCGTGGCGACCATCTGCTCGGCGGTGAGCATATAGGCGCGCCCCTGATCGGCGGCGACGATGTTGCGGGTCATCCGGCTCGCCAGCGTCAGCCGATCCAGCGCGACGGCGGTGACGACCGAGAGGATAGCAACCAGCAGCAATACGGTGAGCAAGGCCGCGCCCTGTTCACCCGGTTTAATGGCATGATTACATGGCATTGGCGGGCACCCCTATGATCGCGTCAGGGTCCGGCTCATACATGGTCGTGCCGACGAGGAAGCGCAGCGTCACCGGCTGCCCGTCACGCTCCATCACCAGTTCGACGGCGGTCGGCGCATCGCTGGGTTTCTCCGGCACCCAGCGCTCCAGCCATTCGCCCTTGCGCGTGCGATAGCGCAGGGTGAGCGCCGTGACGCCTTTGAACAGGATCGCAGGCTCGGGCGGCTCTGCGCCATCGACGGCCTCATAGCCGATCCGCTCAAGGCGCCCTTCCCGCCACCAATATTCCACCTTCTGCAGGCTGGGACGCCGCGCCATGGATGGATTGCTCCAGCCATCCCGCACGAACTGCATGAGCGGCTCATCACCCTGCGCGGCGCGGCCATAAAAGACCGGCGCGAAAGTGCCCGCCTGTGTGCGGCTGATACGCTTGCTCACCTGCGAGAGATCGGCATCGAGCGTGGAGATGCCCCGTTGCACATCACCCAGCGCATCGAGGTGAGAACTGATTGCGGCCTGCCCATCCACGCTGGTGCGCAGGAGAATGACCCCCGTCGTCGCCAGCATCGCGAAGATGAGGACAGCGACCATCAGCTCGATGAGCGTAAATCCGTTCGGCTTTGGCGCGCGCTTACTCACCGGTCGTCACCCGGCCATCAAGGTCCATGCGAAGCTTGATCGTGCGATCATCGCGCATCAGCCCGAATTGCAGCGTCTGATCGGCCCGCCCCACACTATCGAACATCACCCTTATGCGGTTGGCACTGCCGAGCATGGCGCGCGTATCGCCAGACCAGTCGCGCGAGGTGAGCGGCCCTTCGGTGATCGGCTGCCACGCCCCCTCAAACCGCTTCTCGAAGCCATAGGCATTGGGCGACACCCACAGCGCCACCGGTCGCCCTGCGATGATCGCACTGTCCCGCGCGGCATGAACCCGTCCGGCAAAGCGATCGATATCGCTCGATATCCGCCCCCGAGGATCGGCCATCGTCAATACGACCACGCCCGACATCAGCCCGATGATCACGATGACGACCATGAGTTCTACAAGCGTAAAGCCATGTTCAGAACGTCGCGCGCTCATTTCGCGCGCCCAAAAGTCAGCACGGCAGGGGATTGGCCCGGTCCGCCATCGACGCGCACGGTGATCAGCGCCATCCGGCCATTATCGGCATCATCGACCTGCTGGTTCCAGCGCCATTTGCGCCCGACATTCTCCGCCACGCCCTGACTGGCGCCAAGCGCAGGCGCCTTGGGGTCCGTCAGCCGCTCGACCATGATGTTGCGCGCGACGATCTGCGCAAGCGTCCGCTCGCGCAAATCAGCCGATGTGCGCGCGGAGACGGCTTGCAAGCGCACCAAGGCCAGCGCCGCGAGGCTGAAAATCGCGAGCGCGACAAGCATCTCCAGCAGCGTGAAGCCCGCGCATCCTTCTGTCTTTGGGTCACGCGCGCGCATGGTCATCTCAGCGCCTTCCAGCGGCTCAGTCGTGGCTTCGCCTTACATCTCGCTCGAATAGATATCGGCATTTTCGCCTTCGCCGCCGGTCGCCTTGTCAGCCCCCAGCGAATAAACGTCGAACGCCCCTTTGCGGCCCGGCGCGGCATATTGATAGGCATTGCCCCACGGATCGTTGGGAAGCTTCTTGATGTATCCGCCGATCCGGTAACGCTCCGGCTGGGCGAGGCCCGGCGGCGTGGCGATAAGCGCGTTCAGGCCATCGCTTGTGCTTGGATAAGTCAGATTATCGAGGCGATATTGATCGAGCGCGGATTCCAGCGAGGCGATGTCCGCCTTGGCCTTGGCGACGTTGCTGGTGCCAAGCGCGCCGAACACGTTGATCGCGACAATGGTGCCAAGCAGGCCGATGATGACGATCACAACGAGAAGCTCAATGAGCGTAAAGCCCTGCTCGCTCGACTTGCGCGGCAGCTTGATCGCCATGCGACGGCGCAGGCGCGCAATCGCTCCCTTCTTGGCAGAACGGATGAGGTTACGAGCGAACGTCATGGGTTAAACTCCGGCACCGGTAAGATTTTGCAGCTGCATGATGGGCAGCAGGATAGCGAGAATGATGATGGCGACCATGCCGCCCATCACGATGATGATGAGCGGCTCCAGCATGGAGAGCGCCGCCGCAGTGAACGCATCAAACTCACGCTCAAGATATTCCGCAGCCCGCTCCAGCATCACATCGAGCTGCCCGGCACTCTCGCCACTCGCGGCGAGATAGACGAGCAAGGGCGGGAACACATCGGCACGGCGCATCGCGGCAGAGAGGCTGCCACCGCCGCGAACCGCCTCAACAATATCCACCGTGGCGGCACGCAGCGCCCGGTTGTGAATAGTCGGCACAGTCAGCGCCAAGCCCTCGATGATCGGCAAGCGGCTCTCGACCATCGTAGAAAGCGTACGGGCCATGCGGGCAGCGTGGAGATCGCGGATCAGCCGCCCCAGGAAGGGCATGCGCAGCATCGCACTATCCATGCGCAGCCGCACATCCTCATTGCCAAGCGCGCGCCAGCCCAGGAAGCCGAGGCCGCCCAGCAGGATGAGCAGCGCCCACCACCAGGTCGCGAGAAAATTGGAGATGGCCATCACGATGCGCGTGAGCAGCGGCAATTGCTGGCCCAGCGTATCGAACTGCTCGACCACGAGCGGCACGACGAAGATCATCAGCGAGATGACCACTACGACCGCAAACACCGCCAGCACGATCGGATAAGCCAGCGCTGTCAACAGCTTGGAGCGCATGATGGCCTGCCGTTCGAGCAGCATCGCCACCCGCTCGGTAAGCGCAGGCAGGCTGCCAGAGCGCTCGCCGGCTGAGATCATCGCGCGGTAGAGGCCGGGGAAGCTGCGCGGCTCCATCGCCATCGATTCACCTAGGCTGCGGCCTTCCATCACGCCGGCATGAACCCGGCTGACGACATCGCGCACATGCGGCTTTTCGCTCTGGCGGTTGATCGTGCGAAGCGCTTCTTCCAGCGGGGAAACTTGCGCGAGAGTGGACAGCTGGCGCGTGAACAGCGTCAGATCCTTGGATGACATCCGATTGCGCTCAAAGCTGAACAGGCTGCGGCCAGAGCGCGACTTACCCTCAGCACCCTCGGCAGCACCGCGGCCTTCCGCCACGCGCACGACGAACAGCTTCTTCGCTGCCAGCTTCTCCCGTGCGTCTGCCGAGGAATCAGCCCGGAGCAGACCACGCTTTTCGCGCCCTGCCCCGTCGATCACCACATAGTCAAAATCAGGCATCGGTCATTTCACGCCGCGAGATGCGGATCGCTTCTTCCGCGCTCGTTTCACCGGCGATCACCAACGCACGAGCGGCGGAAATCAGGTTAGGCGCATTGAGGAAGGCGTGGCGCGCGATGAGCGATTCATCCCCGCCATCATTGATGATCTTGCGGATCGTCTCATCGATGCGGATCGCCTCGAACACGCCGACCCGGCCTTTATAGCCCGAATTATTGCAATGCTCGCAACCATGCGGGCGGTAGATGGGCGTACCTTCATCCACGCCAAGCAGCGCGCTCACAGATTTGTCGGCAGGCACCTGCTCGCGGCAATGAGTGCACAGCCGCCGCACCAGCCGCTGGGCAATGACCGCGCGCACGGTAGAGGCGAGCAGAAATGGCTCCACCTTCATGTCCCGCATGCGGGTGATGGCGCCGACAGCATCATTGGTGTGGATGGTGGAGAGCACGAGATGGCCGGTGAGCGAGGCCTGCACGGCAATCTCCGCCGTCTCGCGGTCACGAATTTCGCCGACCATCACCACATCGGGATCCTGCCGCAGGATCGCGCGCAGGCCCGCTGCGAAAGTGAGGCCGACTTTGGAATTCACCTGCGTCTGGCCCACGCCCTCAATCGCATATTCCACCGGATCTTCGACAGTCAGGATATTGCGGCTGCCATCATTGAGCTGGCGCAGGCCCGCATAGAGCGTGGTCGTTTTGCCGCTGCCAGTTGGCCCGGTGACGAGGATAATGCCATTCGGCTCGCCCAGCGCCTCACGGAACACAGCATCCGCAATACCGGTAAGGCCGAGAATATCGAGCGAAATGCCCGCATTCTCCTTGTCGAGAATACGCAGCACCACCCGCTCGCCCGCCCGGCTCGGCAAGGTGGACACGCGCACGTCCAGCAGCTTGCCGCCCAAGGTCAGCCCGATACGGCCATCCTGCGGCACGCGACGCTCGGCAATGTCCAGCCGCGCCATCACCTTGATGCGACTGACGACCACGGGCGCGACATGCGGCGGCATGCGCAGCGTCTCGGTCAGCACACCATCCATGCGCATCCGCACGACAAGGCCGGTCTCATAAGGCTCGATATGAATATCGCTCACGCCCTGCCGCGCGGCTTCGGCAATGATCCCGTTGATGAGGCGGATGGCAGGCGCATCATCGCCGCTATCGAGCAGATCCTCTGCCGTGGGCAGATCGCCAGCAATGAAATCCAGCTCATCGCCGCCCATGTTGAGCGATCCCGCCATGGCGGCGGCTGAGCCATCCATCGCATAATGATCGGAGAGGTGCTTTTCGAATGCGGGCACGCTCACCAGCGACACGTCGAAGCTGCGGGCCAGATGGCGGCGCACCTCCACCAGCACGCGGGGGTCTGCGCCTTCACGCAGGGCCACGGCGATGCGCGCCTTCGCGTCATCATCCACCTTGCTGGAGGTGATCACCACGCCATGCTTGCGCGCAAAGCCATAGGGAATGTCGATCGGCAATATGCCGCGCTCGGCCTCGACCGGCACGCCTTCTAGCGGCGCTGCCGCCTCGATGGGCGACGGAGCGGGCCGGCCCTCGCTCACTTGCGCTTGCTCGGCGCGGCAGACTCAGGCCGCACGACCTGCTGGGAGCTTGTCGCCTCGACCGGCGTAAGACGCCCATCAACCACTTCGTCAGTCGGCAAGGCGGTGAATGTTACAGGGATCTCAGCGCCCATATATTCGCGCACAAGCTGGTCGAGCGATGGCTCCACCTTGGGGTTGCCCAACGCCTGCTGCCCGCGAATATAGCCATAGCGCCGCGCGGTCATGTCCGCCGCATCCTTGCGATTGGTCAGGATCGTAGGACGGATGAAGACCATCAGATTGGTCTTGGCCTTGGAGCGACTGCGCGATTTGAACAGATTGCCGAGCAGCGGAATATCGCCAAGCAGCGGGATTTTCTCGATCGTCCTGCGCTCATTTTCGTCCAGCAAGCCGCCCAGCGCGAGAATGTCGCCATCATCCACGGTCACCGTCGTTTCGATCTGGCGCTTGTTGATGATGAGATCGCTGCTGGAATTGGAGACTGGCCCCGCAACGCTGCTGACCTCCTGCTTGATGAACAGCTTGATCGCGCCGCCCGAATTGATCTGCGGCTTCACCTCCAGCATCACGCCCACATTCTGGCGCTGCACGGTGCGGAACTGATTGTCGAAATTGGGGCTCAGCGCTTCGCCCGTCGCAACCGGCACTTCCTGCCCGACGAGGATTTTGGCTTCCTGATTGTCCAGCGTGAGAATGGATGGCGTGGAGAGCACATTGCTTTGCGTATCCGCCTGCACGGCGTTGATGATCGCGCCAAGCACACCGCTGCTGCCGATCTGCGTCGCGATGCCGCCAAAGCCGCCGCGCGCCGCCTGCAGCGATGCAACCGCTGCGCCCTGTAGCTCATTGGCAAGCCCGCCATTTTCCGTCGTCGTCGTCGTCGTGCGGGTTCCGTCCGGAGCGACAACGACCGTCTGCTGGGAGTTAAGCTCATTTGCAGCAATGGCGCCGCCCAGCGTCAGGATGTTCGGCTGCGCATTGCTGTAATTGGTTGCCGCAAAGCCGGTCTTGGTGCTGCCCAGGAGGAACTGAACGCCAAGCTGGCGCGCCGCATTGTCGCCAATCTCCACGATGATCGCCTCGACCAGCACCTGCTCGCGCCGCGTATCGAGTTGGCGCACAACCTCGCCCAACATCCGCTGCGTATCGCCATTGGCCCCCACGATGACGGCATTGGCGCCCTCATAGCGCGTGACGATGGCTGGGCCACGTCCAGCAATGCCGGAGCCTTCGCTCCCGCCCGAGGATTGCGCTGCCACCGGAACCGGTGCTGCCGCCGCCGCGCTCGGCGCGCCGCCACTGCCTGACGATGCGTTCGTGCTGGTCACAGACGAACTGCTGATCCCGGCCTGCCCTAGCAATTGCTGCAGCACCGGCACCATCTTGTCCGCATCGGCATGTTGGAGCCAATAAACGCGAATCTCCGTACCCGATGCCGCGCGCGTATCGATCTGCCGCGCCATGCCCGCGAGGCGCTGCACGGTGACAGCGTCGCCGCGAATGGCGATGCTATTCGAGCTATCGATGGCGACCACGGTCGCTTGCGCCTGCGCACCTTCACCGCCGCCGGTGATCAGCGTCTGCAAGGACGTCGCGATCTCGCGCGCGCCAGCATTTTTCAGCACGATCAGCTCGGTGGTTGAGCCGTCCATGTCCAGACGGTTCAGCACCTGGCGGATGCGACCGATATTATCGGCATAGTCCGCCACCACGATCGAGCGGCCAGATCGGTTTGCGGTGATCGACCCTTCCCGGCTCACCAATGGCCGCAGCGTATCGAGCGCCGATTGCGCATCGATAGAGCGCAAGCGGATCACTTCCGTCACAAACTGGTTCCGCGTGGCGCGGCCACCCACCTGCCCCGGCTGCCCCGCAATGCCCTCGACCGGCTGGATGCGGAATGCACCGCCTGAAGCTGGCACCGCGACAAGCCCATTGGCGCGCATGGTGGAGAGGAAAATCTCGAAATATTCAGAGCGGGAGAGCGGACGATCGGTGACGACCGAGACTTTGCCCTGCACCCGGCTATCGATGATGAAGGTGCGCCCGGTAACGCGCGCCGCATCCTGAATGAAAGCGCGGATATCGGCATCGCGCACATTGAGGCTCAGCTGCCCCACCGCAGGCACGGCGAGCAGCAGCGCCAGCACGGCGCTCCCGGCATAGCGGCGGAATTTCTTGGGCAAAACGGTCATCGGTTTTCCGGGAGTATGAGAGAAATTGGCACGGTGGCAGCGCCACGCTCGACCATGAGGGAAATGCGCGCACCGGGGCGCACGCTATCCTGCAATTGCTTGATATCGCCAGTAGACGTGACCGGGCGACCATTCACCTGCACGACAATGTCACCGGGGCGGAAACCTGCGCCTGCGAAAATCTCGGGGTTTTGCCGCGCGCTCACAACAATGCCGGTCACCTTGCCGCCCTCGTTGCGGGGCACCATGTTGACGGCGCTGAGAACGCTATTGGGCGCGAGGGCACCGAGTGTTGGGGGCGCAGGCATGGCACCGTCAGGCGCAGGCGCTGCGGTTGGCGCCTGACCGGGGACGGCAGGCGCGCCGCCTTCAACAGGCTCGCCGCTGCCGGACTGATCGATATACAGCGTCTCGTCCGCCGACCCGCGCTGAATGATGACATGATCGAACTGAACGGCCTTGAGCGTGACGCCGGGCGAAATCTCGTCACCCACGGCATAGCTGTTCTGAACGCCGCTCTCATCCTCGATGATCGCCGAGCCGGAGCCGGACGCCTCGTTCACGCGAATGCCGAACAGTTTGAGCGGCAGCGATGTCACTTGCTGGGCTGCACCAGCGCCAGCACCGCTTGAGCGGAAAAAGGGGTCGAAGCCGGTGAATAGCGCAGCGCGGGCATCCGCACCCACCACCACAGGCTCACGCGCCCGCCAATCGCCAAACGGACCAACGGGCGTCACCAGCGCCCAAAGCAGGCGCGCCACCTGAATGAGCAGGATGACGAGCAACGCAGCCTCCAGCCATTGGCCAAAGTCCGAGGAGCCGGCAGACCGGCCCTGTCGCGCGCGCCGCATGAAATCGGACCACCGCATATTAGAGTATAGACCCTCCAGCAAAGCCCGCGTTGCCTATGCCTGCTCTATGACCGATCCATGACAGGATGGTTACTGAAAAATGACAGGTGAACGGCGTTGGGGCACACAAATTTCAAGAAAAGATTCGGTGCCGTCTCTTACCGGGCGCAAAGCTGCGGTTAAGTGTTGCACAACGTGGCTGATATCCTTTTACGGGTTGCATGTCGACGCATGACGCCCCCCTCCTCGCCAGCCAGCCCGGCATCCAGCGCCTCCCCCGCCGGGACCTGGAATTGTTCATCAAACGCGACTTTTTGAGCGCGCAAGAATGCGCTGAACTCATCGCGCGAATCGATGCTGATCGACGCCCCTCCACCATTGCGGATGATCTGGGCTATGAGGCGTTCCGCACCAGCGAGACCTGTGATCTGGATGGTGCTAACTCATTCATCGCCAGCATCGCCGCCAAGCTATCGGCCTATTGCGGGATTGATGGCCAGCATGGTGAGCCGCTTCAGGGGCAACGCTATGCGGTGGGGCAGGAGTTCAAGGCGCATACCGATTATTTCGAGCCGGGCGGCATGGATTTCGAGCGCTATTGCGGTCGCTCGGGCAATCGCACCTGGACCTTGATGGTCTACCTGAATGAGCCACAGGCGGGCGGCGCGACGCGCTTCACCAAGATCGACAAGATCATCAAGCCGGAGACTGGCAAGCTCATTGCCTGGAACAATCGCCTGCCCGATGGCGGGATGAACGCTGCAACCATCCATCATGGCATGAAGGTGCGGGCCGGCACCAAATATGTGATCACCCAATGGTATCGCGAGCAGATTTGGACGGGGTGACACAAGAAACCCGCCACCTCGGTTGAGAGGCGACGGGTTCGACGTTCAAAATCAGAAGGTTGTCGAGAGCGACAGGTTGAATGTCGTGCCGATATTGTAGAGGTTGTAATAGATGCGCTTGTCACCAAGCTGCTGATATTCGCGATATTTATTATACAGAATGTTGCGGGCCTCAAACTTCACGTCAACATCACGCCCTGCCACCACGACACCCTGCCGCAGCACGAAATCGAGGTTGAAGCCCGGATGCTCGAACACGTCCGGCTGATTGCCGGAGATGCCGCGGCTGGTCACGCGCTTGCTGGCATAGGAGAGGATGAAGGTCTGCTGCGAGAGCTTGTCCGTATCTTCCATGCCGATCTGCAGGTTGGCGATGTGATTGGATTGGCCGGTGAGCGGCGAACCGTCCCTGAAATAGGAGCTTGCCGCTGTCTCCGAGCCGTTCGCGCCGATCGTGGTATCGCCGTCTTTGATCTTCAGCTTGGACTTGGTGTAGGTATAGTTGCCGCTCAGCATCAGACGGCGCGATGAGAACATCGCAGCGTCAAACCAGTTCGACATGTCGAAATATTTCTGCAGCTCGAACTCCGCGCCATAGAGATCTGCCGTTGGGGCATTGGCGAAGAAGGTCGAGGCGCTGTTGCCCGATGAGTCGAGCGAGAGATAGGCCTCGATCGGCTTGTCGATCTTCTTGAAGAAGCCCGCAACGGACAGGCGCTGATCCCGATCATAATACCATTCGTAGCGCGCCTCGAAATTGGTCAGCTTGCTGTCGGTCAGGAACGGGTTGCCGTTATAGGTGCGGTTGCTCTCCGGATCGAAATAAGGCTGCAACACCAGCTCGCGGAACTGCGGGCGGGCAATCGTCTTGGACGCATTCACGCGCAGCTGCATGCCTTGCTGGAATTCCCAGGTGATCGTCGCGGCCGGCAGCCAGTAATCATTCTTGAGCTCGGTGCGGAACACCGACGTGTCCGAGAGGAAGAGCGGAATACGCTCGGTGCGCTGGAAGGCGCGCTCATAGCGGACACCAGCGTCGAGCAGGATTTCCGGCGTGGCCTGCCAGTTGATCTTGCCATAGCCTGCATGGCTCTTGAGGCGCGCGCTCCACGCCGGATTGACCTCAATCTCGTTGGCCTCGATGCCGTAGGGGTTCACCACGCCGCCGATATTGGCATTGATCATGCCGGGCGCGAACAGGATATCTGGACGCAGCAGCAAAATGCCGGTCGGCGTGGAGTTATCGGCATTCAGCTGGAACTCGCGACGCACGGTCGTGCGGCGCGTGAGCTGATAGGCATAACCCGCGCTGACGCCGAAGTTCGGGAACAGCTTGTAGGTGACATCAGCACCCGCCGACCAGAGATCCTCGTTCAGATCCGAGAAGGCGATGCGCGGACGGCTGCCGACGTTACCGGTGAGGCTGATCTGGTAGAGATTGCCATAAGGGTCCGCAGCGTTGTTCGTGCGGAAGTATTC
>CBIHKY010000041.1:0-28780 GCA_966205705.1 uncultured Alphaproteobacteria bacterium
GCCTTTGCCAATCCTGCTGGCAGGTGGCGGATCTGGCCGCATTGCTGGAAACCGTCACATCAGCGGCGGCGTGGGGAAGGGGAAGCCCCTCTCCAACCTGCTGCTCTCCATCCTGCAAAAGGCAGGCGCGCCAGTGGAATCGTTCGGCGACAGTAACGGCACGATCGACATCTGATGCCAGCATCGAAGAAAAGCATCGCGCTGGTATCGCTGGCGGTCGTTGCGCTCGCGATCCTGGCCTTCCTTTTGCTGCACAAGCAGAGGCCGCAGCTGCCCGCCAAAGAAGCGCAGGCGCTCGGCATGATGATGGCGGTGGCGGCACGGGATAACGACCTCAAGCGCATGCGTGAGTTGATCGACAGTGGCGCTGATCTGGACGCCCGCTCGCCCGACGGGACGCCAGCACTGCACTGGCTCGCGCGGCGCGATGTGGTTGAAGAGGCCGACCGCCTGCTTGATCTTGGCGCCAATCCGAGCCTTGCCAATGAATATGGCCTCACGCCGCTCCATGTTGCGGCAGAGTTCGGTTCTTCCAAAGTGTTGCGTCGGCTCATCAAATCGGGTGCGCCGGTGGATACGCTTTCGCGTACCGGTCAAACGGCCCTGATGATTGCTGCGGGTGAAGGCGATAGCGATAATGTCGAGGCGCTGATCGCCGCGGGCGCGAACCCCAATTTTGCGGATAAGGCCTATGGCCAAACACCACTCATGCTAGCGGTGCGCGGTGGAAGTGTCGAGGCGGTCAAGGCCCTCATCGAAGCCGGCGCAAATGTGAATGCAGCAACGAAATTGGGGAAGCCGCCCACAGTCCGTCCGCCGGGGGATGGCGGCGGCTCTCATGGTGACGGGATCGTGCGCGGCGGCGTGCCACCCGAGGGCGCGCGAGGCGAGTGGCCCGGCAAAGTAACACCGCTCCATCTCGCCGCCCGTGAGGGGACGGTCGACATGGCCAAGGCGCTTGTTGAAGCGGGCGCGAACATCGAGCAACCGGAGGCAAATGATGCCCGGCCACTGCTTGTGGCGGCGCTGAATGACAATATGCCAGTTGCGCAATATCTGCTTGAGAAGGGTGCGAACCCGAACGCGGCGGATTGGTATGGCCGCACGCCTCTCTGGGCGGCTGTCGATGTGCGCAATGTCGAGGTTGATCCCGATACGCTCCATCAAAAGGGCATAGACCGTCCGCGCGCGCTCAAAACCATCGGCTTGCTTCTGGAAAAAGGCGCCAAGCCGAATGCGCGCGTGATGCATTATCCGCCGACCCGCTTCTGGCTGCAGACCGCTGGCTCGCTGGCGTGGGTTGACTTTACGGGCCAGACTGCGTTTCTCCGCGCGGCGCTTTCCGGTGATGTCGAGGCGATGAAGCTGCTCGTGAGCAAGGGCGCAGACCCCAGCCTTTCGACGACAAATGGCACGACGCCCCTGATGGCTGCTGCCGGTATCAATTGGGTATATTTCCAAACCTTCGATGAAGGGGAGGACAAGCTATTGGAGGCCGTGCGGCTCTGCCATGAGCGCTTCGGGCAGGATCTCAACGCGACCAACGCGATGGGACTGGCCGCCGTTCACGGTGCGGCGAACCGGGGCTCGAACAAGATCCTCACCTATCTGGCGAGCAAAGGTGCGAAGTTCGACCTCCGCGACGATCAGGGCCGCACGCCTTATATTTGGGCCAAGGGTGTGTTTCTGGCGACCGCGGCCGCCGAGCCAAAGCCCAAATCTATGACATTGATTGAGCAAATTTGCGCTCGCAACGGGCAGTCCTGCGGGATCAGCTGAAACAGTCCGTCGCTTACGGACCACATCATTCGGGGGCTTTGCGTGCAGGACTTCATCTTCTTCCTCGGGCGATTTCACGTTCTCGCGCTGCACTTGCCGATCGGCATATTGATGATGGCGATCGGGCTTGAGATTGCGAGCCGCTGGCCGCGATTTGCCGCCCTGCGCCCCGCTGTGTCCGTAACATGGTTCGTTGGGGCGTTGAGCGCCTTCCTGACGGTGACGCTGGGTTATATGCACGCGAGTGAACCTGGCTTTACCGGTGACGCCGTCAATTGGCACCGCTGGAGCGGCGTGTTGCTGGCTGCGAGCGCACTGATCGTTTGGGTCTGGCAGCGCGAATTTTCGAAGATCTACGACAGGGTTTGGCCTGTTGCCTGCCTCGTCACGGGTGGGCTGTTGGTGGCCACTGGACATTTTGGCGGCAATCTGACGCATGGTCCGACCTATCTCACCGAGTTCGCGCCGGGGCCGCTGAGATCAGGCCCAGGCGGGAGGCAACCTGTTACCAACGTCGCCGACGCCGATGTCTTTCTCGATGTCGTCCATCCGACGCTCCAGACGCGCTGCGCTTCATGCCATAATGATGCCAAGCGTCGCGGAGGGCTGTCACTTGCGGACTATAAGAGCCTGATGGAAGGTGGCGAGAGTGGAGCGGTGATCGATCCGGGCGAAAAGCAGCGCAGCGACCTTTTCCGGCGCATCACTCTGCCCGCAGGTCATAAAGACTTCATGCCGAAAAATGGCCGGACGCCTCTGACGAAAGAGGAAATAGCGGTCATAGGCTGGTGGATCGAGGCCGGGGCCTTGCCTGAAGGCTCTGTTGGCAAACTCAATGCGCCTCAGGAGATCAGAGGAACCATCGCCAAGGTGATCGGCCTTTAGGTCTCGTCCATCGCGGCTTTGAAAAGGGATATTGGCGCGTCGGCGATGGCCGCGCCTGATATGTCGGGAAGCTGGCGGCGGGAGAAGCCATACCTATCATCTACTGTTCGGACCACCGTCCTCCCAGTCCTCAGCTCGCCCACCTCATGGTGTGGCGCTCTCCATGCCCCTGCTTGCACCCGAGCGGCACGCATTAGGACGAGGCCAACCTACGCCGGTCGACGCTCCCATAAAAAGAAAGGGCGGGCAGGATCGATGTCCGATCCGCCCGCCCTTTCAGAGGACGTTCCACCGCATATATGCGGAGAGGTAAAAGTCAGAAGTCGTAGCGGATCGACGCTCCGATCATGCGTGGCTTGCCACGAACAAGCGACAGCATATTGCGAGGCGGGGTTCCAACGCCCGTCGCCGTGAAGCTGTCGAAATATGCGCCGCCAAAGCGGGTGCCTCCGTTCGCATAGGTCTTGTCGAGCAGGTTGTTCGCAAAGATTGAGATCACGACCGGCACATTCTTCGGCACGAAGCGGAGCCGGGCATTGACGAGGCCATAGGAGGGAAGCTGATATTTTGAGTCTGGGTTGTCGAGGTTCAGCGTACTCTGGTCATCCGTGTAGCTCCAGTTCAAGTTCGCCGTCAGCGCCCCAAATTTGGAGGGCATAGTCAGCGTGCCGCCCAGTGTGAACTGCTTGCGCGGAATGTCAGGGAACAGGAATGGGCCGCCATTGCGCACCGGATCGAGTTTCACGCCTGTCAGCGAGCCGCTCGCATCCAGCGAGAAGTTCCGTGAGACGCGCAATCGGGTGTCGAGCTCGAGGCCATAAACGTCGATGTCGCCAGCATCCACGACCTGAAGCACGAAACCAAGCGGACAAGCAGGCCCCGACCCGCATGTGATGCGACGAGACGACTGCCGGTTACCCCACTGCATATAAAATCCAGTCGGGTTGATGATCAGCGCCCTGTCGAACAGCGCCATGCGCAGGCCGACCTCGTAGTTTCGCACCGTCTCGGGCGGAACGGTCGGCACGCCGTCTCCACTCTGGTCAGGACCCGGCACAAAGTCGGCGATCGTGAAGCTATAAAGGCCAGCTTTATAAGCCTTGGAGATCGTCGCATAGGCCAGAACGTCTGGCGTGATTTTATAGTCGATGGTCGCGCGATAATCGACCTGTTGCCAAGAACGCGAGCTATCGACGAAGGTCGATGTGGTGCCCGGTGCTGGCGTGAAGTCGGATGAGGCATATTCGATCGATTCGATGCGCTTGCGATCATAGGCATAGCGCAGACCACCAGTGAAATTGAACCTGTCGGTCACATGCCATGTCGCGCTGACAAAGGCGCCGAACGAGTTTGCGAACTGGGTGGTGTCAGCATCCTGCCTGCGGACCAGGCCACCATCGGCATTGCCATTGGCCTGGTTTGGATAGACGCTGGTGCCTTTACGCGTGACGGTCAGCCCTTGCTCGGAGGAGGTCTCGTGGAAATAATTGAGGCCCGTGACAAGGTCGATCGCACCGCCGAATGGCGCCGCATTAAGCTGCAGTTCCTGGTAGAACACCTTCGAAGCGGTGTCGAGCGAGCGACTTTCCGTGCCAAGCTGCTGATAGTCGATGACCCCGTCGAAATCGAGTTTCGAAAAGCCCGAGGTTGATGACAGGGTAACGTCATCAGAAAGCTCGTAAGACATGCGCAAGTCGGCCTGCCAGTAGACAGACGTGTTCTCCTGCACACATTCGTCGCCGAAATCTGGATTGAAATCATCCAGCAGGCAGATGTCGTGCTGGCGGAATTTATCTCCGGTCACGACGCGCGGATCATTATATGCCGCAATCGGCGCCTGGCCGACAGCCTTGAAGGCATCGTTCAACCAGTCTGCGTAGTTACCTTGGATACCTGCGAAACCCGGGGTTGGCTCGATGCCGGGTCGCAGATCGAATTCCTCGGTCACGATCGGTGATCCGTTCGATCGGGAATCGGTGTAGAGGAAGCCGACTGTCGCGCTGAAGCGATCGTCAGGCTCGAACCGCGCTTGCACGCGGGCGACATAATCTTTGGATGCGCCGTTTTTCTGCGTGCCGCGCTGCACCCATCCGCCCTGATGCAGATAAGCACCCTGTGCGCGGATGGCCAAGGTATCGCCGATCGGAATGTTGACCGCGCCGACAATATCGCCCCGATCATAGTCACCGGCCGTGACTTGAACATAGCCGAGCGTTTTACCAAGCTTCGGCTGCTCCGTGAAATAGCGCACTGCGCCGCCTGTAGAGTTGCGACCGAACAGCGTGCCTTGAGGGCCGCGAAGCACCTCGATCCGATCGATGTCGACAACTTTCAGGACCGATCCCGCGGTTCGCGGCATGTAGATGCCGTCGATGTAGAGGCCGACCCCTCGCTCGCCCAATGCGCCGCCGCCACCGCCAATGCCGCGGATCGTGAAAGACGGGGTTGATGTGCTGCCGCCGCGTTGTGGCGCGATGCTGAGATTGGGTGTCTGGTTCGCCAGATCCTCCAGATCCTCGATACCCCGCGCCTCCACCATCTCTTTGTTGACCGCGACAATCGAGAGCGGTGTATCCTGGAGATTCATGGCACGCCGTTCGGCGGTGACGATGATGTCGTTGATGACCGAGGCTTTTTCCTCCTCCTCATCGCTGACTTCTTGCGCGGCGACTGGAAGTGCGCCGCTGACGCTCATCAAAGCCGCTCCAGCCAACAAAAATCCGTTGCGCCGCAAGGGCGCCCGTCGACTTACCTGCATGTAACCCTCCCCTAGTGAAACTTTTAATTTCTTGCCCCGTCGCTTCACGGTGACCGTATGAAAGGGATATTGCAGGCGGATTGTTGGCACACAAGAGATTTGTTGATTATGAGAACTAGATTTTGCGGCGTGGTAGAGTTTATGCGACGAACCGAAGCCCATGCGCAGTGCCCTTTGCCTATTGTTCATGCTCGCTTGCGAGGCCATGGGTTGCCAGACAGCACAGGGCAGTTTGGGATTTTAGGGGCGGTGTTGATTTGGGCACAGCGCTCTTGAAGAAAGGCGCCAACTGGCAGAGCTGTCAGGCCATCGCCATCATGCGTGCATTTTCGAGCAGCAAGGTGAGGGTCGCTCGATAGCGTGCCTCTTCCCCAGCCTCCAAAAAGCTCAAGAGACGGTTATCGCGGTCCACCTCCGCTGAGGTGAGCAGGCGCCAGAGCGCCTTTCCATCCGCTGAAAGGTCGAGCAGGATGTCACGCCTGCCGCTCACCTTCGTTCGGTTCACAAGTCCTATGCTCTCGATGCGCGTCAAGGCGCGAACGATCTGGCTCTTGCTGTCCCCCGTCGTTCTTGTGAGGCTGAGCTGGGTCATCGGCTCGTTCCTGCCGATGAGCACGAGCATGTCAGCCTCGAACGATGAGATCGCGCCCACCCGTTTTGCGAGCAATGTTGCCGTACGATTGAGGTAGGATGAGAGCGTAGTGAGCGGTGGAAGCACCATCACATGCACCCGATCATCAGCAATGCCAGGCTCATTGCGTTCATTCGGTCGGCGTTCAGCCCTGCGCTCGGCGCCCGGTTCCCTCGTGCCGGTGGACAGCTGGATCTCAGCGTCGAGTATCTTGGCGGCCTCATCGATCATTGATCGTGTCGAGCGGACAAAAAAGTCTCGCGTTGGCGCATCAAGGCCGCGGCATATTTCGACATTGCGAGCAATGGCCACCGCGAGAATCTCTTCGTAGACGGCCTGTCCCTTTTCCGTGAACTCCGCTTTCGAACGAACGTCAGGACGATTGACCAGGCCTATGGCTGTCAGGTGCGCCAGAGAGCGACTGATCTGTGCGCGCTGAATGCCGGAGAGCCTGGCGATCTGAGTGAAGGTGACTTTGCCCCTGCGGCCAATCAATGAAATCAACCGTCGATCAAGATTGGCTAACTCAAGTTCGGCATCGATCTCGCGAGCACTGGACATTTGTGCGGTGGACAAAAGGGTGTTGATCAGTGTGCCGAGCGGAACACGCTCAGGGGCTTTTCCTGCAGGCGAATTTGGTTCTCGCGACATAGTGCGGCGTTATGCGATGAATCGCGCCAAAGCCAACCGGAAATGTTGGGGACGCTAACCCAGGTTTAAGGCTTCTTCTCCCGATTGAATCGGCAGCAGTTATCAGGATTTTGCGCGGTTACGTGGCAACCGTTATTTGCGGACAACCTCAAAACAGGCGCAAAGACCTCACCGCCCCGCTTTCACGATTGCGCGTGAGGCCAGATAATAATGCAGCGCACTCCAGGCGGCGACAATCGTGCTGGTCAGCAGGGCATACCGAATGCCGGTTGTAGACGCTTTGGTGCAGGCTGCCTGCAGTGCATCGGCCACTGGTACGCCCTTGGCAGTGTGGCAAAGCGCTGAAAAACTGCCGCCATCAAACAAGGCATTCGCATAAAGATCGCTGATGAACCCCAGCACGGCAGGCCCGACGCCCACGCCGACAAGCGTGGTGACGAAGAAGAACACGAAGGCAGCCGTCGCGCGCATGCGTGGGCCAACCATGTTCTGGAGGGCAACGAGGGTCGGCACATTGTGAAAGAAGGCCAATATGGCGCCGCAGATAAGGAAGATCAGCGCCACAACCGGATTTGAGGCGCTGTAACCAATCAGATTGAACGGCACGCTGAGGAGCACGCCGAGAGCGGGCAACAGCGCATACCATCTGGCCCCACGCTTCGAGATCAGGTCGATCCCGAACCCGGCAATCGCCAATCCCGCCGTGGCCGCAATGCCGCTTTGCACGGCATAATAGACGCCGACTTCGCTCAGGCTCAGGCCATGTGCGCGCATGAAGAAGGGGGCGTAGAAAGCGCCGGACCCGAACATGCCCATGGTGACCAGCGCCAGCCCGATGATCATGTGACGAAATTCCGGCTTGGCCGCCATAATCCTGTACACGGCAGTGAGCGGGGGCAGTGCGCCTTCTTCCCGTTCGGCTGGCGGCATACAGCAATTAACGTTCATTCAACGCAACATGCGTTTTCATTACCAAGCGTCCCCCGCGGGTTGTTGCTGCCCTTTGGGAGAGCAGGGCGGTCCCGAAATTAGATGAGGAGCAAAACTATTAACTGAGCGTTAGCATAAAATACCAGCGGTCGGCGCGGAACGTGATTTGAGGAGGGGGAGATGTCGGAGAACGAGGGGGTCGTGCTTGACAGCAGAATTTCGACATTTGAGCCCAATGGATCGAGACCCATCAGCCAGACCGCTCAATCCGATAGGGTCGAAGACGATCTCAACTGGATTTTAAGCAAATTCGCGACGCGAGCGATGGCGGATGAAGTGGCGCTGACAATCCACCGCGATAACGATCCGCCAGAACTGCTGGCGTGGATTGATCCCAAGCGCAGTGGGGTGCTTTCACAACCCACGCTGATCAAGGCGCTGGATCGGGATGCCGCAGAGCCAGAGCGCGCCGTGACGCAAAAACCATCATTAAGTTGGCATGACATTCAGCATGAGCATCAGACTGCCCGGGTCTTGCGGTTGCAACTGGCGGAAGCCGGCCAATTGCGGGTCGTCCTGACGGCCTTCTATATTCGCGCGAATGTTGTGAAACATTTCGCTGCCGAACAAATGGCCAAAAAGTTGCAGCCCGTGCTGGCGGGATATTTCCGGCTCTGGCTGCATGCGCGTAACCAGCATCGCACGCTGACGGCTCTGAAATCAGCTCTGGATATCAGCGACGTTGCCGTCATCATTCTGGATGAAAACGGGGCTGTGATCGAAGAAAACTCTGCCGCGCGTATCATGTTCGAGCAGAGGGATGTCGTCCACAAATCGCGCTACTCATTGGTGGCGGTGAGCAGAGGCGAAACGGCAAAACTTCATGCTGCAATGGATAAGGCGTCCATAGACGGGCAGCCGGTCCTCATTAACCTCAACCGACGCGGCTATGCACGGCCGCTGATGGCAATCATGTCGCCAACCAGCAATCAGCCGGAAGTTTCTTCGGATCCATCCTTCGTCTTGTGCATTTATGATTCTGACAAGGATCTGACTGTGTCGCTGCAGAGATGCTGCGATGCCTACGGTCTCACAAAAACGGAGAGCCGCCTTGTCCATAACTTAGTATGCGGCTCAACTATTTCTGAATCTGCATCTAACATGAAAATAGCGGAAGCGACTGCTCGAAGCTATTTGAAGCATATTTTTAGTAAAACTGGTACAAATCGCCAGACTGATCTTGTACGCGCCATGCTAATGAGCATTGCCCGCACATCGTGCAGCCAACTTTCCATTTTATAATTTTCCGGGCAATCTTTTCTTTTCTAGAATGGATTGTGCAGCTATGCGCGCTATTAAATAAATCACCCCTATTTGAGGGTGATGAATATCATCAAATGAGGGCGTAAGCGCTGTTCTCATTGGGGGAGTGGTTAACAAATTGTTAATGTAGTCAAATCAGGCCTTCGCATCGTCGAAGCGCGCGTCGAGCCGGGACTAGTTCCGGGGGAGGCGTGGGAACCCCTGAAAGGACGATATCGATGAAAAACCTATTGATCTCAGCATCGGCTGCAGCATTGCTGGCGGCAACCCCGTCAATCGCTCAGGACAGCACGACGACAACCAATGTCGCCGACAGCGGCAACACGGCATGGACGGCCAACAGCACGGCAAACACCGATAACAGCGTGGCCGATAGCGGCAATGATATGTCGAACAATTCGGTGAACACTGCAGACAGCGGCAACAGCGCCTGGAGCGCAAGTTCAACCACGGATGTAAGCGTTGCCGATAGCGGAAATGATTCATCCAACAATTCGGTGAATACGAGCGACAGCGGCAATAGCGCCTGGACCGCGACTTCGACGCAAAGCACCAACACGAGCGTTGCAGACAGCGGCAACGACATGTCCGATAACTCGCTCAATGTTGCAGACAGCGGCAACAGCACGACCACCGACACGCGCTCCACCAGCATTGCAGACAGCGGCAACAGCACATCGACCGATACGCGCTCGATCAGCGTTGCAGATAGCGGCAACACGACGAATACGACGAGCGTTGCGGACAGTGGCAATACGACGACGTCCGACAGCGGCAACTCGGCATGGAGCTCCAACACCGATAACAGCGTCGCCGATAGCGGCAATGACATGTCCAACAATTCGGTGAACACTGCGGACAGCGGCAACACGTCGACGGCGCAGACCTGGAATGCAACCACCTCCACTGACAACAGCATTTCCGACAGCGGTAACGATATGTCTGATAACTCGCTGAACATCGCGGACAGCGGCAACGATATGTCGGATAATTCGGTCAACACGGCCGATAGCGGCAATGACTCATCGATCAATGACAGCTCGGACAACAGCTCCGCGAGCGGTGCGCAGGTCGCAGCAAATAATGGCGGTAATGCCACCGACAGCCGTGACATGTCTTCGCAGGAAGATAGTTCCACCAACACGGTGGCAAGCAACAACAGCTGGGAAGATAATTCCGACAACTCGGACCACAGCTGGGCATTCAGCGGTGGAGATACCGCTTCTGGCTCTGCCAAATCCGACAATGTATTTGGTGATGGCGCACTCGTCGCCAGTGCAAATCTCTCCAGCTATGTGACCGGCGTGAGCGTCAGCTTCGATGGTCGCGGCGGAGAGAGCCCAACGACCGATAACAGCATCCAGACGGGCGGCAGCGCATTCCAGAACTTCGCTGGCATGCAGGCTGTCAACCAGAACACCGGCGTTGGCGCATCGCAAAATGCGTCGGTCAGCGTGGCCGTCTCGGCAGGCGATATCTCGCTTCGTTAAACAATATAGGGCCGGGGGCGAGCGCCGCCGGCCCACTTATAACGGTGGAGAGATCGATGAACCGGACCTTATCTGGAAAGCTGCTCCTGCTGGCAATGCTGGGAAGCCTGGCGACGGCCAGCGCGGCCCAAGCACCGTTTGATGGCGCGGCTGCGCCGGTGGACAGCGCCACGCTCGACCAGATTCATGGCCGCGCGGACCTCAACCAGATTGCGGAAGCCAATCATGTCGCAGCGGTGACGGACAGCAGCGTAAGCGGAAATTCGGTAACCGGAGCCGTCGCGATTGACGGCAACGCGTTCCAGAACCTCTCAGGCCTGTCGATTATTAACGCCAATACGGGGAATAATGTCGCGATCAACGCCTCGATGAATGTCAACATCGCCCTGTTGCCTAACCCATAATGATCCGAGCCCTGCTCGTCGGCGGTTTGGCGCTTTCCGGCTGTAGCGCTCAGGTCAGTCAGGGGCCGGCGTTCCAACTGGGCGCTGCCGGGCTCGGTGACGTGTCTCCGCCAATCAAATCGTTTGAGGAACGGCGGTTTCTAACGGTCGTAAGGCAGCAATATGATTTCAGCTGCGGGTCTGCTGCGTTGGCAACGCTTCTCACCTATCATTATCGCCGTCCACAATCGGAATCAGCGGTGTTCAATGGCATGTGGCGCGCTGGAGACAGGGCGCAAATCACGCGTTTGGGATTTTCGCTGCTCGACATGAAGCGCTTTTTGGCGAGCGCCGGGCTGACGGCCGACGGCTATAAAGTGTCGCTCGATCAGATCGAAAAGGCTGGCGTGCCGGGCATCGCATTGATCGAAGCCAGTGGGTATCGTCATTTCGTGGTCGTGAAGGGCATTGATGCGGACGAGCTTCTCGTCGGCGATCCCGCCCTTGGCCTACGCACCATGTCGCGCGCCAGTTTTCAAAAAGCATGGAACGGCGTCTATTTCGTGATCGGTCAGGAATCCCAGATCGGGCGCCAAGCATTCAATAAGGATGTTCAATGGAGCGCCTTTTCGCGTGCTCCTATTGGCGCGACATTTGTTCAGCCGCTTAGCCAGCAGGCCCTTGCGCTCACAGCACCATCTTTGCGGGACTTTTAGGATGATGAGACATGTTTCTCTGGCCTGCTTGAGCGCTGTATTTGCCAGTCAGTTGCACGCGCAGGATTTTGCCACGGCGCTGGACCCCGTCTCGGAGGAGATGCTCGAGGGCAGCCGCGGGAAATTCCTTTTACCCAATGGTGTGGAAGTGATGATGGCGGTGCAGACCGATACGAGCGTCGACGGACAATTATTGCTGCGCAGTTTTTTCACAGTTGATCAAGGACCAGCCCAGCTCGCAATCTATGCGCCCGCCTCCAGCCAAGCGACGTCCACCGGACCCGGATCGCAGGAGCAACAGGTGCGCCCAAGTGACGTATGGGTGAGCTTTGATCGCGAGAGCGGCGTGTCGCTGGTCGAGCGCAGCTTCCGAAATACGGCGGGGGGTGTAACGGTCAGCTCGGGCGCGCAGGCCCCGGTCGGGCAAAGCCCCGATGGATCGCCAGCCTTGCCGCTTACGCCCGGTGGCCGGGTTGATACGCCCAATGGTGCAGTGTCGCTCGATCAACTGGCCAATGGCTACAAAGTCTCGCTCACGAAGCGCGATCTGGAAGTCAGTCACGTGTTTGGACAGGCATTGGGGAGCGTCATCCTCAACACCGCGAATGATCGGGCGATTGAAACCAGCACGACCATCAATCTGGACTTGATGAACGCGACCCCGATGAATGTCGGATCGGCAATGCCGCGCGTTGAAGGCATGGCGCTGGATGTCACCAGGGATCTCATCCATTGAAGGGAAGCACAGGAATGTTTGGAAAAGGCCTGCTGCTGAGCAGCGCGCTCTGCGCGATTTCGGTCGCTCATCCGGTGGCAGCACAGACGGCTTCGCGTGGCGCAAGCACTGCCGATATGCGCCAAGCGCTTGATCTGATCGCGCGGCAGCAGGCGCGGCTGGACGCGCAGGAAGCCCGCATTCAGGCTCTCGAACAACGGCTGACAGCTGGCGGAAGCCCAGCTGTGACTCCAGCGCCTGTAAGGAGCGCGCCAGCAGGTGAGGCTGGTATCAGTATGGCGCAGCGGCCCGACGCGCCCGTGGGTGAAGCACCGCCAGACATTGATCGCCCGCCTGAAGTCGCCGTTTTGGGCGAGCAGGGCAGCGTTGTCACGCGCGCCGGTCAACTGACGGCGGAGATGCAATTTGATTATGCACGTGCCGATCGCAACCGCGCCCTGTTCCGCGGGATCGAGGTGGTAGAGTCAGTGCTGGTCGGCGTGTTCGACATCAATGAGAGTCGGCAGGATGTGCTGACTGCGTCAGCCGGGCTCCGCTATGGGCTTTTCGGCAATGTCGAGATCGGCGCAAGGCTGCCATTCGTCTATCGTAACGATAAATCTGTCTTGGCGCCGATCCAAGGCACGACCGACAATCCCGGCGCCGCGACGATCGACAGCAGTACAAGCGGCAAGGGTATTGGCGATCTGGAGCTCTCTGCGCGTTATCAGCTGCGTTCAGCGCGCGGCGGCTGGCCATTCCTGATTGCCAATCTACAACTCGTCGTGCCGACGGGAACAGATCCGTTCGAGATACCGCGCGATGCTCTTGGACGCGCCAGCCGTGCGGCAACTGGTTCTGGCTTCTGGGGCGTCACGCCAAGCCTGACGGCGATCCTGCCCAGTGATCCGGCAGTGCTGTTCGGCTCAATCGGTTACACGCGCAATTTTGGTCATGGCGTTGATGCTGTGATCCCGCCCGTGCAGATCACCTATGTGAAACCCGGGGACGCCATCTCTGCGAGCATGGGCATCGGTGTTGCCTTGAATCAGCGCACATCTTTCAATCTGGGCTACGCACATAGCTGGTCCTTTGGCACCCGAACCTCGCAGCGCCTGCTCAGCCCGACAATGGAATGGGGCGACGTGCAATCCCAAACCGCGCGCGATCTGCAAATCGGGCGGCTGTTGTTCGGCGTAAGCTATCGCGCGACTGAGCGGACGACGCTGAACTGGTCGGTGGAAGTTGGTGCGACCGATGACGCGACGGACTTGCGCACGGTTCTGCGCATACCATTTGTCATTTCCGCTGGTCGATAATTCGCCCGACAGAGCGCATTCGGCGCGTGTTGCACGAATACACTCAACAGCATCGTTGGAGATCCACTGCGATAGCGTCGCCAATGGATCGAGCGCTCCCGATGCGCAGGACAAGCAGCGCCGTTGGCTCGACGTCGTTGCAGTGGCAAAGGCAGTGGTCCAGACATAGTTGTTAAATCCCTCCATCCCGGCAACTATCTAACTAGAAAATCGCGTGCGAGAGGAGATATGATTGAGCCATATTCAGGGTAAAGTCGTCGTCGTTACCGGAGCGAGTTCAGGGCTTGGTGAGGCGGTGGCAATCGAGTTTGCCCGGCGCGGGTCATTGATGGTACTCGGTGCGCGGCGACTTGAAAGGCTCAAGGTTCTCGTTTCCAGGATCGAAGCGCAAGGCGGGCGTGCAATCGCCTTGGAGTGTGATGTGCGGAGCGAGGACAGCGTTAAGCAGCTGTTCGCCGCCGGACTTGAGGCCTTTGAGCGCATTGATGTGTTGATCAATAATGCAGGCATGGCTGATCATACGCCTACAGATGAATTAAGCCTCGAAACCTGGTCGAATGTGCTGCAAACCAATCTGACGGGGGCATTTCTTTGCGCGCGTGAAGCGTTCAAAATCATGAAGCAGCAAAAATGCGGCCGGATCATCAATATCGGCAGCCTCTCCGCGCAGGTGCCCCGCCCTAATACGATCGCTTACGCTGCCAGCAAATTCGGGCTCGATGGGTTGAACCATTCGCTCGCAATCGACGGACGCGCCCATGGCATTGCCTCATCAATTTATCATCCCGGGATCATCGGCACCGATCTGGTCTCAACCGGCCCGGGTGCTACCGCGGGTCCAGCACATGATCCGACAAGTCGAATGGGCGCCGATACGGCTGCCTGCACGATCGTCGCAATGGCCGACCTTCCCGACCATGTGAATTTTCTGACCGCAACGATGTTGCCGCTCTCCATGCCTTTTCTTGGGCGGGGTTGATCGTACACCAAGCTGGCCTTCCGGATTGGCCTGCGGGGGCTGTCGGGCAAATTGCTTTTTGACAATCCCGGCGCGATCGCTTCATTCTGCACCGATGAACCCGCTAACTCCTCCCGTTCGCTTTGTATTATCCCTGTTCCTTCTGGGGCTAACACCCACGCTAGCACAGGCGCGTTCACCCCAATGGTGGTATGTCAGTCAGGGGATGGACCGGGTTTTGTTCATCGATATGCCGTCCATTGAACGCGACGGAGATGTTGTGTCCTATTGGGCAAGACAGGTGCTGCGCGACCCCGATGATCCTGCAGCGCTGCTGAGCGCCTATATGCGCATGGACTGCAAGAATCGGCAGGAAACATTTCTCATGGTCACGCGCTATGGCGCCGATGACGAACGGCTCGATGCATCCTCGGCAAGCTATGGCGATCCACAGCCCATCGTCTCCGGGACATTGGGGGAAGCCGAACTAGATTTCGTTTGCGCCGCCGATCCTGCGGCCACGACCGGATTTCCCATCGCGATCGATGAGGTAGCCTTTGCAGAGGCGCTGATTGCCGACACAGAAGGTTCGGTCAGCCCCGGCGACCGGCACGAACAGATGCGGGCCGATCCCACTGTGCCGGTGATCCGCTCCGCCGCCCCGGGGCCTGACAGTTTCGGGACGGCGCAGCATATGCGCGTCGGCCAGCCGATCGTGCCGCCCCGGGATTATGCCAAGGGAACGGATGTGCCGATCTCCGATGACTATGATGCCGATGAAACCGGCACCATCTATGACATTGCTTATCAGGGTATCGAGAAGGGGCAGATGGTGTTCGAGCAACGCGGCTACAGCATCTCCGACCTTGCCCACCCAGGCAGTGGGCAGATGATGCGATACCCGCTTGACCAAAAGACCATCCAGATTCTCGACATTGCAATCGAGATCATCGCAGCAGACGAGGATGGACTGCGTTACAAGGTGACCCGGGCGCCGCGCGAGAATAGCGGCTTCTCAGATCCAGTTGCTCCAAGCTCGGGCCCCAGCGCGCGAGCGATTTCAGTTTCCACTGAGTTCGGCGAGGGCACGGCGGGCGTCCGCTTTATCCGGTTCGATCGCCAGCGCCTTTCGGTAAAAAATAGCCGCCTGCTGCACATCGCGGTCCACGCCCGAACCCGCCTGATATGCATGCCCCAGATTGAGGCAACCATCGGCGTCCTCCAGTTCGCAGGATTTGCGGAACAGTTGCCCGGCGCGCACAGCATCTTTCGCGATACCGCTGCCGCTCTGCACGAGCATCCCCAAATTGCCGCACGCGGCGCCATCATCCTCGTCGCATGCACCAATATAAAGGGCCGCAGCGCGTGCAGGATTTTTCCTCACGCCAAGCCCCTGATCATAGACCACGCCAAGATTATAGCATCCACCGGCGTCATTCGCGTCACATGACTTCTTGAACCAGCGCCTTGCCCGACCCGCATTGGCCTTCACACCAACGCCCATGGAATAGGCGGCACCCAGGCTTGAGCAACTCGCGGCGTTGCCGCTTTTGCAGGCCTCCGTGAAATAGGCAAAGGCGCGCGGCGCATCCTTCGCCACGCCATCGCCATTCACCAGAGCCAGGCCGAAATTGCCGCAATTGGCAGGGCCGCCCAATTCACAAGCACGCGCAAAGCTTGCCGCAGCATGCTCTGGACTTCGCGCTACGCCATCACCCTGATGATAGGCGATGCCCAATGTTGTGCAGCTATCGGCATCACCACCTGTGCACGCCTTGTCGTAGAAAAAAGCGGCCCGCGCAGGATCGCGGGTGACACCCGGGCCATTGGCGAACCTTTTGCCAAGCTCTGCGCATGATCCGACAGTACCCGTCGCGCACGCGTCTTCCAATTGCTTGATTTCCGCAGCAGCATCGTCAGCTCCAGCATCATCATCAGGTTGGACATCACCTGTTTCGGCAAGTGGCACTTCTACTGGCACCAGCGCCTGCTCGGATGCTTCTTCCTCTCGCAGCCGGATGGGTGATGCGTCTCCGCTCGCCATTGCCTCGTGCAAATCATGGGCATCGCTCGGCTTGTTGCCACGGGTAATCAGCGCCTCAGCAAACGCCACTTCATTGACGGCCATTGGAAACAGGCCGTTGGTAACCCGGTGACCTTCATCCCCACAGGCAAAGCGCAACTCAGCATCGCCCAGCGTATCCGGCGCCACGACTTGCGCGGGCACGGGGCGGGTTAATGCCGCGCCGATTATTTTCCCCTGCTCATCATATCGCAGGATCGTGAGCAGCGTCAGTCGGCGTTTGCCGCAATCTGCGCGCATGTGCGACTTCGTCAGCACCTCGGGTTCGCCGGGCCGGATGACGTGCATGGCCCAATAATCGACGGCGTCCTTCTTTCGCACGATCGACTGGGCATCGACGAACAGAACCCGACCGAGGCCGCTATTCACATACCACCACTCCGATGCGAGCGCAGGAACTGGCGCAAGACCTAGCCCTAGCAAGACGGATAAGGTGATTATGCGCCATGTGCGCATCCATCTCCCATGCGGGTTTTGAAAGTGGCGCGTCCAATCAGCTCCTACTATATTATTCAAGATGATGAGCACTCCGCACCGAAGAAGAAGGGAATTCAGGTTCGTCGTTAAGGCTCGTTGCGACCAGTCGACGTCCCCTCTTGAGTTTGCCCTGTTCATCAAGATCAATGGTGCATGGTGTCAATATCGCTGAAGCGGACGAACTTGCGAACATAGGCCATCACGCCCCCAAAACTCCTGATCCCTGACGACCTCAAGGATATCGGAGCGTTCACAGCCCAAGTCTATCTTTCAACCGTTCGCGCGATACTTTGAGCATGGCCGCCGCTTTTCCGTCATTGTCGATAGATCGAGCGAGCGTCATTGTCCCGATCATCTCCGCCAGAACGGAGGCCGCTGTGGCTTCGGCGGCATCGTTCCCCAGTGCTGCAAGGCGGTCTGCAATCGCCTTTTCGAACCTTTCGACGCCCTGATTGAAGCGCGCGCGCGCGGGCCCCGGAAGCCTTGATGCCTCGCTTGAGATGGAGGGAATCGGGCAGGTCCGCTCCGGCGTAAGGCGGGCGCGATCGGACAGATAGGCGTCGATCAGCGTTGCGAGGCCTTCCGCCGGAGGTTGGCCGTCGAGATGGCGCGACACCATCGCTTTGGAATCCTCGAACATGCGATCGATGGTGTGCGCAACTAGATCGTCACGTGATGCGAAATGCGCGTAAAATCCGCCTTGGGTCAGCCCGGCACGCTTCATAAGGGCAGCCACACCGATGCCGTCGATCCCGAAGGTGCGCATCGCCCCCGCAGCCTCATCGAGAATGCGGGCGCGGGTCCGCTGCTTGTGAGTGAGTGCCTGTTCCATCCTTCGCCTCCTAAGCGCCACTTTGCCATCCGCCGCCAAGGGCACGGATCGCAGCTACCGATTCACGGCCCGCCTCCGCGCGCGCAGTCTCCAGCTGATCGGAGGCCTCGAGAAGCGCATGATCGGCATCGAGAACGTCCACCAGCGCGATTACACCGCCCTGATAGGCCTGACGTACCTGATCGCGTGATGCGGTCAATGCCGCGACTTGAGCCTCAAAGGCGCCGACCGCGTTGCGCTGCTCGGCGAGCCGGGAGAGTGCAGTCTCCACTTCTGCGGTAGCACGCAGCACCGAGCCGCGATAGAGCGCCAGCATCTCAGCCGTTCTGCCCCTGGCCTGCACCACCTCAGCATCGACCCTGCCGAAATCGAACAGGCGCCAGCGCAGCCCTGCGGTTCCGCTCGCCTGAACTGCGCTGCCCGTGAACAGACCTGCCGTGCCGACGCTCGCGACACCGAGCAGCCCGCCAAGGGAGAGGCGGGGGTAATAATCGGCGATCGCCACGCCGATCCGGGCGTTGGCAGCCGCAAGCCGCCTTTCAGCCGCGACAATGTCGGGGCGCCGGCGCATCAGATCCGCAGGCACTGCGCTGCCGCTGGGATCAGGTGCGAGCGGGATTACACCCTGTGTCTTCAGTTCCACGGCCCACGTGCCAGCTTGCGCGCCCATTAGAACATCAAGCCGGTTGAGTTGCCCGGCGATCCCTGCGCGCAGCGGGGCCAGCGAGGCCTCTATGCCGCTTCGCTCGCCCAACGTGCGGTTAAGCTCGCGATCGGCCGAGATGCCCTGCTCTACGCGCTGCCGGATCAGATCGACCAGCGATTGTTCATTGGCAAGCTGGCGCTCGGCGACCACGAGCCGCGCCTGAAGCCCACGAAGCTGCAGATAGGCGTCGACCGTCTCTGCGGCGATGCTCAGCCGAATCGCGTCAGCCTCGGCCTGGCTACCGGCAAATTCCGCGCGCGCAGCCTCGCGCCCGCGACGCAGACCGCCGAACAGGTCGATCTCCCAACTGGCCTGTGCGCCAGCTTGGTACAGGGCGTAATCGCGGGAGAAGCCCAGTTGCTCGGATGCAGCGCCGAACGGCGTCCGCCGGGATATGCTCGTCTCTTCCGCTGAGCCGGTCGCGTCTGCGCTGGGCAGAAGCGCGGACCCGGCCGCCTGTGCGGCACCCCGCGCCTGATCGACCCGCGCTGCAGCAGCTGCAATGTCCAGATTCTGTGCCAATGCGCGCTCAACCACCCGGTCGAGCAATGCATCACCGAAACTGGTCCACCAATGAGCGTCCGCTGCGGGCGTCATAATCGCACCGGATTTGAAACCGGGCGTGAGGCTAAGCTCCGGACGATGATAGTCAGGCCCTACGGTGCAGCCAGCCAAGGTAGCAGTGCAGAGCAGGAGGCTTGAGAGTCGCATCGATATGATCCTCAATGGGCCGCGCCGGGCGGCGGAGGGGTGGCATTGGAGGCGGGGCGAGCGAACGGGACCATCAGCAAGGCAATGGCGAACATCCAGGCCATCAGCCGGAAAACATCGTCGAACGCGATCGTCAGCGCCTCGCGCCCCACGGTGCGGGCGAGCACGGCGCGTGCCATCATCATCGCATCGGCAGGGTCCGGCGTGATGGCAGACATCTTGCTGGCAAGATCCGCGATCATTGCATTGGCCGTCGCGCTGCTGTGGCCCATGGCTTCACCGAGCCGGAGCGCCGCAATGCGCGCGTGATCCTGCAACTGGGTGTTGACCACCGCAATGCCGATCGCGCCGCCAAGATTGCGCATCAGATTGAAAAGGCCGGATGCATAGCGCAGCTCAGCGGGTTCAAAGCCGGACAATGCCATGTTTACGCTTGGGACAATGCAGAGCATCAGCGCCAATCCGCGGACGGCCTGGGGCAAGGCAAGCTCCCAAAAGCCCCATTGGCTGGCCATATGAGACGTCAGCCACAGGCTGTAGGCAAAGAGCGCGAGGCCTGCGGTGATCATCCAGCGCATGTCGATCCGCTGGCTCAGGCCGGATGCGATCACCACGCTCACGATCTGCGCGACGCCGACGACGAACACCGTCGTGCCGATCTGAAGGCTGTCATAGCCGCGAACGCGCGCCAGATAGACCGGAACGAGATAGATTGATGCGTACATCCCGAACCCGAGCACCAGATTGAAGATGCAGGCGAAGGCGAAGGTCGGCTTGCGGAAGGGCGTCAGCTTCACGATCGGATTGGCAGAAAAGAAGGCTCGCTCCAAAAACAGGATGAACGCCACCAGGGAAATCCACGCCGCGATCGCGATGCCCGGATCGCCGAACCATTCCTTGCGCGGCCCTTCTTCAAGCACATATTGCAACCCGCCGAGGAACACGGCCATCGCGATAAAATGGCTCCAGTCGATCGTGCCGAACATTTTGGGGTTGGGGCGATCCACGCGGATCAGCAGCGCTGCCAGCGAAGCGACGATGATACCGGGAATGATGTTGATGAAGAACAGCCAGCGCCAGTCGAGCGCGTCGGTGATGAACCCGCCTGCCGTCGGGCCGAGCGTCGGCGCGATCACGCTGACTGTGCCCAGGATTGCCGGGATCATCGCGCGCTGCTTGCCTGAGAAGATCGTGAAGCCCACTGAGAAGACCAATGGCACCATCGCACCGCCGGTGAAGCCCTGCAGGGCGCGAAAGGCGATCATCGATTCGATGTTCCAGGCCAGGCCGCACATCAGGCTCGAAAGCGTGAACATCGCCGCTGAAAAGACGAACAGCCAGCGGATCGACATCGCCTGCCCCAGATAGGCAGACAGCGGGATCATCACGAGCTCCGCCATCAGATAGGCGGTCTGCACCCAGCTCACCTCGTCCGGCCCGGCAGCGAGCCCGGCCTGAACCTCGCTCAATGAGGCCGAGACGATCTGGATATCGAACAGCGCCATGAACTGACCAAAGGCCATCACGCCGAAGATCAGGAACTTGCGCGAATCCGGCATGCTGGCGGGATCATCCGACCAGTCCTGTCCCAGCGCCTTCAACCGATCGATCAACATGGCATTTCGGCACCTTTGGACATTCAGACTCGACAAATGATGGACGTCATATATATGACGATCATAATATCCGCAACCCAGCAGGCACCGAGCGATGAGCATCGACGCAAAAAGTGAGCAGATCGCCGTGATGAGACTGGCAGAAGTCGGTGGCGGCCCGGGCGGCAGGAGCGGCGCATCCGACGCAGAGCCCAAACGGCGAATTTCGTCGCGCACCTTGCTGGTCTCCGGCCTGGCGATTGCGGCGTCTATCGCAGGTGTTATCTGGCTCACTGCGGCGCCGACCAGCGAATCTACCGATGATGCCTATGTTGCGGCGGATGCGACGACGGTTGCGCCCAAGGTGCGCGGGCTGGTCGAGTCCGTTCTGGTGCGCGACAACCAGCATGTGCGGGCAGGCGATCCCCTCCTACAGATCGATTCCGAGGAATTCGATGCCAAGGCCGACAGCGCGGCCGCCGATGTGGCAGATGCCGAGGCGGATGTCGCTGCGGCGCGCGCCGCACTCGCCAGCCTCGATGCTGAACAGCGGCTTGCCTCTGCCAACGTCACAGCGACCCGCACCGCCATCCGATCAGCCGGTGCGGAAGCCGATCGGGCAGATGCGGACCGACGGCGCTATGATGAGCTGGTTGCTTCTGGCGCGGTGGCGCGGCGTGATGCGGAGACCTATCGCACTGCCGCAATCACTGCGCAGCAGGCCTCTGCTCGTGCGCGCGCCATGCTGGCTGTGTCCGAGCGGGAGGGCGGGGTAACCACTGCCAAGCGGGCAATGTTGCTAGCTTCGCTGCAAAAAGCGCAGGCGGCGCGTTTGCGCGCGGTCGCCGCGCTCAATCTCGCGCATCAGGACAAGAAGCATACTTTGATCCGCGCGGCGATCGACGGTGTCGTTGGCAACCGCCAGGTACGGGTGGGCGATTATGTCCAGCCCGGATCGCGACTGCTGACTTTGGTGCCGCTGGGCGCCCTCTACGTCACAGCGAATTTCAAGGAAACGCAGACCCGCCACATGCGGGAGGGCCAACCCGTAGCAGTCGAGGTTGATGCGCTCGATGGCCCAGCACTCAAGGGACGCGTGGAGAGCCTAGCACCGGGCTCCGGCTCAACTTTCTCGCTGCTGCCGTTCGAACCGGGGACGGGCAATTTCACCAAGATCGTCCAGCGCGTCCCCGTGCGCATCCGGTTCGAGCCCGGCCAGTCGGGCGTAGCCGAACTTCGGCCAGGCCTGTCCGTAACCGCCAAGGTGCGGCTCGACCATTGACCATCAAGGAAGGATTTTCGCATGACTGATATTAAGGGAACCGCGCTGATCACTGGCGCGTCGTCTGGCCTCGGCGCAATATATGCCGATCGCCTTGCCAGGCGTGGCTACGACCTGATCCTGGTTGCGCGCGATACGGCGCGGCTCACCGAGCTGGCGCAGCGATTGCGCGCACAGACCGGTCGGGTCGTGACCATCCTGACCGCAGACCTCACAGATTCTGCGCAATTGAGAATGGTGGAAAGCCGACTAGACGACGATCCTTCAATCACGATGCTGGTCAATAATGCTGGCATGTCGCTTAGCAGCCCGCTTCTTGAGGCCGACACGGATCAGGTGGACCGGTTGCTCGCCCTCAATGTTGTGGCGACGACCCGGCTCGCCCGCGCTGCGGCGCGTGGATTTGTCCTTCGCAAGGCTGGGGCGATCATCAACATTGCCTCGGTGCTCGCGCTCGCGCCTGAGATGTTCGACGGCGTTTACAGCGGGTCCAAAGCTTATATGATCAACCTCAGCCATTCTCTGGCGGCGCAAACCGCCGCTGCCGGGGTTCATGTGCAGGTCGTCCTCCCCGGCGCCACCCGGACCGAAATATGGGAGCGATCGGGCAAAAGCCTTGATACGATCCCCGCTGAATGGCTGATGGAGGCCGATGATCTGGTCGATGCAGCCCTGCTTGGCTTTGATCGAGGCGAGCATGTGACCATCCCGCCCTTGGCGGATGAGGAACAGTGGATTGCACTGGAGGCGGCCCGCGAGGCGATGTTGCCCAACCTCTCTCGCAAGGATGTGGCCGCGCGCTATCGCCGCACCTCGCTCGACGATCCGGATTCAAAGGCAGGATAGAAGCCGTTTGGGGGCAGGCGCATCACCGGCGCAAACAGCAAGCGGCACAATTCAGGGAGGGTATCGATGGAAGACGCCGACCGATCTATCGAACTCATCGGTGCGAGGACCGGAAATTGCCTGCGTGTGGCCATCGGCTTTGAAGAGGCCGGATTGCCTTATCGAACCCGCTCCATCGACTTGCGGCATGGAGAAAATCGGGGAGCGAAGCACCTCGCGCTTAATCCTGCCGGCAAGGTGCCAACGATCATTGATCGTTCCAGCGGCGATGCATTCGTGCTCTCCCAGTCCAATGCGATTTTAATGCATCTGGACGGTCTGCGGCCGGGTGTGCTGCTTCCGCTCGACCCGAACGAGCGCTCCATCGCCATGGAGCGCTTCTTCTATTTCATCACAGATGCCATTGCGCCAAGCCACGCCGCCTTCTTTCTGCGGAACAGTGGCGACAAGGTTGGCAGCCCGGCACTCGACGCGCGATCCGTCGCAGCAATTCAGGACGCAAGTCGGTTTGTCGAGAACAGCGCGTTTATGGCCGGCGACGCCTTCTCTCTCGCCGACATCGCTGCCTTTACGATTGCTGCAGCAAGCAAACGCCACATCGATTGGGCCGCAGCACCCCGCCTTCAGCAATGGTATCGGGCGATGGAGGAGCGACCCGGCGTGCAAAGGGCCATGGCGGCGTTCGATGCATCAGGTAACTAGTCCCATAAAAATGGGAATATCACAGTGAGACGATTTCGCTCTGGATAGCGCCCCATGGACCGCCGCTGGCTCAAACCTACATCGGTCGAGAGAGGTTTATATAGGAGGCCTCCGCACCACTGATCGAGCGTCTCGCAGGTCCGATCAATCCAACCGTCATTCGGATCGACTAGCAGGCTTGGGAACGTCCGCTTTGTTGGACGATCCGAAATGAAAGCTTCAAGATGATCAACGGTGTAAGTCGCCGTTCGTTCAGATCGTTCGCCGCATTGTGGCTGCATAAACCCGATGTGCACGAGGCGATTGCACTCAAAGGCTTAGCGAGAACAGATCACGAGATCCGTTTATTAATCTGTCCAAAAGTTCATCTGCGCGCCACGCTCCTGACGGTGCGCACCCTCCATAAGGTGCAGGCGATCCAAACTGGACCGCTAACCTGTAGGAGACTTTATGAACCGCAACATGATCATCGCCAGCCTTGCTTCGCTGGTAGCCATCGCGACCCCATTCGCAGCCTCTGCCAAGACGGTCACGACCAAGGTTTCCCATCATGAAGTGAAGAAGGCAAAAGCCACCAAGTCTGCCCCTGCCTCTGTCGTTTCAAGCACCCAGAAGACGGTGACGACGAATAAGTAATCTGTTGCCCGCCGGAGCCTGCACGGCCTTCCCCTGATCCTGCCGTGCAGTTCCGGTCGACATCATCATGTCGACCACAGAATGATTGCCCTTCACGCCCGCACTGCAATGAGAATTTCCACCGCGAACAGACCGTCGCGGCGGTCGAACCGGAGAGCTCCACCGTGCATCCGGGCGACGGCCGCGACCAGCGAGAGGCCGAGGCCAGCTCCCGCCATCCCCCGGGCGGAGTCGAGCCGACCAAATCGGCGCAAGGCCTCGGCCTCTCGTTCCAGCGGTATTCCGGGGCCTTCGTCCGACAGACCCAACACGATCATATCGTCCGCACGCCTGAGATAGAGCGTCATCGCGCCCGCGCCATATTTAAGCGCATTGTCGATGATGTTCGCGAGCGCTTGCCCAAGCAGTTCGCGGTGCACAGGCGCTGATGCCGCCGCATCGATCACGACACTCAGGCTTCTGCCCTCTTCTTCCACCAACGGCTCATAAAGCTCACTCATGTCCGTAATTTGGTCGGCAAGATCGGTCATCTTGAAGCGATCATGCCCAATGCCAGCTTCCATGCGACTGATTTCAAGCGCAGTGCCCAGCATCGCGAGAAGCTGATCGGCTTCCCGACTGATTCCCTCGATGGCGCCGCGCAGCGCCCCTTTGTCCTCCGTCTCGATTGCCCGGTCGATCCGCGCCCGCATGCGCGTAAGCGGTGAGCGCAGATCATGGGCAATGCTGTCCGTCACCGTGCGCAGCTCGGCCAGCAATTCGCCGATCCTGTCCAGCATCGCATTGATTGCACGGCCCAGCATATCGAAGCTATCGCCCGAACCGTCGATCGGCACGCGCCGTTCGATATCGCCCGCACCTACGCCCGCCGCAGCCGCGGCAATGCTTGCAATGCGCCGATCGATGATGTTTACCACCAGCCAGGCGCCCACAAGCGCAAGCGGCAGCGCCATCAGCATGGCGGTCAACAGGGCATATTCAACAGTCTCCCGAATCTGATCGCTATCATCCGTTTTCTCGCCCACCAGAAGCCGTCGCCCGTCCGGCAGCCGCGCCCACACGATCCCGAATGTCGCAGGATGCTCATCGCCAGTGCGGTAGAGATCTGCTTTCAGCCAACCGGTTTCGCTCATGGCTGTCGGTGGCCATGTGGAGAGGTTGCCAGCGATACGCCGTCCCTGCTTGTCAACGAGCAACGCGATAGCCGCATCCTCATCCTGCACCCGCTCAGTGATGGCGCTCATCATGGCGGCATCCCCTTCCTCGCGGTCAAGGGCGAGCAGGATGTTGCGGGTCTCGGTGGCAATGTCCCTGTCTGCCTGATCCAGATTCGCCCGGACAAGCTGCGTCACGGACAAAAGCAGCGCGGCGCCCATCAGGATTTCGAGCAGCAGGATGAGGCCGATGAAGCGCACATGAGATGAGCGCAACCAGCGCAGGCCCCGGCTGGTGAGTGCGGGGCCGCCCGTCACTCGCCCAACCGATAGCCAGCGCCGCGCACCGTGTGGATGAGCGGCACGTCGCCATCCTGATCGATCTTGCGGCGCAGGCGGCTGATATGCACGTCGATCACGTTTGTGCCGGGATCGAAATGATAATCCCAAACGCTCTCCAGCAGCATTGTGCGTGTCACGACCTGTCCGGCATGCCGCATGAGATATTCCAGCAACCGAAATTCGCGCGGCTGCAGGTCGATCCGGTGACCATCACGTTGAACGTCCCGCCGCAGCAGCTCCATGTGCAGCGGACCGCAGGCAAGCGATGTCTCGACTGCCGTACCGCTGCCACGCCTGCGCATCAGCAGTTCCAGCCGCGCCAGCAGTTCTGCAAAGGCGAAGGGCTTGACCAGATAATCGTCCGCACCCGCCGTAAGCCCCGTCACCCGGTCATCAACCGATCCCAGCGCCGAGAGCAGGATCACCGGCGTCTCTATGCCCGCAGCCCGCAACGCACCG
Source organism: uncultured Alphaproteobacteria bacterium (assembly GCA_966205705.1). Classification (GTDB taxonomy): domain Bacteria; phylum Pseudomonadota; class Alphaproteobacteria; order Sphingomonadales; family Sphingomonadaceae; genus Sphingobium. Next base: position 26,364 of record CBIHKY010000041.1, read on the forward strand.
AGCACGGCCATGCCATCCATGCCCGGCAGCATGCGATCGAGAATGATCGCATCATAGCCGCCGTCGGTCGCCATGAAGAGGCCGTCGCGGCCATTGCCGCTATGGTCGCCCACATGGCCATGTTCGGCCAAGCCCTTCAATATGAAATCGACGGTCGTGAGATCGTCTTCGACAAGCAATATCTTGCGGCCCATGCGTGGCGCCCCCTCATCCCTGGTCTTTAGCGCATTGTTGCAATCTTGCCAGATGGCGCACGCCATCATGCTCCAGTTCGATAGCGATATCGCAACCCGCGGCCTTCAGGATGAGGGTGCGCGACATCGTCACTCCTGTGGTGCGCTGCCCGTCAATTTTGCGGACGATGTCACCAACGGCGATATGGCTCTGATCAGCCGGACCGCCCGTGCGCAAACTTGTCACCACCACATTGCGCTTCCCATCCGCGCCGAGTGTAAAGCCTGTCCGCTCGGCAGCAGGTGCGGGCGCAGGAATCGGCATCGGTCGTGTGAGGCGCGGCGAGAGAGCCACGGGCAGAGTTGCCAACGGGATCATCAAACAGCAGAGCAGGCGCGGCGTCCAGATCATATCTTTGGATTAAAGACGGTCGCGTGGCCGGCTGTTAACCGGCACATGACATGAAGTTCATGCACTGGTCACTGCCCGGTTTGGCACCCGATGGCAGAGACGGCGCAGATAAGGGCCAGGATCCGGATAATGAAACGCCGTTCATTGCAGACCTTCCTGATCGGCATGGGCGCGCTGCTCGTGGCGGTGCTGCTCGGCTTTGGCTGGATGGGCTATTTGGGCGGAGACCCTTTCACGAGCGCTACGCCACCGGGCTATCGGCCCCAACCTGGAGCGCCAGTGGCGATCATTTTCTCGGGCGATAGCGGCTTTCGGCTAGGGCTGGGCAAAGATGTCGCGCGACGCCTTGAGCAGGAGGGCATTCCCGTGGTGGGCGTGAACAGCCTCACCTATTTCGGCAGAACCCGCACCGCAGCGGATGCAGGGCGGCTGATCGAGAACGCGATCGTTCGCGCAAAGGCCATCAACCCCACCGCAAGGATTTTCCTGATCGGCCAATCCTTTGGCGCAGACATGCTTCATGTGGGTCTTGCCACATTATCCCCGGCATGGCGGCGGGAGATTGCAGCTGTTGCGCTCGTCGTGCCTGGATCAACAGTCGAATTCCGTGCCTCCCCCGCTGAAATCTTCACCTTCATGATGGCCGAGCATGATGCGCGACCCTCCGCGCAAAAGCTCGATTGGGTGCCGCTCCTGTGCATCTACGGCGTGCAGGAGCAGCGCAGCCTGTGTCCGTTGCTCCATCAGGCCAACGCACACATTGTAAGGTTGCCGGGCGGACACCAGCTCAATTGGGATTCCAGCGCCATCGAGCAGCAGATCATCAGCCTTATGACGCAGGCAGGCGTAGCGCCACATGGCTAAGCACCGTATCATGGCCGCTGCCGTAGCAGCGATGTTGGCGCTGCAGCCTGCCCTTGCGGCCACGCCAATTGACGGCGATTGGATGAACCCGCGTGGCAGCGTGATCGTGACCACGGGAAATTGCCATGCGGGGCTTTGTGGCTGGGTCAGCTGGGCCAGCCCGCAAGCACAGGCGGATGCTGCCGAGGCGGGCGTTGCAAAGCTTGTCGGCACGGAGCTTCTGCAGGATTATCACGCCATCGGTCACGCGCGGTGGGCGGGCCGCGTCTTTGTGCCAGACATGGGCAAGACCTTTTCATCGACGCTGGAGCAGCTTGATGCGAACCGGCTGAAGATATCGGGCTGTCTTGTGGGGTCGTGGTTCTGCAAAAGCCAGATATGGGTGAGGCATTGAGGGGTGGGTAGAACAATGACAATCAGAGCCTTTGCCGGTCGCCATCGTACGGCGCTTTCGGTGGGGATCGTACTGCTGCTCGCCACGCTCGGCTTTGCCGCGCTCAGCCATTTGCTGCACGAGGTACGCCTGCATGATGTGCGCGCGGCATGGCATGGCCTGTCGTACAAGGATCTGCTGCTTGCTGCCGCTTTTACGGCAATCAGCTATCTCACCCTGACGCTCTACGATGTGCTGGCGCTGCGGGCGATTGGCCATCCCTTGCCTTATCGCACGGCGGCGCTTGCCTCCTTCACCAGCTACACGCTCAGCCATAATCTTGGCCTGGCACTGCTCACCGGCGGCTCTGCGCGTTACCGGGTTTATAGCGCGGCGGGGCTGAGCGGCGGCGACATTGCCCGTGTCGTGCTCATCGCCAGCGCGACCTTCTGGAGCGGCGTGTTCTTCCTTGCCGGCGCCATGCTCACGCTGCGCCCATCGGCGCTGGCGCTGGACGAGATATTGCTCTCGCCTGCCATTCTGCGCGGCATCGGCATCATCCTGCTCGTCGGCATTGGCGGCCTGCTCATATGGT
>CBIHKY010000042.1:0-27417 GCA_966205705.1 uncultured Alphaproteobacteria bacterium
AGCCCTTGCTTGGCGTGTGCCTTGGCCACCAGACGATCGGCCAACATTTTGGTGGCGATGTGGTGCGCGGCGGTCTGATGCACGGCAAGACGTCGCCCGTCACGCATGATGGCACCGGGCTGTTCGAGGGGTTGCCCTCGCCCTTCACGGCGACGCGCTATCATTCTCTGATCGTGGAAAATATTCCTGACAGCCTGATCGTGAACGCCACCAGCAGCGATGGCTCCGTCATGGGCTTCCGCCACACCAGCCTGCCCATCCACAGCGTGCAGTTCCACCCGGAAAGCATCGCGACCGAACATGGCCATGCGATGCTGGCGAATTTCATGCGTCTGGCGGGACTCCGCGTGAAAGAGCGCGCGCCGGCCTGACGCGTCATCCGGATCCGCAACAGATGCGGGCCGCACAGGAGAGCCGAGCCATGAGCGATCGCACGCGCATTCCACCCCTTTCGCCCTTTGAGGAAGAGGTTGGCTTCACCCGCGCGATCCGCGTGGAAAATCGCATCATCGTATCGGGCACGGTGGGCGTCGCTGCCGATGGGAGCGTCCCTGCAGACGCTGGCGCGCAGGCGGACCTCGCCTTTGCCGACATCATTTGCCACATCGAGACGCTCGGCGGCACCGCGCGCGACGTGGTTCGGGTGCGCATGTTCGTGACGGACATTGCCGATGCCGATGCAGTGAGCGCAGCGTTCAGCCGCGCACTCAAACCTGTGCGGCCGACAGGCACTTTGGTTGCCGTTGCGGCGCTGTATAACCCGCGTTGGAAGGTCGAGATCGAGGCCGAAGCGGTCGTGAGCGCAGACTGAACGGGCAGCGCGCAAGCTGAATTGTTGGGTGATCGATGGAACAGAGCGCCTTCGCGCACGTTCAAACCGATAACATAGCAAACCGACAATCTCCGGAGATTTCCATGAACATTCTGATCCTCAGCCTCACCAGCGTGACGGCCATGCTCACGGCATGCAGCAGCCCAGCCAATCAGGCGCAGGACAAGGCCGAAGACAGAATCGAAAATGTCGCCGCAAACTCCGCCGCAACCTCCGGGTCGACCATCCTTGCACTGGGCATGACGGAGCGGCAGTTTCTCGATGCCGAGCTGGTCGACGCCAGCGGCATGGAGCTCGCAGACGTGATGGCAGTGGTGCGCGGCGCCAGTGGCGCGCCCGAGAAGCTGCTCGTGGAAATCGAAGACAGCAATCCGGATCGCTTCGTCCATGTGCCGCTCGATGGGCTCACGCCAAAGCAGGATGGCGATGATTGGGATTTGGTGACGACCATGACCAAGGCGCAGCTCAGCGCCCTCCCAGCCGTGTCACTCACGGCATCGGGCGCGGCAAACTAAGCGACCCAAACCAGCCCCGAACGGGGTGAGGCATCAAGGCGCGGACACCGTGTAGAAACCGGGGCCGCGCCTTCATTTCATCTTGGGGCTATTCTTACTGACATTGCTCCACCTAAAATTAATCATCTGCATTTATTTCGACTTGGGAGACACAGGCCCGCTTCTATTGGAGACAGGCTTGTTCGGGATCGCACGGCGCTGTAACAAGGCGCCGGACGAGACCGCTAGCCTGTTTGGGTTCGAAGGGGCTTTGGGGGAGGAAGCCTGCAGATTGAAACTGGTCTTGCGATGCAAATCAAATAGGCAGCGCAGATCTTCATCCGACCAAATTGTAATGATTTGTAGGCATCTTGCCTTGAGAACGACTTTGCAGGATCAGGCTCCCGTTCAGACCAAAGGATCGGGCGCTCTGAACTTAGTTTTTTAATCTTGTTTCACGCCTAACCCTTTTACGAAGTCTGGAGACTATCGATGTCAAAGCTGAGGAGCGTCTCGCTTGTCGCGCTCGCAACCTTCTCCCTCGCCCTTGCTGGTTGCCAGAAGAAGGCTGAAGGTCAGGTTGTCGCCATTGTGAATGGTGAAGAGATTACGCTGACCGAACTGAATGCCGAAATTGCTGATCTGAACGTGCCGGCTGAAGCGAACAAGGAAATGGTCCGCGCCAGCGTGCTGCAACGCATGGTTGACCGCCGTCTGCTCGTGCAGGCCGCCAAGGAAGCCGGCCTCGACCGCGACCCTGCCTATCTGACGCAAGAGCGCCGCATGCAGGAGCAACTGCTCGTCAACCTCTATGGCCGCAAGGCGATGGACACGGTGAAGGTGCCTGATACGGCTGCGATCGATCGCTACATTGCTGGCCGACCGACTGCCTTTGCGCAGCGTCAGCGCCTGCGTCTCGATCAGTTGCAGATCGATCCACCATCCAGCCCGGACAAGCTCAAGGATCTTGAGAGCGCCAAGACGATGGATGAAGTGGCAACACGCCTCACCGCAATGGGCATTCCGTTCCAGCGCGGCAATGGTGCGCTCGATACTGCCACCGTTCCGCCGCCAACCCTCGCACGCATCAACGCTCTGCCTGCTGGCGAGCCGTTCATCGTGCCATCGGGCAACAAGCTCGTGATTAACGTGATCACCGGTAGCGAGCCAATCCCCGTTCCAACCGAGCAGGCACGCCAGATTGCGGCGCAGGCGATGCGGAACGAAGAGCTTAACAAAATCGGCGAGACGCGTCTCAAGGAAGCCAAGGCAGCCGCCAAGATCGAGTATCAGACCGGCTTTGCGCCCAAGCCTGGCACCGGCGCGGATGGCAAGGCTCTGCCAGCACCGGCTGGCGCCAGCAATGCCGCTGCACCCGCAGCAGCCAACTGAGACTGATCTGAAACAAAGCAAGGGCGCTCTCGCAATGGGAGCGCCCTTTGCTATGCCCGGGCTAGCGAGGTCGGGGCTGATTGGGGCAGATCGATATCGTCCCAAGGCGCCAGTACCTCATGATAGGCTATCGAAATTGCCGTCGATCTGACGTACATTTAGCGGCTCTCACGACCCGGTTTCGTTCTTGAGTGCGAGACGCACGGAAAAGCGTTATCGGTTGGCGCTCAGCGCAGGACGTCACGCAGCTTAGCCAAACCATCGAGAATGCAGGATGATGATGATGCTCGATAGTCTCGCCTGGCTCATAGTCGCCATTCCGCTGGCGCTGCTCAGCATTCTGATGATCGAACTGACGTGCGGCGTGCTCGCCCGTCGCGCGGGCGGCCAGAGCCCCGTTCCGCTGCGGCGATCGACCGCCGCGATCCTGATGCCCGCCCATAATGAAGCAGGCGGCATTGCCCGCATCATCGCCAAGCTGCGCCCCTCGCTCGACGAGACCATCCACCTGATCGTCGTCGCGGATAATTGCACGGATGACACCGCACAGCTTGCGCGGGAGGCTGGCGCAACGGTCATCGAGCGTCATGACGCCGCCCTGCGCGGCAAGGGGCACGCGCTGGCCTTTGGGCGCGAATGGCTGCGCGCACAGGCCACTCCCCTGCCCGACTGCGTTGTCGTGCTGGACGCGGATTGCGAGATCAGCCGCGATGCGCTGCGCTTGTTGGTCGAGACAGCCCACACCAGCCAGCGCCCGGTGCAAAGCTGTTATCTCCTGCGCTCCAGCCCCGATGATGGCGCGATGACGCAAATCTCCAACTTTGCGATCCTCATTAAAAACCGTGTGCGCCAACGCGGTGCTGCGGCGCTGGGCGCACCCGCCATTTTGGGCGGCACAGGCATGGCCTTCGCCTGGCCGGTCATTGCGGACGCGCCGCTCGCGACCAGCCATCTGGTGGAGGATCTGGTGCTGGGCATCGATTATGCCCGCAAAGGTAAGGCGCCAATCTATCTCGAACAGGCGGCAACCTGGAGCGATGCCGCCGGGCAACAGGATACGCTCACCCAACGCACCCGTTGGGAGCATGGCTATGTTCACACGGCGCTACGGCACGGCCTGCCACTGGCTCTGAGCGGCGTCGCGAAATTTCGTCCCGCGCTGCTTTGGTGCGGCCTCAGCCTGCTCGTCCCGCCACTCGCGCTGCTGATGAGCCTGAGCATCGCCGCCCTCGCACTGGCGGCAGTGCTGGCGTTGCTGGGCGCAACGCCCACCCCCGCTCTGTTCCTCGCATGCGCAATCGGCCTGATCGCTTTGCTGCTTGCCGCAGCCTGGGCACGCGATGGCCGACAGATTGTGAGCGCGGCAACGCTCGCCCGCATTCCACTCTACATTGCCTGGAAAATCCCGGTCTATCTAAAGCTGGTGCGCAAGCGCGAAACCGAATGGGTGCGGACAAAGCGCAAAGGCGAGTGAGGATAATGAAAGCGATGTCCATGCTCACTTAAGGGCAAGGCGTTGAACCTTCAAATCTCAGCCCCCTGCAGGCTCAGGCCGTCATCAATCCGACCAACGCAATAACAGCGCCGAGCAAACAAAGCCCACCCGCGACGATCCAAACCATCCGCGACATTGATCGCACCGGCACGCCGAACATCTGCTTCCAGCCCTCGGTCGCCTCATAGAGCGAGCCCGCCTCCGGCCCACGCTTCCCACAAGAAGGGCATGTCGCAAAGAAACGTCCCTCATCGCTTAGCATCTCGAAATGATCGACAGTGCAGTCAGGGCAAAGCCCCGCCGCCTGTTCGTCACGATCCGCCAATTCTATTTTACCCCTCACGGGTAACCCCCAAATCTCTCATATCCCTCTGACCATTTGATAGGGCAGGCGGCGCGAATAGCCCGCCTTAGCGGGTCCGAAATGGATGAGATTTGATTTAGTTCAATTGCTCATCGGATTTTGTCATTTTTACACTTGCATGATTTATCACATATCGCCCTAATCGCCCGACGACATTCAACGCGAAAAAACAGGCCCCTGTGGGCGAACGACCCGGAGGAGGATATATTGACCGAGCAGATAGCCAGCTCACCACGTGGCTGGGGCGGTTTCCTCCTGATCCTGATCGCGCTGGTTGTCGAAGGTTTCGATTTGCAGGCGGCCAATTTCGCCGCGCCCTCCATCCTCGAATCGTTCGCCGTCTCCCGCGCGGAAATCGGCCCACTGCTCTCCGCCAGCCTGTTCGGCGTGCTGATCGGCGCGATCTTTATCGGGCCGATGGGCGACCGCGTAGGACGCCGCAAGATCCTCATCAGCTGTTGCCTCGCTTATGGATGCCTTTCACTTTTGTGCGCGCTTGCGGATAGCCTTACGCATCTCATCATCCTGCGCTTTCTCATCGGCATCGGTCTTGGCGGCGTGCTGCCCAATGCGCTCGCACTCGCTGGCGAACTGGCTCCCCGCAAATATCTCGCGCGCGCAACGGCGCTGGTCGGTATCGGCATCACCTTTGGCGGCGTGCTGGCGGGTGTCGCGGCGGCCAAGCTGCTCCCGGCCTATGGCTGGCCGAGCCTGTTCATCGCGGGCGGCATCCTGCCCATCGCCATTTCTGCTCTCCTCTGGGTCGGCCTGCCGGAAAGCCCTGTGTTGAGCCGGGAAGCGCAGGACGCCAAGGACAAAGCAGGCCTCAAGGCCATTCTCGCGCCGGGCTATCGCGCAAAAACGATCGCGATCTGGTGCAGCTTCGCGCTTGTTCTGATGGTGGTATACCTCATCGCCGGGTGGGTGCCGCTGCTGGTAAAGGATCAGGGCTATTCCACGGAGACCGCCTCCTGGATCGGCACGGCGACTCACGCAGGAGGCGTGTTCGGCGGCATCACCGCGAGCCTGCTCATGTTCCGGCGTAGCTGGTCCGTCGTCGCGCTGTTCGCAGGGCTGGGCGCGCTGTCCCTCGCGATCATCGCCATGCATGATTGGGGCGTTGTGGGCCTCGTTGTCCTGCTCGTGCTCGTCGGCTTCTTCAGCACCGGCACGCAAAATGGCCTCAATGGCTCATGCGGCGCAACCTACCCCGGGCCGATGCGCGCCACCGGACTTGGCTGGGCGCTTGGCATGGGGCGCGTCGGCTCCATCGCCGGGCCGCTGGTCGGTTCGCTCGCCATCCTGCTGGGGCTCGCCGCACCCCGTTATTTCTTCATCCTACCGGTTGTGCCGCTCGCGATTGCCACAGTGCTGGCAATCTGGCTCGCACGCCGAACCACCAGCCCTGACGGAGAATCCACATGACCAAAATGCGCAAAATCGCCACCGAGGAAGCCTGGACGATCCCGGAAGTGGCAGCCCAGCTGCGCGACGCCTCGCGCGGCCCCTCGCAAAGCCTCGATAAGCTGCTCGTTGGCGGCATCTACGATCCGCCCGCCGATGCCTCTGGCTATTCCGCCATGAATTTTCTCGATGGCCTGCTGGACATCGAGGAGAAGCGCCTTCCGGAGATGGATGAGCTGGGCGTCGACATGCACCTGCTCTCGCTCACCGCGCCGGGCGTGCAGATGTTCGATGCGGACACCGCGACGGACCTTGCCGCGCTCGCCAATGATCATCTGGCCGAGATTTGCCGCAACCGCCCCGAGCGCTTCTCCGGCCTCGCCAGCTTCGCGCCGCACAGTCCCAAGCGCGCGGCCAAGGAGATGGAGCGGGCAATCAACGACCTGGGGCTCAACGGCTTCATTCTCAACAGCCACACCAATGGCGAATATCTGGATGACCCGAAATATTGGCCCTGCCTTGAGGCTGCCGAAGCGCTGAACGCTTGCATTTACATTCACCCCCGCGCCGCGTCCGACACGCTCAAGGGCCCGCTGCAGGATTATGGCATGGATAGCGCCATGTGGGGCTATGGCGTGGAAGTGGGCACCCACGTCGTGCGCATGATGGCAGGCGGCGTGTTCGATGCCTTCCCGAACCTCAAAATCTGCATCGGCCATATGGGCGAGGCGATCCCCTTCTGGATCTGGCGCATCAACTTCATGAACACCCGCGCCCAAAGCATTGGCCGCGCGCCCAAAACCAAATTCAGCATCGCAGAATATTTCCAGCGCAACTTCGTGGTGACGACAAGCGGCGTCGAAGACCCGCTGGCGCTGCGCTACACGATCGACAAGCTGGGCATCGACAATGTGCTGTGGGCCATCGACTATCCCTATCAGCCGCAAAAGCCCGCGATCGACTTCATGGATGCAGCGCCGGTAAGCGATGCGGAGCGTCACGCGCTCTATCACGGCAATGCGGAGCGGATCTTCCATATCAAGCCGCTCTAAGCACGAAAAAGGGCTCCGCCAGCGCTGGCGGAGCCCTTCATTCAGCGAGCAATCGTTCAGGCGAAGCGCACAACTCCCGCGCGGCGGCGCATCGCTGCACCGGCGAGCGCGAAGCCGCCGATCATCATCGCCCAGGTGGCTGGCTCAGGAACCGGCGCAACCGCGTTCAGCAAGAAGGCGCGCGTCTGGCCATTCAGGGTGCCATAGCCGACGATCTGGCCGCTATCGTTCACCGCTTCAGCGCGCAGCAGCGTCCAGCCCGATGTCGCATCGATCAGCGCGTTGAGATCGCTCATCGCGCCATCCTGCCACAGGAAGGCGCGCGGATTGGCAGTGCCTGTCGTGCTGCTGTAGCCAACAACCATGCCGGAGGCGTTGATGCCGAACGCCTGACTGGTCGTGCCGCCGAGCGAACCAAGATCGGTCGCAACGCCATTATCCCACAAGGTCGCGCGCGTGATCGCATCGCCCACGAGCGTGCTGTAGCCGACGATCTGACCAGCCTCGTTGAGGCTATACGCATAGCTCCGATTACCACCGAGCGTGCCAAGATTGGTTACGGCGCCATTCTGCCAGAGAGCAGCACGTTGCGCGCCATTGGCGAGCGCAGCCACGCCAACGACCTGCCCTGCATTATTAATATCCTGCGCATAGCTATATGTGCCGCCGAGCGTACCGAGATCGACCGGGGCAGCGCTGCTGCTGTTCCAGAGCACGGCATGATATTCAGGCGCGCCGGTATAATTGCTGTAGCCGACGATCTGGCCGCTATCATTGACGCTATTGGCCTGGCTGAGCGTCGATCCGGTCAATTGCGCCAGCGTCGTCGCGGAGCCGCCCGACCAGACGGTTGCGCGGGCAGCGGCATAGCCCACGGCCACGCCATTGTTGTTCAGATCATTGGCTTGGCTGACCACCGAACCGGAGCCGAGATCGGTTTTCGTGCCACCGGTCCAAAGGGTCGCGTGTTGCGCGCCTGCGGTGATGCGCGCCGCGCCCGCGACCTGTCCGCTATTGTTGATGCCATAGGCCCAGCTTGCAGCGCCGCCGAGCGTGCCGAGATCGGTTACGGTGAAGGTCGATGCGGCGTTGGCAGGCGCAACGAGCGCACAGGCACAGCCCATCGCCAGCGCGATAAGTGATGTTTTCATGATGATTCTCCCACGGAATTTCAAAGGCTTACAAAGCCCTCGGAATTGCGAGCTAGGGAGCATTTGTAACAATCTCGTGACAATCGTTAAGATTTGTTAACCAGCACGAGCGCGCGTCGTGCCCTTGTGGGACGCCAACAGCCTTGCCCCATCGCGACGCATGGCTATGTACGCAGCGTGACCTCATCGATCGTGATTGGAACCGACGCCAACGGCGCACCGGTGACCATGGACATGGAAGAATTGCTGGCCACCCGCCTGCTCGTTCAGGGCAATAGCGGGTCGGGAAAGTCGCATCTGCTGCGCAGGATGCTCGAAGAGAGCGCCACGATGCTCCAGCAGATCGTGATCGACCCGGAAGGCGATTTCGTGACGCTGGCGGGGCCGTTTGGGCACATCGTCATCAATGGCGCGGCGCATAATAGTGGCGAGATCGAGCAGCTGGCCGCCAAGGTGCGCGCGCGCCGGGCGTCCGTGGTTCTCGCGCTCGATGAGCTGGAGCTGGAGGCGCAGATGCGCTGCGCCGCGCAATTCCTCGCGGCGCTGTTCGATGCGCCGCGCGAACATTGGTATCCAGCGCTCGTGGTGGTGGATGAAGCGCAGATGTTTGCACCCTCGGCTGCGGGCGAAGTGGCAGATGACATCCGCCGCATGTCGCTCGCTGCAATGACGAACCTGATGTGCCGTGGCCGCAAGCGTGGTCTTGCGGGCGTGATTGCCACCCAGCGCCTCGCCAAGCTCGCCAAAAATGTCGCGGCGGAAGCCTCCAACTTCCTGATGGGCCGCACCTTCCTCGATATCGATATGGCGCGCGCCGCCGATCTGCTCGGCATGGAGCGGCGGCAGGCGGAACAGATTCGCGATCTGGAGCGCGGGCGCTTTCTGGCGCTTGGCCCGGCGATCAGCCGCAGGCCGGTCTCCGCAAAGATCGGCGCAGTGCGCACCCATGCGCGCACATCATCACACACACTCATTCCGCTGCCCGGCGAGCCGACCAGCGACCTTGAGGATTTGATGACGCCCCAACCGGGCGACGCGCAGCCCGAGCTGTTCGCAGCGCTGATCGCGCCCGCGCCTGCAATGGACAGCAGCGTCAAACTCGATGAGGCCGCCCGCGACGAGGCTCTGGCGGCAGAGGCGATCGTAGCGGCGCAAGAACCCCAGGGCGACATCTTCGCGCCCGATCCCAATGCCGACCGCGAGGCGGCTATCCGCGCGATCATGCTGGATATGGCCGCCGAGGAAGATTGCACCTATCGCTCAACGGCAGTGCTGTTTCAGGATTTCGCCGTACGCTGCCGAATGCAGCGGATCGCCAATCCGGGGTTGGATATGCCGAGCTTCGGGCGGCGCTTCGCCATCGCGGTTGCTGGTGGTGAGGAAGATGACGCGCCACAATGGAAGGCTGCGCTGAAGCTGGCCGAGCGCGTGCCAAGCGACGTGCTCGCACCCTTCCTGCTGATTGCCCGCGCAGCCATCAATAGCCTGCCCTGCCCCGATGATGACGTGTTGGCGCGCGCGTACGGCACGCGCTCGGTGGGGCGCATCCGACGCTTGCTCGATCATCTCGAAAAGAGCGCGCTCATCGTCGTGCGCACGGATTTTGGCGGGCGTCGCTCGGTGGGGTTGCCGGACCTTGGCGTTGTCACCGCACCATCGGAAGCTTAGCTCCGGGGCGCCGAGATCAGTGCCGCGTAGGACCGGCGCAAAAGGTCCATCAGCGTAACCAGTTCCTCTTCGCTCAGCGCGCCCTGAATTGGGCCCTCAACGGTCATCGCACAGGCAATCATCTCGCCCATCACCCGCTCGCCCTCGACGGTCAGCGACAGGCTGTTGCGCCGCCGGTCGGTTACGGATCGGGTGCGCTGCGCGAGGCCGCGCTGCTCCAGCTCATCAATGATTGCGACCATCGCACTATCGTCCATCGCCACTTCCCGCGCGATTTCCGATTGCGAGCAGCCCGGATTGCCCTTGATGAGCACCATCACAGAGACGGCGCCGGAGTGCAGCCCAAACGGCTCATAGGCAGAGAGAATGCGCGGATAGAGCTCGTTGCGCAGCAACCGCACGAAGGTGCCGACCCCATTGCTCAATTCGCCCCAGTTCATCCGCAGGGACTGGCCGGGCTGATCGGCAGATGTGTCACTCATATCGAATCGCTTCCATGTCCCCACCCCGTGCGGCCGTCGATGGCCTCATCTGTCGTCATTCGATCATCAGAAATCTCACGGTCCTTCACAAGCGGTTTTTACGATTCAAAAAAGGCGATACTGCGGCATTCGATGCTTTCACGCGGATAGGCATCCGTGGCGCTGCTATCCCAAAAGGCAGTGTGCGGCACCCGCCATGCGCCGCTATGATCGCTATCGTGAAACTTGAAGAGCAAGGCCTCATCGCGCAACATGCTCGAGAAATACCACCAGCGATGCGCAGGATTGTGGCGGAAGATGTGCGCGGCGGGGCGGCTCGCATCGTCCATGGGCGCGAACATCGCCTCGCCTTGCGGAATGCTGTCCACGATCCAAAGGATGTTGGGCGTGCCCTCATCATTTCCCACGCTGCGACCGTCACACAGAGCGAGCGGGCAGTCCTGCGGCGGCGGTGAATAGGTGCGCCAGAAGCTGGAGATGATGAAGCGCTTGAAGCCCGGACCATCGGGCCGCGCCTTGCGATAGCTTGCCTCCGCTGCCTTGAGCTGTCGCGCCGGGTCAGTATCCACATGCACTTCGGCCGCAGGTGGCTGAACGCCTTCGGCATGGCGATAAGGCCCATCGCTCCTTGGCTGGCGGCTGACGAGGTCGCCTGATGTGCGGATCATCCAGCCATGCGGCACCACGAAATCGGCGCCGGTAGCTTGCTGCACATAGCGAGCGACCTCGGCAGGATAGAGGCGATTGACCTCATCCTTGTCCGTATAATCCTGCACGGCGCTGGGCGCATCGAGCAGCGTGAACCCCTGTCGATCCAGCTGGAAATGCTCCTTGATCGGGCGGGCGTCGCGGATCTTGACCGGGAACGGGCCATAACTGCCCGTATTCACTTCCACACCGGCCGACACGAAACGGCGGTTGATATCCGGTCCCGGAAGCAAATAATGCAGCTGCGTCTCGACCGAGCGCGCCTGCTCTTCAATGTCCGGTGACTGGACGTCCATATCCTCTCCCTCGCGGCTTTGCCGACTCACTTTGCCTATCATGACAGGCAAATATGCGATGCTGCAAGCCTTGGGGCGGATGAGCCGCTCTTGCGGGCGCTCCATAGCAGGCATACACTCTGCCCACAGGAGAGTGCGCGCTGATGCAAATGCGGCCGGCCCAGGAGGATCAGACATGGACGTCGAGCGGCTTGGCCCGCAGCGATGCCATTCATCAATGGCGCGATTGGGCCGCCAGCACCATCGCGCCGATTGACGTGACCGTATTCGATACCGATGATTTTGCCGCGCGCTGGACCAGTCATGGCGTCGGCCAGCTCCGCCTGCTCCAGCTTCATGCGCCCGCGCAGCGCGTGGTGCACACGGGCCGCGATGGCAGCGCCGGGCGCGCATCCCCCACCATTCAGCTTGTCTACGCCCGCAAGGGTGCGCTGCGCACGCAGATGGCGGGCAAGCGCTTCACGGTCGAGCCGGGGCAATTTGTGCTGCTCGACAACACTCGCTTCTACCAGATGGAGATGGATACCGCCCACGAAGCCATCGACCTGTTGATGCCGCAAAGCTGGCTGGAGAAATATCTGCCCGATCCGCAGGCGTTGCTGGCGCGGCCCATCTCCGCGCGCGATGGCTGGGGCGCGCCGCTCGGCAGCCTCATCGAGACGATGGTGACGGGGCTGGACGACAGCCCCCTGCCCCGCCCGCTCATCGCCGAGCAGGTTGGCGCACTGCTCACGCTGGCCACGGGGTTCCATGAGCCAGCCCCCAGCCGCCATCGCGGGCAGCTGGCTCGCCAGATCCTGCGACGCATCGAGAGCGATTATGCCGACCCCGAGCTGTCGCCGGACAGCCTCGCCCATGAGGTCGGCATTTCGCGCCGCTATCTGCAGGCGCTGCTGGCAGGCGCGGGCACCAGCTTCGTGCAGGAAGTGAACGCCACGCGGCTCGACCGGGCCAGCGACTTGCTGACCGATCCGCGCGCAGCAGGGTTGGCGCTGGGAGACATCGCGTTTCGCTGCGGCTTCCTCGACCCCGGCTATTTCGCCCGTCTCTTCCGCAAGCGCTTTGGCGTGACGCCAAGCATGTGGCGCGGAACGCCCAGCCGTTAAGCCCCAAGCCTGCGACAGGACAATTGCGCCTGCGCTTTTGTCCTGATGGCCCTGCGCGGGAATCCTTTGGTGTTGCTGCGCCTTTGGTTAAGTTCATCAACGATCGCAGACGTCAAAAAACGACGCGGCGCGGACATGGATGAGAGGATTGTCATGAGCGACCCTATGAAGGCCTTCCCCCTGCCGAGTTCCATCGCTGTGGTGCCGGGCACCGAGGCTGCACAAGCTGCCCATCCTTATTACACCCAGTTCCAGCCGGGCGATGATGATCGCTTCTGGTTCTACAACTCCATGCACTTCCCCGAGCCGATGCATCATTTTGACATGATCACAGCGGAAGGCGCCTATTGCGCGCTGGGGGCCTTCAACACGCGCGTGCATGTGCTGCCCACCACCAAGGGCATCGATCATCGCGTCATCAATGGCCGCGTGTTCATTGGCGGCGTTGCGGTGACGGACCCTGCTGAGATCGAGGAACGCGCGAAGGAATTCCAGCAGCGCGCCTTCTATTATTACGAGCATTGGGAAGAGCTGTACGACAAGTGGAAGGATAAGATGAAGGCGCTGATCGCGGATGCGCAGGCGCTCCCCAAGCCGACGCTGCTTGATCTTGAGCCAATTGAAACGACGCTCACCGGCAAGGGTATCGCGGCCAATCATGCGCTGATCGATACCTATCGGAAGACGCTCGAGGGCTATTTCCGCATGTGGCACCATCATTTCGAGTTTCTGCTGCTCGGCTATGGCGCTTACCTCACCTTTTTCGACTTCTGCAAAAAGGCCTTCCCGGAGATTAGCGATCAGGCGATCAGCCGGATGGTCGCAGGCATGGAAGCGGAGATTTTCCGCCCTGATGAAGAGATCAAGCGCCTCGCCCGCAAGGCCGTGGAGCTGGGCGTGGACGATAAATTCTATGATGGCATGGTCATCGATGATGTCCTCGCCTCGCTCGATCAGCTTGGCGGCAAGGGCAAGGCATGGCTGGATGAGCTAGAGACGAGCCGCAACCCCTGGTTCAACGTGAATGTCGGCGATGGCTTTTACCATTATCACCGCAGCTGGAATGATGACCTCTCCATGCCCTTCGCGGCGCTGCCGGGCTATATCGACAAGGTGAAATCCGGCACCTCAATCGAGCGGCCGACGGCGCAGCTGATCGAGGAACGCGAGCAGCTCGTCATCGATTATCGCGAATTGCTGGATACCGATGAGGACCGGGCGATATACGACCAACTCATCACGCTCGCCCACCGCGTCTTCCCTTATGTGGAAGGGCATAAATTCTATTGCGAGCATTGGTATACCAACCTGTTCTTCAACAAGATCCGCGAATTTGGTGAGCTGCTGAGCGCGCATGGCTTCTTTCCCGAGCCAGCCGATATCTTCCACCTGACCCATTATGAGGTGGAAAGCGCGATCATCGATCTGATGCTGGTCTGGTCCAGCGGATCGGAGCCAATCGGCCCGAGCTACTGGCCAGCCAAGGTTGCCGAGCGCAAGGCGGCGATCAAGCTATGGGCAGACAATGTCGTGCCGCCCGCGCTGGGCGTGGTGCCAGACGTGATCGACGATCCGGCCATCGTCATGCTCTGGGGAATCACGCGCGAGAGCCTCGACCGCTGGCTCTCGGACGATGATGGCGACAGCAAGGAGCTGAAGGGCTTTGCCGCTTCCAACGGCGTGGTCGAGGGCATTGCCCGTGTGGTGAAGTCAGTCGATGAGATCAGCCGCTTGCAGCAGGGCGATATCCTCGTCTGTCAGGTGACGAACCCCACCTGGGCGCCGATCTTCCAGAAAATCTCCGCAGCCGTGTCCGACATTGGCGGGTCGATGAGCCATATGGCCATCGTGGCGCGCGAATATGGCCTGCCTGCGGTCGTCGGCACCGGCTCGGCCACGCAGAGGATCAAGGATGGGCAGCGTATCCGCGTGGATGGGGGTCGCGGCACCGTGACCATCCTTGAAGACGAGCCTGTGCTTCAAGATGCTTGAGGAGGCGAGCCACGTGACGACACATGCAGCAATTGGCTGGTTCGCCGATCTGCGGATCACTGATCGCCCGACCGTGGGCGGCAAGGGCGCGAGCCTTGGCGAACTGACCCATGCCGGGATCGATGTGCCGGCGGGCTTTGTGGTGACAACCTCGGCCTTCGAGACCTTCCTCGAAGCGCTGGAGCAGGCATCGCCGGTGCGGGCGCTGGTGACGGCGCTGGACCCGGATGATCTGGATGCGGTGACGCAAATCTCCAAGATGCTGCGGGCACGCATCGAGCGCGAGCCTTTGCCGCCGAACGTGGAGCAGGCGATATTGGAGGCACATGCCCGGCTCGCGCAGGGCAATCCCTCGCTCACGGTGGCGGTGCGCTCATCGGCCACCACGGAGGATGCCGAGGATGCGAGCTTTGCGGGGCTGCAGGACACATTCCTGTGGGTGCTGGACGCTGCCGATGCCGTCAACCGCGTGCGCGAATGCTGGGGCAGCCTCTACTCGGTCGAGTCGATGACTTATCGCCGCAAGCATGGCCTGCCCGAAGACGGCGTGGCGATGGCCGTCGTCATCCAGACGATGGTCGATGCCCGCACGGCAGGCGTGATGTTCACGCGCAGCCCGACCACGGGCGACAAGTCCGTCATCACCATCGAGGGGGCATGGGGCCTTGGCAGCGCGGTTGTTTCGGGTGAAGTGACGCCGGATCGCTGGGTGATGGGCAAGATCACCGGCGAGATCAGCGTGCGCGATATATCGGACAAGCATATCCGTCAGGTGCCAGCGCCGGGCGGCGGGATTGTGGATGAAGCGCTGGACGACAAGATGCGCAACACCGCCTGCCTCTCCGACGAAGAGCTGCAGGCGCTGCGCACTGTCGGGCGCAAAATCGAGAAACATTATGGCCGGGCGCAGGACATCGAGTGGGCCTTCGACAAAAGCGGCAAGCTGCTGCTGCTGCAAAGCAGGCCGGAAACGGTGTGGTCCGTGAAGGCGATCGCGCCTGTCTCGACCAACACGGACAATCCGCTGGCGCATGTGATGAATATCTTTGGGGGACGACGCTAAGATGAGCCTGACAGCCAAGGATGTGCAGGAGATCATGACCCTGCTCGAAGGATCGACCTTCGACCGGCTGGCGCTGGAAGTGGATGGCCTCAAGCTGGAGCTGGAACGTGGCGGCACCGGTGCGCCGCGCCCTGCCCGCAAGATTGAGAAGCCGAGCGCGCCAGCCACGGCAGCATCGCCACCCCCTTCCCCCGTGCGCCAGAACCGCGAAGAAGGGTTGGTCGAAATCAACTCACCCCTGCTCGGAATCTTTTACCGCGCACCCAAGCCCGGCGAAGCGCCTTTTGTGGAGGTGGGCAGCCGTGTGAGCACCGAAACGGTCATCGCTATCGTCGAGGTAATGAAGCTGATGAACTCCGTATCGGCAGGCGTGAGCGGCGAGATTGTCGAGATCATCAGCACCAATGGCGAGCTGGTCGAGCATGGCGAAGTGCTGATGCTCGTGCGGCCCGATGCAGGCTGAGGCAAGCCCCATGACCATACGCCGCATCCTGATCGCCAATCGCGGTGAAATCGCCGTGCGCATCATCCGCACCGCCAAGGCGCTGGGCATCGAAACCGTGCTCGCCGTCTCGGAGGCGGATCGCGGATCGCTCGGCGCGCAGATGGCCGACCGTGCCCTGTGTATCGGCCCCTCGCGCCCAAGCGAAAGCTATTTGCGCGTCGAGACCATCGTGCAGGCGGCGCTCGGCTCTAGCTGCGATGCCATTCATCCCGGCTATGGCTTCCTCTCCGAGCGGGCTGATCTTGCGCGGCTGTGTGAGGAAGAAGGCGTGATCTTCATCGGGCCGACTGCCGCGCAGATCGAAGCGGTGGGCGACAAATTGCGCGCCCGCACCGAGGCGATTGCGGCAAATGTGCCGGTGGTGCCCGGCGGCCCTATCGAGAGCCTGGCCGATGCGCAGGCGTTGGCCGAGAAGATCGGCGCGCCTCTGCTCATCAAGGCTGTCGGCGGTGGCGGCGGGCGCGGCATGAAGCTGGTCGAGAATTTGAGCGATCTCGCTGCCACGATGGACATGGCCTCAGCCGAAGCAGGCGCGGCCTTTGGCGATGCGCGCGTCTATCTGGAGCGCTATGTGTCGCAGGGCCGCCATGTCGAGGTGCAGGTGCTGGGCGATGGCGAGGGCCGCGTCATCCATCTTGGCGAGCGCGATTGCTCGGTGCAGCGGCGCTACCAGAAGCTCATCGAGGAAACGCCCGCGCCCAACCTCCCGGTCGCAATCCGCGATGCCATGCACGAGGCGGCGGTGCGATTTTCTGCGCGGCTCGATTATCGCGGCGCAGGCACGGTCGAATTTCTCTACGATGTCGCGCGCGCGCAATTCTATTTTCTGGAAATGAACGCCCGCATTCAGGTCGAGCATCCGGTGACCGAGATGGTGACGGGTGTCGATCTGATCGCCGAGCAGATCGCTATCGCGAACGGGGAGGGCCTGCGCTTCTCGCAAAACGATATTGTGATCAATGGCGCTGCCATCGAATGCCGGGTGAATGCGGAAGATCCGTCACGCGATTTCATGCCCAGCCCCGGAACCGTCTCCACCGCGCACTGGCCGCAAGGCGAGGGCATCCGCGTGGATACGCATATCGTCGATGGCGCGAAAATTCCGCCCTTCTATGACTCGATGGTCGCCAAGGTCATTGCGCATGGGCCGGACCGCGCGACCGCAATACAGCGCTTGTCTGGCGCGCTACGTGAAACGCGGATCGAAGGCATCTCGACCAACATCAGTTTTCAGGCAGAGAATCTGGCCGATCCTGACTTCGCAAAGGGCGGTGTCGATACGGGCTTTCTGGCACGGCGCATGGCGCGCGCGACGCAATAGGCAACAGAGCAATGGCGACCATCAAACTTGTCGAAACATCCCTGCGGGACGGCAATCAATGCCTGTGGGCAGCGCTGGGCGTGGACACCGCGCGCACGCTCAGCGTTGCGCCGATGCTCGAGCGTGTGGGTTTCAAGGCCATCGATTTCACCACCTCCACCCATATGGGCGTGGCCGTGCGCTACAAGCAGGAGGACCCGTGGGAGCGCATCCGCCTGATGCATCAGGCCATGCCGACCACGCCGCTGCAATTTCTCTCCACCGGCTTTCGCTTCA
Source organism: uncultured Alphaproteobacteria bacterium (assembly GCA_966205705.1). Classification (GTDB taxonomy): domain Bacteria; phylum Pseudomonadota; class Alphaproteobacteria; order Sphingomonadales; family Sphingomonadaceae; genus Sphingobium. The sequence continues at coordinate 17,602 of CBIHKY010000042.1, forward strand.
TATCTTGGGAGACTTCCAGCCCGGATTTCATGGCGCTCGCCTTCCGCACGCTGATGAAGAACGGCATTGGCCGCTTCGCGCTCGCCGACCCCAACAATGATGCCGACGCCAATGTGGAAGTCGCGCGACTCATCAAGCGAGATGGCGATGCCTATATCGTCGGCGCGCTCGTCTTCACGCTCAGCCCCATCCATGATGACGCCCATTATGCCGAGGCGGCGCGCAGAATGGCGGCCAGCCCGGATATTGACGCGCTCTACATCAAGGACCCCGGCGGGCTGCTCTCGCCCAAACGCGCAGGCACTTTGATCCCGGCGATCCTTGCGGTGATCGGCGACAAGCCACTGGAATTGCACGCCCATTGCACCATCGGCCTTGGCGAGCAAAGCTATTATGAAGCAGCCGACCTCGGCGTGGAAACCCTGCAAGGCGCCAGCGGCGCGCTGGGCGACGGCACCTCCAATCCGCCGCTCGAACGCGTCGTCGCCAATCTGCGCGCGCTTGGCCATAGCGTCGATATCGATGACGATGCGCTCGGCGAAGTCAGCGCCTATTTCACCGCCCTCGCGCAGGCCGAGAGCTTGCCAATAGGCGCGCCGATGTCGTTCGACGCCACCTATCTCCAGCACCAGCTCCCCGGCGGCATGGTCGGCACGATGCGCCGCCATCTGGCCGATCATCGCGTGCCGCATCTGGAAAGCGCCGTGATCGAAGAGATTGGCCGCGTGCGCGAGGAGTTGGGCTGGCCCATCGTGATGACGCCCTTTGCGCAGATGGTGATGACGCAGGCGGTGATGAACGTGACTGGCACCGAGCGTTACAGCATGATCCCCGACGAGGTGATCCGCTACGCGCTCGGCAAATTCGGCCGCCCCAACCAGCCGATCGCGCCCGATGTGCTGGACAGGATCATGTCCCTCCCCCGCACCAAGGAATTGGCGCTGGAGCCGGGCGCGGCGGACCTGGGTGATCTGCACAAGCGCATCGGCGCACATCTTTCCGACGAGGAATTTCTGCTGCGCGCGACCATGCCAGCCGGGCAGGTGGATGCGATGCAGGCCGCCGGGCCCGCGCCGCGCGTTTATGATCCCGATCAGCGCCCGACGATGGACCTCATTCGCAAGCTGCTTAGCCGCACAGATATGACGCGCATCAGCATCGAAAAAGCAGGCTTCAAGCTGGAGCTGGACAGCTTCGCAGACGCCTGAACCGCCCAAAAGGACACCCTCCCATGACCGCCCCCTTTACCGAAGCACTGCGCCCTGCAGGCGGCTTCATGTTCGATCTTGATGGCACGCTGATCCTGAGCGACCGCAATCTTGGCGGCTACACGCTGCTCGATGGCGCGGTAGAGCTGCTGAATGATCTGAAGGCGCGCGGTACACCCTTCCTCGCGCTCACCAATGGCAGCGCTTATCCCTCCAGCGAGCAGGGTCCAAAATTGCGCGCGCTCGGTCTCCCGATCCCGGATGAAAATCTCTTCACGCCCAATAGCGTCGCCGGGCATATCTTCCGCGAGCGCGGCTTCAAGCGCGTCCTTGTGCTCGGCACGCAAGGCGTCGCGGACGCGCTGACTGGCGAAGGCATCGGCATCGTGAGACCCGGCGAAGAGGGCGCGACCAGCGCCGATGCCGTCTATGTCGCCTGGCATCCCGAGTGCAACATGATCGATATCCACGCTGCGTGCGAAGCGGTGCTAGGCGGCGCGGCACTCTTCTCGGCCTCCGATGTGCCCTTCTTCGCCTCCCGCAGCGGACGCGCCTTTGGCTATAGCTGCGCCATTGGCGGCGCGATTGCGCGGGTGACGGGCGCCGAACCGGAGCTGACCGGCAAGCCATCGCTTCACGCCATGCATTTCGTGGCGGCAAAGCTTGGCGTGCCGATGGAGAACATCGTTGTCGTCGGCGACGATCCCAAGGTCGAAACGGAGATGGCGCGCTCTGGCGGCGCTATGGGCATTGGCGTGACCACCGGCACGACATCCGCGCAGGATTGGGCCGCTCAGCCCGACGAGCGCAGGCCCCATCGCGTCATCAACAGCCTGAGCGAACTCGCCGCATTGGGTTTGCTTGATTGATGGCTAGTATCTACGCTGCGCCATGCAGGAGCAAAGCACATGATATTCGATGATCCAGCCGTTCGCGCCGTCTTCGCCGATTATGAAGCGCGGGTGGAAGCCGAGCGCGGTCTGCTCGCCAGCGGCGCGGCCAATCGCGATGATGTGCTGCTCTCCGTAGGGCCAGAGGCAGCAGGCTTTCTTCACGCGCTCATACTCGGGCGTCGGCCAAAGCGCATCCTCGAACTTGGCACCAGCTATGGCTACTCCACCCTGTTTCTCGCCGATGCCGCCAAGAAGATCGGCGCGCAGGTCATCACGATGGAGCTTGCCGATTATAAGCAGGTCCATGCCCGCACCCAGCTTGAGCGCGCTGGCCTCGCCGATGTGGTGGATGTCCAGCTGGGCGATGCGGTCGCACTGATCGCAGCCGATCCGGATTCGTTCGATCTCGTCCTGCTCGATATCTGGAAAGATCTGTATCTCCCCTGCTTCGAGGCCTTTTATCCCAAACTCTCCGAAGAGGGCGTGATTGCGGCGGATAATATGATCGACCCATCATCCGCCCGCCCCAGCGTGCGCCTTTATCGCAATGCGGTGCTGGCCAAGCCGGACTTGCAGACGGTGCTGCTCCCCATCGGTCAGGGCATTGAGCTGAGCATCAAATGGAGCGACGACAACCCCAGCCTCTGAGCGAGGGCCCGCCGCTCCTCTCCGCATAATGATGCGCAACTGTCACAGCCCCTGCAGCTGCCGGGCCATTTCCTTTTGCGTCAATCCAAAACGCTATCTCAGTCAACGCTTCGATTGAGACAAGGGCGTAAAGGCCAGCTTAGCAGATAGGTGAGTGAGGCGACGATATAGCTGCGCAAACATTGCGCCAGCGATCGTCCTTCCATCGATCATGTGTCGTGGGTTGCAGCGGTATCAATGTCGTCGACTATCTGGCCAGAGATCCTGCCCAGAAGCCCCGGCAAATAAGCTTGAGATAATTGTTTCTGGCACGGCCAGCAGGAGGGGAAACTGAGATGATCGCTTTTCAAAACATGGTTGCGCGCGGCGTAAGCAAGGCGGGCCTTGCAGCCGGCACGATGCTGTCCGGCGTGCTGATCGCCGCAGCGCCCGTATCGGCGCAGACCACGTCGCCGCAGAGCGCGACCGATAACGAGATGCAGGAAATCGTCGTCACCGCGCAGATGCGCGAACAGAATGTGCAGGATATCCCGCTCGCCATCACCGCCATCAGCGGCGAATTGCTCGAAGCGCGCAGCCAGACCCGCCTGACGGACATCACCGCGCAGGCGCCGAACGTCATTCTCCAGCAGAACCCCGCAGGCTCGGGCAACTCGATGCGCGCCTTCATTCGCGGCGTTGGCCAGTCCGATCAGAGCCCCTCGGTCGAGCCGGGCGTCGGCATCTATGTCGATGACATTTATTTCGGCACGGTTACGGCATCCGCCTTCGACCTCACCGACCTTGAGCGCATCGAAGTGCTGCGTGGTCCCCAGGGCACGCTGGCTGGCATGAACTCGCTTGGCGGCGCAGTGAAGCTCTACTCCCGCAAGCCAGAGGGCAAGGGCGGCTTTGTGGAAGTCACTGCCGGATCGCTCAACCGCCGCGACATCAAGGCGAGCGCGGACTTCACCGTTGTTCCCGATGCCCTCTTCGCGCGCATCACCGGCGTGACCCGCAATCGCGATGGCTACATCACCCGCTATGATTATGCGTGCCTCAACCCCACCGATCCGTTCGTGCAGCCCGGCACCAGTGTCGTGCAGCCGGGCGCATCGGCCATTCCGCGCCTCGCCTCTGGCAATAATTGCAAGCTCGGCACGCTCGGCAATCAGCGGATGTTCGCCCTGCGCGGATCGCTGCGCTTGGCGCCCGTTGGCAGCCCGCTGGAGATCAACATCTCGGGCGATTATACCAAGGACACGTCTGAGACGACCGCATCCGTGCTGCTCGCCAGCGCAGAGCTGACCGGCCGCCAGAATAACAGCATTCCCTATCAGGGCGTGCCTTATGACAACCGCTTCGTGACCTATGGCCAGTATCGCCGCGCCAATGCGGTGCTCAACGATCCATACTCGACCTATGCGAACTTCTTCGATCCCGGCGTGACTTATGCTGCTGCATCAGCGACGTCGGCTGGTGGACCCGGCACGGCAGGCGCGCCCAACGGCCCGGTCTTTGCAGAGCCGGCAAGCCAGGTGAATGGCTGGGGCATCTCCGGCGAGATCAATTACACGCTGAGTGACAATCTCGCGATCAAGTCGATCACTGGCTATCGCAGCTATGACTCGCGCAGCTCGGACGATAATGACAACTCGCCCGTGGCCTTCATCGGTGGCGTTTACAGCGACTTCACCCATCGCCAGTTCAGCCAGGAAGTGCGCGTTTCCGGCAGCATCCTCAACGATGCCGTGCAGTTCACCATCGGCGGCATCTATTATGATGCGGATACGCGCTACAATGCCCGCATCCACACGCCATTCTCGGGCTTTGGCCAGTATCAGACCTTCCCATGCGGCGGCGCGCTGCCAGCCTGCGTCATCAGCCGCCCGACCTTCTCGTTCATCAATGACGATACGGCGAGCCTGACGACCTATGCGGGCTTTGGTAACGTCAACTGGAACATCACTGACGCGCTGACCCTCGAGCTTGGCATCCGCCGCACGCATGAGGAGAAGGATTATCTCTACAACCGCCTCAATGCGAATGGCTCCGGCGACTATCTGCCGCTCAGCAACCCGAACAACCCGCTGACCGGCCAGATCGGCGCCTATAAGGAAACGCTCACCGACTATCGCGCGGCGCTCTCCTACAAGATCACGCCAGACATCATGGCCTATGCGCAATTCTCGACCGGCTTCAAGGGTGGTGGCGTCGCGCCGCGGCCGTATGATTTCCGCCAGATCCGTCCATTTGGCGCGGAGAAGCTCAAGGCCTATGAAATCGGCTTCAAGGCTGATCTGTTCAATCGCCTTCTGCGCATCAACGCCAGCGGCTTCCGCATGGATTACACAGATTATCAGGGCATTCCGAACATCTGCCTCGATGCCAATGGCGTCCAGCTGCCCGCAAATCAAGGCGGCGTCCCCGGCCTGTGCGGACAGTATCTGAATATCGGCGATGCACGCGTAAACGGCTTCGAGCTGGAAACCACCCTGCGTCCGATGGAAGGCTTTACCATCGATGGGTCGCTCAGCCTCACCGACTTCAAATTCACCTCCGTCAACTTCGTGACGAACGAGATTGTCGTCGGCGGTCGTCGCCCCGGCATCGGCAAGTGGAAGTGGAGCATCGGAGCTCAGTATCGCATGGACCTTGGCGATGTGGGCACGCTGACCCCGCGCATCGATGTGGCCTATACATCGGGCTATTGCGGCAACTTCGCCTGCGCGCCGATCACCATCGTGGATGATTACACGCTCGCCAATGCGCGCCTGAGCTATGAGACGCTGGACAAGGACTGGACCGTATCGCTCGAAGTGACGAACCTGTTCGACAAGCTGGTGTATCTCAACAAGTTCACCAACGCCTGGTACGCCAGCGCCCAGCCGGGCCTGCCGCGCCAGTGGGCCGTGTCCGTCCGTCGCAAGTTCTGATGAGCTGAGGCGGTTTGACCAAATGAGATTGGGGGATTGGGGGCGTTGTCAAAAGGCAATGCCCCCTTTCAGTTCATGCTGCGCCATAATCGATAGGAGAGATGCTATGCCCCTGCCCCGTCACAGCCTTCAACTCGTTCTCATGCTGGCCCTCGCTTGGCCGGCGACGGCGCTCGCGCAGAACAGCGCAGACACTGCGCTCGCCAAGCGTGTGCAGGTCCTGGAGGATCGTGATGAAATCCGCCGCGTCATCATCGGCTATGGCGAACATCTCGATGCGCGCGATTATGCAGGCTATGCCGGGCTTTTCGCGCGTGATGGCGTTTGGACCGGTGGTTTTGGCAGCGCGACTGGGCCCGCAGCGATCCAGACGATGCTGGAGAAAAATCTCGGCAAGCCTGAGCCGGGGTTCGTGAACAAGAGCAGCTTCCACCTCGTGACGACCGAAGTGATCGATGTGGATGGCGACAAAGCGACCGCCCGCTCACGCTATCTATTCTACACCGCCACGCCGGAAAACCGCCCCAATGCGCTGCTCGCGGGTCGCTATGTCGATCAGTTCGTGCGGGAGAATGGCGCGTGGAAGATCAAGGCGCGGGTGAGCCACGGGGTGGTGCCATGGCGGGATGGGAATGATCCGAACCGGCCGCCCACGCCAGCAGGGTTGAAGGATGCGGTTAAACCGTAAACGAGAGGGATCGAACGCCCTCCCACCTCACGTCACCCCGGACTTGATCCGGGGTCCCGCTGCCTTTGAACATGGTCAAAAAGAAAGCGGGATCCCGAGTCAAGCCCGGCATGACGACGGGAAATGTCGGACCTCTTGCGGTAATGTCACCGCTCAGCGTGGCGCTTCAATTCATCCCCAATAATCGTCGCAACATGCAGCACGTTCGTCGCACCCGGCGTACCAAACGGAACGCCCGCCAAAATGATGATCTTATCCCCCGGCGCTGCAAAGCCATGCCGCAGCGCCATGCGCTTGGCCTTGCCAATCATCTCCTCAAAGCTGCCAATGTCGCGCGTATGCACGGCATGAACGCCCCACATGAAGCCCATGCGCCGCGCCGTATCCAGCCGCGGGGTGAGCGCCAAGATCGGCGCAGAGGGCCGCTCGCGGGCAATCCGTCGCACCGTGCTGCCCGATGAAGTGAAGCACACGATCGCGCGGGCTGAAACAGTCTGCGTGATCGACTGGCTCGCACTGGCCAGCGCATCCGAGGTCGTGGGATCGGGCGTGGTCTTGGTGAAGTGCAACCGGTCGATATAGCCCGGATCATGCTCCACGCTGTTGGCGATGCTGTCCATCATCGCCACGGCTTCCTCCGGCCAGTCCCCCGCCGCCGTTTCCGCCGAGAGCATCACGGCATCCGCGCCATCATACACCGCCGTCGCAACGTCCGAGACTTCCGCACGCGTTGGCGTGGGGGCCTTGATCATGGATTCGAGCATTTGCGTCGCCACGACCACCGGCTTGCCCACACGGCGCGCGCTCTCCACAATCTGCTTTTGCAGCGGTGGCACCGCATAAGGCGGCAGCTCGACGCCAAGATCTCCACGCGCGACCATCACCGCGTCGGCCATCTCCAATATCTCATCCAGCCGGGTGAGCGCGGCGGGCTTCTCGATCTTGGCGAGCAATTGCCCATGCCCGCCCATCAGCTTGCGCGCTTCGGCCAGATCGTCTGGCCGCTGAACGAAGCTCAGCGCAATCCAGTCCACGCCCGCCTCGACCGCGAAAGACAAATCGCGCCGATCCTTCTCAGTCATCGCCGCCATTGGCAGCACGACATCGGGGACATTCACACCTTTGCGCTCGGAAAGCGCGCCGCCGATTTCCACCAGCGTGTCGATCACATTATCGGTCACGCTCTGCACGCGCAGCACCAGCTTGCCATCATCCAGCAGCAGGCGCGTGCCGGGCTGCGCGGCGACGAAAATCTCCGGGTGGGGCAGCGTCACGCGGGTGGCATCGCCCGGCGTCGGATCGCGGTCCAGCCGGAAAGGCTCGCCCTTCTCCAGCAAGACCGCGCCGGCCGCAAATGTGCCGATACGCAGCTTTGGCCCCTGCAAATCGGCAAGGATCGTGGTGGGGCGGCTGAACTGCTTTTCCAGCGCGCGGATGATCGCGATGTTGGCGGCATGCCCTTCATGCACGCCATGGCTCATATTGAGGCGAAAGGCATCCACACCGGCCAGGAAAAGCTTGCGGATCATCTCCTCGCTGCTGCTGGAAGGCCCTAATGTGGCCAATATGCGGACTTTGCGGGTACGGGGTGCGAGCTTTCTCATGCGTCCTCTTGTTTCATGGCGCTCTTTGCCCAAATGGCTGTGTGCCTGAATGGCGGCCTCGTTCGACCGAAACTTAGCGCTCTATGTAAGGTGGTAGCAATGACGATAGACACGCTCGATGACAAGATAGCTGCAGATGCTTTCCGTCGGCTCGTTCAGCATTTGCGGCACCGCAGTGATGCGCAAAATGTGGATCTGATGGGTTTGGCAGGCTTTTGCCGCAATTGTCTGGCCGATTGGGTGGCGGAAGCTGACGGCGCAATGAGCAAGGAAGCGTCCCGTGAACTCATCTATGGCATGCCGCAAAGCGAGTGGAAATCGCGCTTCCAGACAGAGACGACGCCTGAGCAGATTGCGCGAATGAATGAGAGCATCTCTAAAAACGCACGGTAATTCCTTAGCTTAACAGATATTCATCGTCTCACCTTGGCACAAGTAGAGGGCATTTCATCACCCGTCTGAAGGGCGGTCGGGAACTCTATTCAAGCTTCGCTGGTTCTAGATGCGCCTCACGATACGAGGCAAGTCGGAGACGATTTCAATGAAGAAGCTCATTCTCGCCGCTCTTGCGACGGCACTCACCCTTCCAATTACGCCGGCGATGGCTGATCGGAACGATCGCCATGACCGCCGCGATCATCGGGAATATCGCGACCGGGACCGTGATCGTGACGGTCGTGTCATGTCCCGCAATGATCGCGTGTGGCGCGACAATGATGGTCGTTATCGCTGCAAGCGCAATGATGGCACCACGGGCCTGATCATCGGCGCGGGTGCTGGCGCTCTGGCCGGTCGCGCAATCGATACGCGTGGCGACCGCACGCTTGGCACCTTGCTTGGCGCAGTTGGCGGCGGCTTGCTTGGCAAGTCCATCGAGCAGGGTGAGACGCGCTGCCGCTAAGGCCTGAACCTCTTCCAACCATTTAAAGATGCTCGCTTCCCCATGGAGACGAGCATTTTTGCATTTACAAGCCCTGCCCCGCTCTTTAGAGGCGCCCGCCATGTCCATGATGATCGCCAAGCCGAGCATTATTATTAAACCGACCCGCACATGCGGGGCGGTGTTCGCTATGCGCGCGGCCTGAAGGCCTCGAACATACGGACAGGACGCCCCGCGAAGTGCGCGGGGCCAACTTTCCACCATGAAAGCTGAGCGCCGCGACCTTCACCCATTTTGAAGGAGACGAAGTTCATGGTTGCCCGTTTTTCCCCTGATGCCCTTGTGAATGTCGGCGTGGTCGGCGCCACCGGCCTTGTTGGCTCGATGATGCGCCAGCTGTTGGCGGAGCGTAACTTCCCCGTCGGCACGCTGCGTCTGTTCGCATCTGCGCGTTCGGCAGGCTCGCAGGTCGAGTTCAAGGGCCAGCAAATCACCATCGAGGATGCCTCCAGCGCAGATTTCGCCGGGCTGGACATCGTGTTCTTCTCGGCTGGCGGATCGACCAGCAAGGCACTCGCGCCCAAAGTTGCCGCTGCTGGCGCCATCGTGATCGACAATAGCTCGGCTTGGCGCAGCGATCCCGATGTGCCGCTGGTCGTGGCAGAAGTGAACCCGCACGCGCTGGCCAATCTGCCCAAGGGCATCGTCGCCAACCCCAATTGCACCACCATGGCGGCCATGCCCGTGCTCAAGCCGTTGCATGATGCAGCAGGCCTCAAGCGGCGGATCGTAGCGACCTATCAGGCAGTGTCCGGCGGCGGCATGGAAGGCATTGATGTGCTTGCGCGTCAGATCGCCGCCGTGGGCGATCGCGGCGCAGAGCTCGCCTTCAACGGCAAGGCGGACTTCCTGCCCGCGCCGGAGACGTGGGCCGTGCCCATCGCCAACAATATCGTGCCGCTCAACTATGTACTGGGCGA
>CBIHKY010000043.1:0-26854 GCA_966205705.1 uncultured Alphaproteobacteria bacterium
GTGGTGGGCTGGGTTTTGTGTATACGCGACCGCCCCTCCTATTTGGTGGTGGGGCGGGGGGTGGTGGCGAGGCGCAGCATCGCACGGACGCGCGCCACATCGATCTTGTAGTACCACCCCAACCCCTCCTCTAAAGAGGAGGGGCTTAGCAAGTGCCCCTCAAGCAGCCGTCAAAAACGCCTCGGGCGGCAATTCCATCAGCGTCCCAGCCCCGCCCTCAATCTTGCGACGCAGCGCGCCCGCATCAGGCATCATCCGCTCGGCGAAGAAGCGCGCGGTCACCAGCTTGGCATTGAGATAAGCCGCATTGCCAGCCCCAGCCGCAATGCTCGTCTGCGCGGCCCGCGCCATCTTGAGCCACATCAGCCCCACCGCCACGATGCCCATGATGTGCATATAGGCATAAGCCGCAGCGCCCGCATTATTGGGGTTGGTCATGGCATTTTGCATCAGCCACATGGTCGCGGCCTGTAGTTGCTGATTGGCTTTCTCCAGCGCCTCGGCAACGGCGGCGGTTTCCGGCACGGCCTTGCCGGCGGCGACTTCCTCACCCACCAGCTTGAAAAACGCCTGAATGCCCCGGCCGCCATCCTTGGGCAGCTTGCGACCGACAAGATCCATCGCCTGCACGCCATTGGCGCCTTCATAGATCATCGCGATCCGCGCATCGCGCACGGTCTGCTCCACGCCCCATTCGCGGATATAGCCATGTCCGCCGAAAACCTGCTGCGCCAGTACGGTCACGTCAAAGCCCTTGTCCGTGCCATAGCCCTTGATGACCGGCGTGAGCAGAGAGATGAGATCGTCGGCCAATTGCCGCTCTTCCGGCGTCGGCGCCAGATGCGCCATATCGACCTGCAGCGCACCCCAGATGACGAGTGCGCGCAGGCCCTCCGTGATCGCTTTGCCCTCCATGAGCATGCGGCGCACATCGGGGTGGACGAACAGCGTATCGGCGGCAGCCTCCGGCTCGGCAGGTCCGGTCAGAGCGCGGCCCTGACGGCGATCCATCGCATAATGCACAGCCTGCTGATAGGCGAGCTCGGCCTGCGCCAGACCCTGCACGCCGACGCCCAGCCGCGCCTGATTCATCATGATGAACATGGCGGCGAGGCCCTTATTCTCCTCACCGATCATCCAGCCGGTCGCGCCATCATAATTCATCACGCAGGTGGCGTTGCCGTGAATGCCCATCTTATGCTCAAGCGAGCCGCAGGAGACGGCATTATGCGCACCCAGCGCGCCATCATCGCCGACCATCAGCTTGGGCACGAGGAACAGCGAGATGCCCTTGCTGCCCGCTGGCGCGCCCGGCGTCTTGGCCAGCACGAGGTGGATGATATTCTCCGCCATCTCATGCTCGCCGCCCGAGATGAAAATTTTGGTGCCGCTGATCGTGTAGCTGCCGTCCGCCTGCAGTTCGGCGCGCGTCTTGATGAGGCCAAGGTCCGTGCCGCTGTGCGGCTCGGTCAGGTTCATCGTGCCGCACCAGGTGCCAGCGACCATGTTGGGCACATATTTCTGCTGAAGTTCCTCGCTCCCGGTGGCGAGAATGGCGGAAACGGCGGCCCCTGTGAGGCCATGATACATGTTGAAGGCATGATTGGCGGCGGTGAAATATTCCTCAACCGCAATCGCCAGCACCATCGGCAGCTCCTGCCCGCCAAATGCCTCGGGCGCATGCAGCGTCGTCCAGCCGCCCGCGACGAACTGGTCGAACGCCTCCTTGAAGCCCGTCGGCACGCTTACCGTGCCATCATCGTTGCGGGTGCACCCTTCCTGATCGCCCACGGCATTCAGCGGATGCAGCACTTCGCTCGCAAATTTGCCGCCCTCTTCCAGCACGGCCTGCACGACATCGCTCGATGCAGCGGCGAAGCCGGGAATATTATCCAGCCGGTCCAGCCTCACAATCTCGTTGAGAATGAACATCGTGTCGGCGACGGGCGCCTTATAGCTTGGCATAAACCTCTCCTGAAACTCGAATGCTCGTTAGCCGATAATCGGCCTGTCAGCTCACGCTTTGGCGGAAATTTTCTTCAACCAGCGTGATGAAGCCGGTCAGCTCGTTGATTGCTTCGTCAATGTCGTGCCGCTGGCGCTGAAGCGTTTCGATCCGCTCCGCGCATTTGGCAATGGTGAATTCGCGCTGCGTCCGGCGGCCATCGCCTGCATCATACAGGTCGATCATGTCGCGAATTTCCGCAAGGCTGAAGCCCACCCGCTTGCCGCGCAAAATCCACGCAAGCCGCGCGCGATCGCGATGACTGTAAATGCGCGTGAGGCCCTGACGGCGCGGCGCGATGAGTTGCTCATCCTCATAGAAGCGCAGCGCGCGCGGCGTCACGCCAAATTCCTCGCACAAATCGGAGATGGAAAATTCTTCGCCCGCGCGCTCTGGCTGGGGGATGCCAGCGATCATCTGCGGCGTCTGTTTAGCTTTGGGCTGTGGTTTTAGCTGTGGCTGCGACATGGCTTCACCTCTTTTGCTTGCGCCATGTTACGTTTACGTCAACGGCAAAGCAAGGCCTTGTTTGCATCGCGCATTTGCGCTGCTGCCGCTGCGTCACGGTCGATCCTAGGGAAGGCCGTGCCACCAAAACTGCCTCGACTGGAGCAGAGCAGATTGCAGGCCATGTCGAGCTGTCCCGGCATCACCAGCCGATCGCCCTCATAGCGCGCCTTGATCGTGCAGCCCTTGCCAATCCCCTCGAACCGGAGCGACACCGTATCGCCATCCATCTCCGCCTCGCCAGCGCCGCGGCAATATTCATCGCCACCAATGCGCATTTCCGCGCCGAAGCGATAGCGCTCGCTGCCTTCACTCTCCGGGACGATACACAGCCGGTCTACGCCGCCTTCATAGCGGCGCCCATAGCGTCCAACCGGATTTTCAGCATTTTGATCGGGTAGCGCGCCGCTCTCCATCGCGAGCGCATCAAGGCTATCGGCGGTCGCGCTTGGCCGCTCGGCACGGTCCTCCCGCTCGCTAGCGCCATCGCCACAGCCGACCAGCATGAGCGCGACGAGGCCTATCAACCCCGTGCGAGGCAAGCCAATCACCGCTCCGATGCGCTTTCGCCATCCACCAGCGCAAGCCCGGCCTCATCCGTCACCCGCCGGAAGAAGCAGCTGCGCCGCCCCGTGTGGCACGCCGGGCCAACGGGCTGTACGAGCAGCCACAGCGCATCCTGATCGCAATCGATCCGCATATCTACGACATGCAGCTCGTTCCCGGATTCCTCACCCTTGCGCCAAAGCCGCGCCCGACTGCGCGACCAGAAATGCGCGACTTTGGTCTCGATGGTGGCAGCAAGCGCCTCGGCATTCATGTGGGCCAGCATCAGCAGCTCGCCTGTCTCCACATTGCTGGCGACAGCTGTAATCAGGCCGTCCTTGTCATATTTTGGATTGAGCGTGAGCCCCGTGTCGCGTGCATCGGTCATGCCCGGCTCTATAGGCGCGGGCGGCGCTTCTGTCAGCCCCGCCCGATCAGCTTGCGCGCCATTGCATCGGCCACATCGGCGGCGGGCCGCCCTTCGGCCTCGCTCTGCGCCCAGATTTCGCGCAGCCGTGCAGGGATTTCATGCACCTTGGCCTCGACATGCGCGCGATCGCCCAGCTGGAAATATTCGGACGCGACATTGATGATGCCGCCTGCGTTGATCACATAATCCGGCGCATAGACGATGCCGCGCGCGTGTAGCAGCGCCGCATCAGCCGCCGTCGCCAACTGGTTGTTCGCGCCACCGGCCACAATTCCAGCACCAAGGCGCGGAATGGAATATTCATCGAGGATGGCGCCCAGCGCATTGGGGCTGAACACATCCGCCGTCACGCTCATAATCTCGTCCCTGCCCACCACAGCGGCGCCCAGCTCGTGAGCCAGCGCCTGCGCGCGCTCGCTATTCACATCGGCCAAGGTCAGCCGCGCGCCATCTGCAGCAAGCCTGCGCGCGAGGCCCCCGCCGACGCTGCCCACGCCCTGAATAGCGATATGCACGCCCGCCATATCCTCGCGACCCAGCGCTTGCGCCACCGCAGCTTTCACTCCGAGATAGACGCCGAGCGCCGTCACTGGGCCCGGATCGCCACCCGCATGGCCGCTCGCCACAGGCAGGCCAGACACGAAGCGCGTGCGTTCGGCGATCGTGGACATATCGGCTTCGCTCATGCCGACATCTTCCGCCGTGACATAGCGCCCGCCCACAGCGTCGATGGCGGCACCAAAAGCATGAAGCTGTTCGCGCGTCTTGGGCGAGCCGTCCGAGAGGATCACGCCCTTGCCTCCGCCCACAGGCAGGCCAGCCATCGCGTTTTTGTAGCTCATGCCGCGCGAGAGGCGCAGTGCATCGGTCAGCGCATGCGCGTCGCTTGCATAGTGCCAGAAGCGAACGCCGCCGCTCGATGGGCCGCGATGGGTGGAGTGCACCGCGATGATCGCGCGCAGACCGCTTTGCGCATCATGAAAATGATGGATCGCCTCATGCGCGTCGAAATCGGGATGAGACCACATGCGATAGTCCTTTCGGCGCGCTCGGAACGCTTGCGTGCAGGCAGATGCGCTTGGCCCGGTTCAATGAACCTTGAACCTGTATCCGCTGCTGCCTGAAAACTCGGGAAATAATGGGGCGACCGAGGGGTCTCGAACCCCCGACCTCTGGTACCACAAACCAGCGCTCTAACCAACTGAGCTACGGTCGCCACGACGCCCTGAAGGCGCTCTGAGAGGCGGCCCATAAGGCCCTCACTGCCCCAGCGTCAAGCTTAGAGAAGAGCTGATTGCTGTTTATGTTGCCGCTACCTGCCAAACCAGCGATCTTCGCGCGCAAGACAAAGGCCGGGAAACACCCGGCCTCGGCCAGCGCATGAGCAGGTTCGCATCATGCACAATCGCATACCCTCTGCCGTGCCCCTCCCGAACAAGCCGGGAGTCGCCAGAGGACATCGCCTTAGTTGACGGCGTCTTTGAGGCCCTTGCCAGCCTTGAACTTTGGCTGCGTAGATGCCTTGATCGCCATCGTTTCGCCCGTGCGCGGGTTACGACCGGTCGAGGCCTTACGCTGAGAAACGGAGAATGTGCCAAAGCCGACGAGGCGAACTTCATCGCCCTTCTTCAGCGCGTCGGTGATCGCGTCGAACACAGCTTCTACTGCTTTGCTGGCGTCTGCCTTAGTGAGGCCACCTTGATCCGCAACCGAACCGATAAGATCCTGCTTGTTCATGCCTTAGGAACCCCCTTCTAAAATATGCTTGTGGGTTAGGAATCATCCCACGAAGTCGGGCATAAAGGCTTGGTTCGTTGCCCGAGTCAAAGAAATTTGCGCGCAACCCCCCGCGAGAGCGGCGTTTTTTTCACTCGCTTTTCAAGATCGGATGCCGGCGCTTCTCTTTGAGCATCCGCAAATCAGTCCTGCACGTGCCGATAAAGGACATGCAGGACTGCAAGAGCTTAATGCCGTAGCGGCGCGCCACCTTCCGGCACGGCCGAGGCTGGCGGCTGGGCAGCCAGATCATCTTCCTCGGACCAATCGATGGGCGTGAGCGGCGCAGTGAGCGCACGCGCCAGCACCTGATCGACATGGCTGACCGGAATAATTTCCAGCCCTTCCTTGATGTTAGCAGGAAGCTCCACAAGATCCTTCTCATTTTCCTGCGGGATCAGCACAGTCTTGATGCCGCCGCGCAGCGCCGCCAGCAGCTTCTCCTTGAGGCCGCCAATTGGCAGCACCCGGCCACGCAGCGTCACTTCGCCGGTCATCGCGACGTCCTTATGGACGGTGATGCCGGTGAGCGTGGAGACGATCGACGTGACCATGCCGATGCCTGCGCTCGGGCCATCCTTGGGCACAGCGCCCTCAGGCAGATGGACGTGGATATCCTTGCGATTGAAGATGCTCGGCTTGATGCCATAGGCAGGCGCGCGCGCCTTCACATAGGAGAAGGCGGCCTGCACCGATTCGTTCATCACGTCGCCAAGCTTGCCGGTCGTCTTGACCAGACCCTTGCCGGGCACCGTCACCGACTCGATGGTCAGCAATTCGCCGCCCACTTCGGTCCAGGCAAGGCCGGTCACAGCGCCGATCTGGCTCTCTTCCTCGCCCATCCCGTGGCGGAACTTGCGGACGCCTGCAAACTCACCGAGATTGTCCGGCGTGACGACGATGGACGTCGCCTTGCCCTCAAGAATCCGCCGCAGCGCCTTGCGCGCCAGCCGCGCAATCTCGCGCTCCAGCGTACGCACGCCCGCTTCCCGCGTATAATAGCGGATCAGGTCGCGCAGCGCCTCTTCCTCGATACGGAACTCGCCATCCTTGAGGCCATGCGCCTCGATCTGCTTGTCGATCAGGTGACGTTGGCCGATCTCGACCTTCTCATCCTCGGTATAGCCCTCAAGCCGGATGATCTCCATCCGGTCGAGCAGCGCCTGTGGCAGGTTGAGGCTGTTGGCGGTGGTCACGAACATCACGTCCGAAAGATCGAGGTCGATCTCCAGATAATGATCCTGGAACTTGCCGTTCTGCTCCGGGTCCAACACTTCAAGCAGCGCCGATGCGGGGTCGCCACGGAAGTCCTGCCCGAGCTTGTCGATCTCATCGAGCAGCACCAGCGGATTCATCGCGTCGGCTTTTTTGAGGTTCGATGCGATCTTGCCCGGCATGGAGCCGATATAGGTGCGGCGGTGGCCACGGATTTCCGCTTCATCGCGCACGCCGCCCAGCGACTGGCGCACGAACTCGCGTCCCGTCGCCTTGGCAATCGAGCGGCCAAGCGAGGTCTTGCCGACACCCGGAGGGCCGACGAGGCACAGGATAGGCCCCTTGAGCTTGTCCGACCGCGCCTGCACGGCGAGATATTCAATGATCCGGTCCTTGACCTTATCGAGCGCGAAATGATCCTCATCGAGCACGGCCTGCGCCTTGACGAGATCCTTCTTCAGCTTGCTCTTCTTGCCCCAAGGCAGCCCGAGCAACGCATCAAGATAATTGCGCACGACCGTCGCTTCGGCAGACATGGGCTGCATGGAACGCAGCTTCTTGAGCTCGGTATCGGCCTTGGCGCGTGCTTCCTTGCTCAGGCGCAGCTTCTTGATCTTGTCGGCCAGTTCAGAAAGCTCATCGCCTTCCTCGCCCTCGGCACCGCCCAGCTCGCGCTGAATGGCCTTGAGCTGCTCGTTGAGATAATATTCGCGCTGGGTCTTCTCCATCTGGCGCTTCACGCGGCCACGGATTTTCTTCTCGACCTGCAGGACGCCAAGCTCGCCTTCCATGAAGGCGAACACCATCTCCAACCGCTTGTGCGGATCGCCCTCGACCAGCAGTGACTGCTTGTCGGCGACCTTCACGGCCAGATTGGCGGCAATGAAATCAGAGAGGCGACCAGCTTCGCTGATCTCACGCAATTGCACGGCCGTCTCGGCAGGCAGCTTCTTGTTGAGCTTGGCATAATTTTCGAACTGATCGGCGACCGAGCGCATCATCGCCTCGACCTCAGTGCCTTCCGCAGCCGCATCGTCATGCGGGGTCACCGTCGCGACGAGGTGATCGTCATGGCTTTGCAGCGAAACAAGCGCAGCGCGGCGCTTGCCCTCGACCAGCACGCGCACATTGCCGTCTGGCAGCTTGAGCATCTGCACGATGCTGGCGATGACGCCCATGTCGTAAAGCGCTTCGCGGTCCGGATCGTCCTCGGATGGATCGAGCTGCGCGACAAGGAAGATATCCTTGTCACCCGCCATCGCCTTTTCCAGCGCGACGACGCTCTTGTCGCGACCCACGAACAAGGGGACGATCATTTGGGGGAACACAACAATATCGCGCAACGGCAGAAGGGGCAGATCCAAATCCATCTTCACTCCAATCTCCAGTGAGGGGCTATCCTGCACTGGCGGGGTCATGATCCTATCAAACGGGTTGGACCAAGACACCTTAACTCATAATGTCTGCTATTTACCGGGGCTTGCGCGATTACCGCCAGCCCGTGAAGCAGCCTGACCCCTCATATCGGAGGCGTGTAGGATATTTTCAATGCGCCGCCGTCAAGCAACGCTCCACCGTTCAGAATGGCAGCTTGAAGCCGGGAGGCAGCGCCATGCCGCTCGCCATCTTGCTCATCTGCTCATTTGCGGTCTCGTCAGCCTTTTGACGCGCGTCGTTGAAAGCGGCGACGATGAGGTCTTCAAGGATCGCCTTGTCCTCCACCACGATCAGGCTGTCATCGACCGACAGACCGATGATCCGGCCCTTGGCGCTGGCCTTCACGCGCACCAGTCCGCCACCGGAGACGCCCTCGACCTCCACATTGTCGAGTTCGGCCTGCGCCTTCTGCATTTCTTCCTGCACACGGGTCGCCATGCCGAGGATGTCGTTCAAGTCTTTCATCTGCGTTCACTCCAATTTTGCTCTTCGCCCGGCTCCATGAACCGTGCGGCTGGAAAGGCTTCTAACGTTGCGGCAACCACAGGCGTTGCACTTAATGCGGCAAGCCGTGTCTCATGCGCCAATTGCTCCTGCTCGCGCAGGCTTGGCTGGCCTGGCTCATCGGTGGATTCCACGGACCATGAGTCGCCCGTCATCTCCTTGAGCGCGGTCGCGAGCTTGCGCGGAAAATCAGCGTTCAGCGGCTGCAGGATGCGGAAGGCGAGATGGGGCGGCTCATAGCGCACCAGCCCGACATAATCGTAAAGCTCCATCGCGAGCAGCGCCTGCGTCTGCTTGAGCGTGGCGACCATGGTCGCGAAATCACGCGGAATGCGGCTTTGCTCGACCGGTGCCTGCTCTGGCGGTGCTTGCTCGGGCGGGGCTTCCTCCGCCCAAGGTGGGGACTCGTCCTGCTGAGGCGCGGGCGGTGGCGGTGGCGGAGCAGCTGCACCCTGCGGCTCAACCTTGCGCTCAGCTGTCGGCGCGCCGCCGCCATCGCGGATCATTCGCGCCAATTCCAGCGGATCGGGCATCGACGCGGCGTGGATCAATCGCAGCAACGCCATCTCGCAAGCCGCATGGGGCCGCGCTGCGGATGAAACCTCGGCATGGCCCTTGAGTAGCAATTGCCACAGCCGATGCAGCACGGGGAAGGAAAGCTGCTCGGCCCATCCGGCGATCGACTCACGCTCCGCCTCGGCATGACGATCAAGCCCCGCCCCGCGCCCAGCCTTGGCCGTCGTCGCCGCATGAATCAGCTCCAGCAGCGCATTGACGGTCGCGACCGGCTCGACGCCCAGCGCTTCCTGCTCGGCCAGCGTCGCCAGCATCGCAGGCGCATCGCCATCGAGAATCTGGTCGAGCAAGCGCCGAGTTGCGCCACGGTCCGATAGCCCCAGCATCTCACGCACCTGATCAGCGCGCACATAAGTGCGGCCATTCTCCGTATCGGCATGGGCAATCGCCTGATCGAGAATCGACTGGCCATCGCGCGCGGAGCCTTCCGCCGCTGTGGCGATCAGCCGCAGCGCATCATCATCGGCATCCACGCCTTCCTTCCCGCAGATCATGCGGAAATTCTCGACGAGCAGCTCCACCGGAATGCGGCGCAGATCGAACCGCTGGCAGCGGGAGAGCACCGTGATCGGCACCTTGTTCACTTCGGTCGTCGCGAACAGGAATTTCACATGCTCGGGCGGCTCCTCAAGTGTCTTGAGCAAGGCATTGAAAGCATTGCGCGACAGCATGTGAACTTCGTCGATAATGTAAATCTTGAAGCGCGCCGATACGGTCGCATAACGCACCGCCTCGATGATCTCGCGCACATCATCGACGCCGGTGTGGCTCGCGGCATCCATTTCGATCACATCGATATGGCGACCTTCCGCAATCGCCGTGCAGGGCTCGCACACGCCGCACGGGTCGATGGTGGGGCCACCCTGCCCGTCCGGCCCTATACAATTGAGCGCCTTGGCGATCAGCCGCGCGGTCGAGGTTTTGCCGACCCCGCGCACGCCGGTCATCAGGAAAGCGTGGGGCAGCCGATCCCGCTTGATGGCGTTGGCGAGCGTGCGCACCATCGCCTCCTGCCCGATCAGCTCGGCGAAGGTCTGCGGACGATAGGCGCGCGCCAGCACGCGATAAGCCGGCGCATCTGCCGCTGGCGCAGGCGCTTTTGGTGGCGGATCACCCAGATTGAAGCCGGGAGCGCTATCGTTATCATTGGGGGAATCAGTCATTGCGGGGGACTGTAGCGGCAAAGGATCAGGAAGTTAATTGCGCGCCGCATCGGATCGCTTCCGGGTAAAGAGTGGGATGCCGATGCCGAGCGCGATCAGCGCCATGCCGATCATATGATAATCATGGATGGGCTCGCTCAGCAGCACCGCCGCAAGCAGCGCGCCGAACACGGGCTGGAGGTTGATCACCTGGCCCGCATCGCCCGCGCCGATGGCCGCAACGGCCTTATTGTAGAGGGCGTAGGCGAAGATCGAGGGAAAAATGACGATATAGCCGATGCCAGCCACCACGGCGGGCGTGAGGTCGACCCGCGCATGCTGAAGCTCGAAAGCGGCGAACGGCGCCATGAACAGCGCCCCGATCATCACCGTCACGGCCAGAAAGCTCATGGGATTGATCTGCGGGCGAAGGCGCAGCAGCACCGTGTAAAGCGCCCAAAGCACCACGCCACACAGGACGAGCGCATCGCCATGATTGAAGCGCATCCCGAGCAACGCGGAAAGATCGCCCTGAAAAATGATCATGCCGACGCCAATCGCGGCGATGATCACGCCGACAATCTGGAGCGCGCGCGGCATGGTGCGGAAGATCAGAAAATCGAAAAACAGCACCAGTGCCGGGATGGCCGCCTGCATCAACAGACTGTTCGCCGCCGTGGTATAGCGCAGGCCGGAATACATGAATGCGTTGAAGCAGCCCACGCCGACGACGCCGAGAAACAGGATGATGAGCCAGCGCCGTGTAATCTCCGCGCGATCCCCAACGATATGACGCCAGGCGAACGGCAGGAGGATGAGCGCTGCGCAGGTCCAGCGAATGAACGCCAGCGTGAAGGGCGGCACATGCCCGCCGATCGCCTTGGCAACCACCGAGTTGCCCGACCACATCAGCATGACCAGCACCAGCATGAGATAGATGTTGCGACGAGATCCGGCCAGCAAGGCGGGAGGCTCCTTCCGATGATGGTCGCATCCTCGCGAGCGGCCTTGAGGCTCGCGCCTAAGCGGAGGGGCGTCATGGCGCAACCTGTTCGAGGTCGTTTGATGCCCCAACGTCATTGTAGCGCATTGTCGAGAGGCCCAATGGATCCCCGCATTCGTGAGGATGACGTTGAGGGGGTTGCGCGACCTGCGCGACTGAGCGAGCAAGGCTCGGCTGCCGCCCCACACCCGGTCATTGCCGCGAGCGCGGTAATCCAGCTCAACATCGCATCATTGCGCAGCATCAAGAGGCCGAATGAATCCCCGCATTCACGAGGATGACGTCGAGGAGGTGGCGCGACCTGCGCGACTGAGCAAGCAAGGCTCAGCCCCCACCCCACCCCCCCGTCATTACCGCGAACGCGGTAATCCACGTCAACATCGCATCGTCGCGCAGCATCGAGAGGCCGAACGGATCCCCGCGTTCGCGAGGATGACGTCGATGGGGTTGCGCGACCAGTGCGACAGAGCGAGCAAGGCTCAGCCCCCGCCCCACACCACCCGTCATTACCGCGAACGCGGTAATCCAGCTCAACATCGCATCGTCGCGCATCATCGACACGCCGCATGGATCCCCGCGTTCGCGAGGATGACGTCGAGTTGATGAAAGGAAAAGGTGGAAGCCGGAACGACCCGCAGCGAATTCGTTGTGGCTGCTTCCGTCAGGACCTGACCAAGTTGGCGAGAACTACGTCCGCCCGACTTCCGCGCTGGCATATGGCGAGGGTCTGCAGGAAAAGCAAGTCACGAGCAACGCCCCGCTCACGCGCGATCAGGCGCCCTGCATGTTCCGGCTTTCCGCGGGAATGCGCACGGTCAGAGCATCAAGATCGGCCGGGAGCTGAATCTGGCAGGAGAGTCTGCTCGTGCGCGTCGTTCCGGCGGCGAGGTCGAGCATGTCTTCCTCATCTTCGCTTGCGCGCGGCAGCTTGGCGAAATCGTCCGGGTCGATGATCACATGGCAGGTGGAGCAGGCCATCTGGCCTTCGCATGTGCCTTCCAGAGGCATGCCCGCCGCCTGCGCGACATCGAGCAGGTTTGCGTCCGCCGCTGCATCCAAATCAAGCATTGGCTCACCATCGGAGCGGAGGAAGCGAATGCGCGTCATGCGGATGCCTTTTGCGCTGATACGGCTTCATTTATCAACCCTGCTGCCTCTTCAAGCTGCGAAAGGCTGGTATAACGCCCGAAACCGAGCCGGATGGAACTGCGCAATTCCTCCCTGCCCAGCCCGATGGCCTTGAGCACATGGCTGGAGCGGCCCGAGCCACTGGCGCAGGCTGAGCCAAGCGAAAAGGCCACGTCCCGCACGTCGGAAAGCAGCCGCGCAGCGTCTAATCCGGCACGGCGAATATTGAGGTTGCCATGATAGCGCGCATCGACCGAGCCATTGATCTGCCAATCCGCAAACAGCGCCCGCGCGCGCGTCCACAGCGCCTCGACATGCGCCAGATCGGCATGGCGTCTCTCCGCCGCAATCTGTGCGGCCACCCCAAAACCAGCGCACAACATGGGCGAGAGCGTGCCGGATCGCAGGCCCTGCTCCTGCCCACCACCGTGCATGAGCGGGGGCAACTCGATCTCATCCCGCATCCATAGCGCACCCACACCTTTGGGACCGTGGATCTTATGCGCAGTGATCGCGATCATGTCCGCCTGTGGGGCGAGCAGACGGCCAAAGCCCTGCACGGCATCGCAAAGCGTCGGCACACCGGCAGCGCGGGCGATCACAAGCAAGCGGTCCAGCGGCTGGATGACGCCAATCTCATTATTGACCTGCATGACCGCGAGCAAAGCTGCCCGCTCATCGATCGCGGCCTCGGCAATCTCCAGATCGACAAGGCCATCCGCATCAACGGGGAGAATGACCGGCTCAAAACCTTCATGCCGCAGCGACAGCACCGTATCCAGCACGGCAGCATGTTCGCTTGCCAGCGTGATGACGCGCTTGCGTCCCGGTGGCGCTGTGCGCGCCGTGCCCAATATCGCAAGGTTGAGCGCTTCAGTTGCGCCACTGGTGAAGATGAGCCGTCCGCCCGCTTTGCCCAGCGCGACGGCAATGCGCTCGCGCGCCAGCTCCACATCGGCGGCGGCAATGCGGCCTGCGCGGTGGGCGCTGTTGGGGTTGCCATAATGGTCCATCGCCGCGACCATCGCAGCCGAAACCTCCGGCGCGAGCACCGTTGTTGCTTGATAATCAAGGTAAATCATTATTGTGCGTTCCCGTGGAACACGGCCTGCCATTGCGCAAGGAAGGCGTCAATGTCCGCTTCCACGCCGCTATGCCCCATTGTGACACGGATCACTTGGCCAGCCGCGCCATCGCCCCACCCCATCGCACCGAGCACATGGCTAGTGCGCAGGCTCCCTGAAGAGCAGGCGCTCCCGGCAGATACAGCGATGCCCGCCATGTCAAAGCGGATGAGCTGCGCCTGCGCGGAGTGACCCGGCATACGGTAGCTGGCGATGGTTGGCAGGCGGTGAGCGCGCTCAGCGACAATCTCTCCGCCAGCCGCCTTGATTGCCGCATCCAGCCGTTCGCGCCAGAGTGCGACATTGGCCAGCCAGTCGCGTGGTGCCTCCAGCGCGGCAGCAAAGCCGAGCGCAAGGGGCATCGCCTCGGTTCCGGCGCGATAGCCCTGCTCCTGCCCGCCGCTGGGGGCGAGCATGGTCAGATCGCGCACCAGCAACGCGCCAATGCCGATGGGGCCGCCGAGCTTGTGGGCGCTCAAGATGATGAAATCAGCGTCGGCGGGCAGCGCGAGTTTGCCCGCGCTCTGGCTGCAATCGGCGAGCAGGAGTCCCCCAGCGGCGTGAATGCGGGCGGCAAAGTCATCGAGCGGCTGGATCACGCCGGTTTCGCTGTTCACATGCTGGATGCCAATCAGCTTGCCGCTCAGCCCTGCCTCATCCAGCAGGACGAGGCCGTTTTCGTCCACCGGCAGCCGGTTCTCGGGCGGCACCTGACGCAGCACGGCATCATGCTCGGTGGCGCCCGCCAGCACGCCAGCGACTTTGGCCCGCCCCAGCGCGATCGCGATAGCTTCACTCGCGCCTGCCGTCAGCAGCACGGCACCATCCCAGTCCAGCGCAGCCGCGATCCGCTTGCGCGAATCCTCCAGCATCGCCCGCGCCTGCCGACCTGCGGCGTGCGGCGAAGATGGATTTGCCCAGGCATCGAACCCCACCAGCATCGCCGCGCGCGCCTGTGGCAGCAGCGGCGTGGTGGCAGCATGGTCGAGATAGATGCGGGGCTTCATCTCCCTTCCCTACAGTGCTGCGCGCATCGGGGGGAAGCCTGTTCATTCTGCCTTGTTGCAGCGCAGTGCGGACCTGATACTCAGCGGGCATGGACATCGGGGTCGAAATCATCGCCATTCTCATGGCAGCGGCATTTATTGCAGGTGTGATCGATGCGATGGCGGGAGGCGGCGGGCTGATCACCATCCCGGCCTTGCTGGCGATGGGTATTCCGCCAGTGGCCGCACTCGCGACCAACAAGCTCCAGAGCAGCTTTGGCACATGCGGCGCCGTGATTGCCTTTGCACGCAAGGGGCATATCGATTTCCGCCGCTTTGCCCTGCCCGCGCTGGCCTCCTTTGCAGGATCGGGCGTAGGCGCGCTGCTCGTCACACGCATCGATTCCAGTTTTCTTGCTGCGCTATTGCCGATCTTGCTGATCGCGATGGTGCTTTATTTCCTGCTCTCGCCCCGCATGAGCGATGAGGACAGGCATAGCCGCGCTGGGCCAATCGCCTTGTTCGCAGTCGGGTTCGTTATTGGCGGCTATGATGGCTTTTTCGGCCCCGGCACCGGCTCCTTCTTCACCACCGCTTTGGTCGCGGTCTTCGGCTTTGGCCTGCTGCGCGCCGTTGCGCATACCAAGCTGCTCAATCTCGCCAGCAATCTTGCGGGCGTTGCGGTGTTTATTGCCGGGGGCTATGTGCTGTGGGTGCTGGGCTTCTCGATGGCGGTGGCGAACGTGGCGGGGGGGCAAATCGGCGCGCACATCGCGATCCGCTATGGCGCAGGCGTCGCGCGACCGCTGCTCATCATCACCTCCGTCGGCCTCACCGCCAAGCTGCTGCTGGACCCCGCAAATCCGCTCACGGCGACTGCGCTGGGGTGGCTTGGCCGATAGGGCTTTTGCGTGCGATTTGCGCGCCCCTGCGCCCACCCACCAGAAACATTGCGAAAATTCGCCTTATCCCTATATAAGCGCCCGTCTGTTGGCACCGGCCTCCGCTGGTTGCTTACCCCCTCTTTTAAGTTTCAGGTGCCATGCCCGACGTAATTTTTCCTGGTCCAGAAGGCCGCCTCGAAGGTCGCTTCAGCCCCCCGCCACGCCCGCGCGCACCCGTCGCGCTGATCCTTCATCCGCATCCGCAAGGCGGCGGCACGATGAACGATCGCATCACGCAGGCACTGTACAAGACCTTCGTGAAGCGCGGTTTCGCGACGCTTCGCTTCAATTTCCGTGGCGTTGGCCGCTCGCAGGGCGTGTTCGACAATGGCATTGGCGAGCTGTCCGATGCCGCCTCCGCGCTCGATTGGGTGCAGAGCATCCACCCCGAAGCGCAGACCACATGGATTGCGGGCTTCTCCTTTGGCGCCTGGATTTCCATGCAGCTGCTGATGCGCCGCCCCGAAGTGCGCGGCTTCATCTCGGTCGCGCCGCCTGCCAACATGTATGATTTCTCGTTCCTCGCACCATGCCCCGCCTCCGGCATCATCGTGCAGGGCGTGAATGATGAGGTCGTCTCTGCCCAGTCCGTCCAGAAGCTGGTCGACAAGCTGCGCACGCAAAAGGGCATCACCGTCCATCATGACGAGATCCGCAACGCCAATCACTTCTTCGAGCATGAGCTCGATCAGCTGATGATGAGCGTGGACAATTATCTCGACATGCGGTTGGCGCCTGATTCGCCAATCCGCTGATTGATTAGCTGGAGGCTGGCGGCACCGCTGCCGGCCTCCGCGATCTCAGCGCGACCATCACGCCCGATGCTGCGACGATCAGCATGCCGATCATGGTGATGCCGTCCGGGCGATGATCGAACACCAACCACCCCAACAGCCCCGCCCAGAGCAATTGGAAATATGTGACCGGCGCGAGGAACGAGGCTGGTGCGTAGCGGAACGACGCCGTGAAAAGATAATGGCCAAGCCCGCCGAACAGGCCGAGGCAGGCCAGCAGCGTGCCTTCCAATAAGGTCGGCATGCGATCCGCCAGGAAGAAGGGGATGATGCAGGCATAGACAGCCGAGCCGATCGCCGCCGTATAAAACAGCAGCGCGAATGTCTTTTCGGATGCCGCCAGCGAGCGTGACATGAGCTGATAAGTCGCGATGAGCGTTGAGGCACAGAGCGCCAGCAGCACGCCGGTTGTCTCCAATCCAGCGCCGGGCCGCACAACGAGCATGACGCCGCAAAAGCCCAGAACCACCGCGCACCAGCCCCAAAGCCCAATCTCTTCCTTGAGCAATGGCCCTGCCGCCAGCACGATGAAAGCGGGCGCCAGGAACATGATCGCCGTCGTTTCCGCGACCGGCATGCGTTGCAGAGCAAAGGCCACCAGCAGCGATGACACTGCAAGGCAGCAACTGCGCAGGATCACGAGGCCCGTGCGCTGGGTGCGCACCATCTCCGGCGCGCGCGCAGGCGAGAAGAAACAGAGCATCAGCGCCAGATTGCTGATGTAGCGTATCCCCACGATCAGCGGCGGATCGAAAAATTCGGTCAGATATTTGGTCGTCGTATCGAGACAGGCCAGCAGCAGCAGCGCCAGATTGCACAATATGATCGCCCGCAAAGGGCGGCTGGCTGTCATTTTAAACCGCCCTCGTGCCTAGCCCGCAAGGCCTTCGACCATCTCTGCCAGCGCGAGCCAGCGTTCTTCGGCGGCATCCTTCTCAGTCCGCAACTTGTCGATGGCCGCGGTCAGCTCCGCAAAGCGCTTGGGGTTCTTGGTGTAAAGCGCGGGGTCGGAGAGCGATTGCTCATGCCCCGCGATTTCCGCCTCGATCTCCTCGATGCGCTTGGGCAGCAGATCATAATCGCGCTGGTCCTTATAGGTCAGCTTGACGGCTTTGGCGGGCTGCGGCGCCTTGCCATCGGGCTTGGGGCCAGCCGCGCGCTTGGCCGCGACACTGGCCGCCTTGCGCTTGGCTTCCCAATCGGCATACCCGCCCGCAATCACATCGACCTTACCCGATCCATCAAGGCCCAGCGTCACATTGACAGTGCGGTCGAGAAAATCGCGATCATGGCTGACGATCAGCACCGTGCCGGCATAATCGCCAATCACATCCTGAAGCAGATCCAGCGTCTCAAGGTCGAGATCATTGGTCGGCTCATCGAGCACGAGCAGATTGGATTCGCGCGCAAATTCCCGCGCCAGCAGCAGGCGCGAGCGCTCGCCGCCGGAAAGCGTGCCGACCTTGGCCTCCGCCAGCGAAGGATCAAAGAGAAACTCTTTCAAATAGCCATGCACATGCTTGCGCACGCCACGCACATCGATCCAGTCGCCACCCTCGGCCAGCACATCACGCACGCGCTTTTCGGGTTGCATCAGCGAGCGCTGCTGATCGATCACGATGCTGTCCAGCACCTTGGCGAGCGTAATCTTGCCGCTGTCCGGCTCGATCTCACCCATCAGCAGCCGCAGCAGCGTCGTTTTGCCCGCGCCATTGCTGCCGACTATGCCGATGCGGTCGCCGCGTTGAATACGGAGCGAAAAATCCTTGATGACTATGCGGTCGCCAAAGCTCTTGGTCACATGCTCGGCGGAAATGACGCTCTTGGTCTTGCTGTCATTCGCCACCACGGCAAGCTTGGCGTCCCCCTGCGGCCCGATCATGGAGGCACGCTGCGCCCGCATATCCCACAGCTTGGCAAGGCGGCCCTGGTTGCGCTTGCGCCGTGCGGTCACGCCGCGCTCCAGCCAATGCGCCTCGATCTTCAGCTTGGCATCCAGCTTATCGGCAGCCCGCGCCTCATCGGCATAGGCTTTTTCCATCCACTGCTCGAAGCCGCCAAAGCCGATTTCCTGCCGCCGCAGATTGCCCCGGTCCAGCCAGAGCGTCGAGCGGGTCAGGCGCGTCAGGAACGTCCGGTCATGGCTGATGGTGATGAACGCGCCATTGAAGCGGCCCAGCCACTCCTCCAGCCAATTGATCGCGCCGATATCCAGATGGTTGGTCGGCTCATCGAGCAGCAAAATGTCCGGCTCGCTCGCCAGCGCCCGGCAGATCGCCGCACGACGCCGCTCACCGCCAGAGGCCGTCGCTGCATCGCGCATCAGATTGATGCCGATCTGGTCGGCAATCGATTCCACCGCGTGGACGGCGGCTGGATTGGGGCCGCCCGTCGCAAAATCATGCAGCGTGGCGAAGGCGGAGACGTCCGGATCCTGCTCCAGCGTCACGACATGCGTGCCGGGCGCAACCGCCCGCTTGCCCTCGTCGGGCTCGATCTGCCCGCCGATCAGCTTGAGCAAGGTCGTCTTGCCCGCGCCGTTGCGCCCGATGAGCGCAAGCCTGTCGCGCTCGCCGATGGTGAGATTGAGACCCCTGAACAGCCAGCCGCTGCCCTGAATCAGACCGAGATTTTCATATGAAAGAAGTGGCGCTGCCATGCGGCTGCGCTAAAACAGATGCGGGCCGCCGGGGCAAGCGCGTAGCGCGCATTCATGTGTGTCGCAGCACGCACCAAGCTGAACGAGAAGCAACCATTGCTGTCAGGATGCGTTCAGCCCGTCTCACCCAAAGGGCGTTTTATCAACAACAGAGGAAGGATGCTCTTATGCGTCAGTTACCATTTCTCCTCGCAGCCAGCGCTGCACTCATGATGCCGATGGCCGCATCCGCCCAATCGCAAGGCGCCGTTCCCATGGTGCCCGCCAATGGCCCGCTGCTCAGCCTGAGCGTATCCGAATCGATCCAGAGCGCGCCGGATATGGCGACAATCAACACCGGCGTTCAGACCCGCGCGATGACCGCGAAAGATGCGATGGCGCAGAACGCTACGCAGATGGACAAGCTGATTGGTGCACTGGTGAAGGCCGGCATTGCCCGCAAGGATATCCAGACGAGCGGCATCAACCTCAATCCGCAATATGATTATGCCAACCGCCCCGAAGGTCAGGGCCCGCGCTTTACGGGCTATGAGGCGAGCAATCAGCTCACCGTGAAGATTCGCAAGATCGGCACCGCAGGCGATCTGGTCGATGCGCTGGTCTCGGCTGGCGCCACCAACATCAATGGGCCGACCTTCGGCATCGCCGAGCCGGACAAGCTGATCGATCAGGCGCGCACCAAGGCGCTGCAGACCGCGCAGACCCGCGCCAATCTTTATGCGCAGGCCACCGGCTTCAAACGCGTGCGGCTGGTGAGCATTTCGGAAGGCGGCGGCTACAGCCCACCCATGCCCGTCATGGCCATGCGTGACATGGCTGCCGCAGCCCCGCAGACAAAGATCGAGCCGGGCGAAGTCTCCACCTCGATTTCACTGACCGTTCAATATATGCTCGAACCCTGAACGGGGGACAGATGACGCATTCAGCAGTTGTTCAAAGCTTGATGGCTAAATCAGACATATGATGTTTCGATCAACCCTCTTGGCTTTTGGCGGATTGCTGGTTTTGGCCAGCACCGCCCCGGCGTCCGCTCAAAGCTTTTCGCGTGGCGATGAGCAGCGAGAGGCCCGGCGAGCGATGCTGGATGGGGATGTGATGCCATTCTCCATCATCAAGCGGAGAATTGAGCGGGAAATGAGCGACTCCGATTATGTCGGAGTCGCGCCTCCCCCCCGCGATGGCGTGTACCGGATGCAGTTCATGCGGCAGGACGGCAGAGTCGTCTGGGTTGATGTGGATGGCAAGACCGGCAATATCATCGGACGAACGCGCTGATCCGACCGGATCGGCCGCGCACTTTCGAACTATTTGAAAGGGAAGAGCTATGCGCCTTTTGATCGTCGAGGACGAACCGACTCTGGGCAAGCAGCTCAAATCCACGCTGGAAGGCGCGGGATATGCTGTGGACCTGGCGACCGATGGCGAAGATGGCCATTTTCTTGGCTCGACAGAGAATTATGACGCGATCATCCTGGATCTTGGCTTACCCGAAGTGGACGGGCTGACGGTGCTGGACCGCTGGCGCAAAGAGGGCTCGCAAGTGCCTGTGCTGGTGCTCACCGCGCGTGATAGCTGGTCGGATAAGGTCGCCGGACTGGACGCGGGCGCGGATGATTATCTCGCCAAGCCGTTCCAGAGCGAAGAGCTGATTGCGCGGCTTCGTGCGCTTATCCGGCGCTCATCGGGCAATGCCTCCAGCGAGCTGATTGCGGGCGACGTGCGCCTCGATACGCGCTCGGGCAAGGTCACGCTCAATGGCGAGCCGGTGAAGCTGACAGCGCAGGAATATAAGCTGCTCTCCTACCTGATGCACCATAAGGGCAAGGTTGTGAGCCGCACCGAGCTGATCGAGCATATTTACGATCAGGATTTCGACCGGGATTCCAACACGATCGAGGTGTTCGTTACGCGCATCCGCAAGAAATTGGGCGCGGACGTGATCTCGACCATCCGGGGGCTGGGCTACAGCCTGGACGAGCGCGCTGGCTGAACCGGTTTCGCCCGGACCTCAGAACGTAGCCGATAGCGGGCCTGTCTCGTCTGCGACCCGCAGCACGGGATCGCTGAGCCGGCGCATCATTGCAATTTCGGCACTATGGATCGGCGTGTTGCTGCTTGGCGGCGGCATCGCGCTGGATCGCGTGCTGGTGAGCACGGTCACGCGCAATTTTGATGACGGCCTCTCCTATGTGCTGACCGCGATGATCTCATCGGCCGAGGTGGGGCCGGAAGGCGAGGTGCTGTTCAATCGACCGCTTGCCGACCAGCGTTTTCTGGAGCCAGCCAGCGGACTTTATTACCAGATCAGCGGCCAGGGCCATGAGGATTGGCGCTCCCGCTCGCTATGGGACCGCGCCATTCGGGTGACGCCGCCCATGACCGCCAAGCCCGGCAATGGCACGGATAGTTACCAATTCCCCGAAGAGCCGCTGCGCGTGATTGCGCGCACCGTCATCCTGCCCGGCAGCAATACGCGCTGGATCTTCATCGTCGCGCAGGCGCGCGAGGGGCTGGACGCGCAGATTCATACGCTCCGCCAGCCACTGGTGCGCAGCTTTTTGGCACTGGGCCTTGGGCTCATTTTGCTGGCGGCCCTTCAGGTGTTCTTCGGCCTGCGCCCGCTGCGCCGCATTCGCCGGGAAATTTCTCGCATGCGCGCGGGTGAGAAATCTCGCATCACCGAGCCATTGCCAAGCGAAGTCCAACCCTTGGTTGAGGAACTGAATGCTCTGCTTGCCCATAATGAGCAGCAGGCCGAGGAAGCGCGGACCCATGCGGGCAACCTTGCCCATGCACTCAAGACGCCGCTAACCGTCGTGATGAACGCCGCGACCGCGCAGGCGCCCGATCTTGCGGCGACCGTCATCCATGAAACATCGACCATGCGGCGCCAGATCGATCATCACCTCGCCCGCGCCCGTGCGCTGGGGCGGCGCGGGGCTGCGCAGAGCCGCACGGGTGTGTGGCCGAGCCTCGAAGCCGTGCAGCGCGCGGTGGAACGGCTTTACCCCAGCATCCGCGTGGATCGCGATGGATCGCATGATGCGCTGGTGCGGGTGGAGCGGCAGGATCTGGATGAGCTGCTCGGCAATCTGGTCGAGAATGCCGCGAAATATGGCGGCGGCAGCGTGTTCGTGACTGTGGAGCGGGCGGACCCTTGGGTCGATATTCTCGTCGAGGATGACGGTAGCGGTATTCCTGAGGCGGACCGGGAGCGCATTTTCGATCGTGGTGCGCGGCTGGATACGGGGAAGCCCGGCACGGGGCTCGGCCTCGCCATCGTGCGCGATGTTGCAGAGATTTATGGCGGGTCGGTCAGCTTGGATGAGAGCGAAGATCTGGGCGGACTGCTCGTGCGGCTACGCCTACCAGCGGGTTAAATCCCGAAGGACGCTAGGATCGGGCACGGCCCCTCCCTGGAATGGGCGCACTCATGGGCGAGGTGACGCAGCGAGGCGCGGGCCGCTTCCAGCTCCGCGATCTTCTCATCCAGCGCCGCGATCCGCTCTGCCGCCAAAGCGCGTGCTCGCGCCCGATCCTGCCCGGCATCCAGCGTGAGTAATTCGCCAATCTGATCGAGCGTGAAGCCTGCCACCTGCGCCGTGCGGATGAAGCGCAGACGCCGCACATCCTCATCGCCATAGCGCCTGATGCCGCCGGAACGCCCTACCCCTTCGCCTTTCTCCGGTGTCTGCAACAGGCCCTTACGCTGGTAAAAGCGGATCGTCTCCACGCCCACACCACCCGCTTTCGCAAGACCCGCAATCGTCATGACGCTCATGCTTGACTCCGTACCATAGTACAGATGCTATAAGCGCCACTATGCTTTTCCCAAAGGATGAAACTCATGGCTCCCATTGCTGACATAGCAGGCAAAAAGGCCGTGCTTTATCGCATGGTGATGCCCGGTCACATCTGCCCCTATGGCCTCAAAGTTCTGCACCTGCTCAAAAGCAATGGCCTTGCTGTCGATGACCGCTGGATCGAAACGCGCGAACAGCAGGAAGCCTTCAAAGCCGAGCATGGCGTGAACACCACGCCGCAGGTCTTGATCGATGGGCAGCGTATCGGCGGCCATGATGATACGCGGCGCTTCCTCGGGCTGGATGTGAAGGATCCGAACGCGACCAGCTACACGCCGGTGATCGTCGTGTTCATCGTCGCCGCGCTGCTGGCGTTCGTCATTGACGGGCTGACCGAAACACCCCTCGCCAGCATTATGACGATCGAGCGGTTCGTTTCCGTCACCATGATCCTGCTTGCCATGCTCAAGCTGCAGGATGTGGATCGCTTCGCCACCATGTTCCTGGGCTATGATCTGCTGGCGCGGCGCTGGGTGCCATACGCCTCTATCTATCCCTTTGCGCAACTTGGTGCGGGCTTGTTGATGCTTGGCGGTCTGGCCACTTGGCTGAGCGTGCCCGTCGCCGCGCTGATCGGCGGCATCGGCGCGGTGTCGATCTACAAGGCGGTCTATGTCGAGAAGCGCAGCTTGAAATGCGCTTGCGTCGGCGGCGGCAATGCGGTGCCGCTGGGCTTCGTCTCGTTGACGGAAGACCTGTTCATGCTCGCGATGGCAATCTGGATGGCGATCACAACATGGGTGCTGCCCGGAGCGATGCCACACTGACACCGCCCCGGCAGTCGCGCGCGGATCACTCCGTTGGCTTGGTCGCGCGCTTCTTGCGGTGGCTTTCCATGTCCAGCACGTCTGTGTCCGAGCCCTCGGGCATCAGACCAAGGCGGCGGGCGACTTCCTGATAGGCCTCGACTTCGCCGCCAAGGTCACGGCGGAACCGGTCCTTATCGAGCTTCTCGTTCGTGACCATGTCCCACAGGCGGCAGCCATCCGGGCTGATCTCGTCAGCAAGAATGATCCGCGCGAAATCGCCATCCCAGATGCGGCCAAACTCCAGCTTGAAGTCGACCAGACGGATGCCGATGCCCGCGAACAAGCCGCTCATGAAGTCGTTCACGCGGATCGCCATATCGGCAATATCGTGCATCTCTTCCTGGCTCGCCCAACCGAAGCAGGCGATATGCTCCTCGGTGATCAGCGGATCGCCGAGCGCATCATCCTTATAATAATATTCGATGAGGGTACGCGGCAATTGCACGCCTTCCTCAATGCCCAGCCGCGTGGAGAGCGAGCCCGCCGCCACATTGCGGATCACCACCTCGATCGGCACGATCTCGACCTGACGGATGAGCTGCTCGCGCATATTCAGGCGTTTGATGAAGTGCGTGGGAATGCCGATATTGCCGAGCAGCGTGAACACATGCTCGGAAATCCGGTTGTTCAGCACGCCCTTGCCCGAGATCGTGCCCTTTTTCTGGGCGTTGAACGCCGTCGCATCATCCTTGAAATATTGGATCAGCGTGCCGGGCTCAGGTCCTTCATAAAGGATCTTCGCCTTGCCCTCATAAATCTGGCGGCGACGGGACATATCGGGTGCCTACTCATCATGTCAGTGAACAGAAAAATCAACGCCCCGGCGACGCGAATCGATGAAAGTTCGCGGCCACCGGGGCAAGCTCAAGCCCATAGCGGAAGGCAGAGGCGAGTGCAATTTGCAGCTGGTTGATGAACGCGCTGCGCGCACAAAGTGACGGTCCACCGACCAGATTGCCCGTATTGCGCCATTTGAGCGACTAACAAACCTGTCTCAAATTGAGATGATTGTTAATATTTATTTAATTGATTTTAACCGCCCAACGCTGCTAATAACGAGGTGAACTGTGTGGGAGAATGACTATGACGAAATTTGTAAAGAGCATCGCACTGGCAGCCTTGATGGCTGGTGCAGCAACGGGCGCGTCCGCGGCGATCGTGACGAACGGTAGCTTCGAGGACGGCCTAAATGGTTGGTTCGTTGCTGACTCAATCGGCACGACGCCTAATCTTGGCATCACGGTTGTCACCACCAATAACTCCGCAAACAGCACGGGTTATGGCGACATCGTTCCTGGCTATGCTGGCACGCATGCTGCGTTCTTTGTTGACGACAATGCGCTTCAGAGCCTGTCGCAGTTCGTAACGCTTACGGGCGGCACGAAGTATACGTTGAACTTTGCCCTGTTCGGCACGGCCTCCGGCGCCAACAATCCGTTCGACTTCTCGCTCGGCGAGTCGGTTGGTTTCAACCTGTTGGACATCACCCCAAGCAGCAGCGTGCCTGTCGGCGTGTGGACCCCTTACAGCTACACGTTCACCGCACCGATCACGAGCAGCCTTTATCTGCTCAAGTTCACCTTCGCTTCGGGCCGTACCCCTGCCAAGGACGTTCTGCTTGACGGTATCAGCATCGCAGCTGTTCCTGAGCCTTCGACCTGGGCAATGATGATCGGCGGCCTCGGCCTCGTCGGCGTTGCAATGCGTCGTCGCAAGACGACTGTCAGCTTCGCCTGATCGTCTTCTAAACTCTAAACGAAGCGCCTCGGTCGGAAGACCGGGGCGTTTTGCTTTGTGCGTGCGTGTGCCGAAAATGGCGGCCAGCATTCCCGCCAGCAGCAAGAGCTGCGGACCAGCGCTGTACCATCCGCGTCGGGACGGGGCTGGCCTGAATCAGCCGCCCATATGAGGCGGGCCGTTTGTCATCAGCGCCGCGCTTTCAAACTAAATGGATTACCAGCCTGTCTGCTATTAGGCTGAGAGTTCGACAGACCTTCGGTACAATGCCGCTGCACAGGGCGCAGCGAAGCATCCGTCCCAACTGATTTACGAAACCAAGCCACACAGCTAGACCGATTGCAGCGACAGCATCGCGGCCTATGCGCGGAGATGCGCTGAAAACTGCGCTCATATCATCAAAAAGTTTTGGAGCGGGTAACAGGAAACATCCGTTCACCCTGCAGCAAACCTTCAAGCGGTTTCGTCAATGTGTACAGGATGCTCATCGACCATTCAGCCAGATGATGCTCGTCGAGCGTCAGGCTAGTCAACGGTGGAGCGGGTAAGGGGAATCGAACCCCTCTAGCTAGCTTGGAAGGCTAGTGCATTACCACTATGCTATACCCGCGATCCCGAAAGCCAGCCAATCAACAGGCGTTATCGCCCGCTCGCTGATATCCTTCGCGTTGCATCGCCAATGCCACTGCCGGAGGCGCTCAGTCAACATGCTAGAGCGTTTTCTAATCAGATGGGCGCGTCGGACGGCGCCGAACGCGCCCAAACATAATGTCTCCCCGATGCCTACGCCCTGCCTTGTCCGCCATAAATCCCATGCGCATCCTGCTCGACTTTGCGCGGGAGTGACGGCAAAGGATGGCGATGACCAGCCTTCCCGATCCATCCAAACCACTTACGCGCGAGCAGGCCTCGTCGGCCTTCGCCGCCATTCTCGATGCAACGGTGCCCAGCGAAGCCATTGCGCAATTTCTCGCCGCAATGTCCGATCGTGGCGAAACAGGCATCGAGATTGCTGCTGCCGCGCGGGAAATGCGCAACCGCGTCATTCCAGTGCAGGGGCGCCCCGGCGCCATCGATGTGTGCGGCACGGGGGGCGATGGGCACCATACACTCAATGTATCCACCGCCGTCGCGCTCGTGGTCGCGGCTTGCGACGTCCCCGTCGCCAAGCATGGCAACCGCGCGGCATCTTCCAAGGCAGGCGCAGCCGATACGCTGGAGGCGCTGGGGCTCGACCTCGATGTCGCCGCGCAGACCGCCGAGCGAACCCTCGCCGACCTCGGCATCTGCTTCCTCTTCGCGCAAAAGCATCACCCCTCGCTCGCCCATATCGCGCCGATCCGCAAGGCGCTGGGGCGACGCACGATTTTCAACCTCATGGGGCCGCTCGCCAATCCGGCAGGCGTCAAACGCCAGCTCATCGGGATCGCCCGTCCCGCCTATGTGCCCATTTATGCGCAGGCGCTGGCTGAGTTGGGCACCGAGCGGGCCATGGTCATCTCCGGCGATGAGGGGCTTGATGAGCTCTCCCTTGCGGGCGGCAATGATGTTGCCGATGTCACGCCGGACGGGCTCGTCGCGATGCGGCGCATCAGCGCCAAGGATGCTGGTCTGTCGAGCCATCCGATCGAGGCTATTCGCGGCGGCGATGCGGCCTATAATGCAGCCC
>CBIHKY010000044.1:0-26507 GCA_966205705.1 uncultured Alphaproteobacteria bacterium
AGCCGCCGTGCGGCATTTCTGCCGTGAGGAGGATGTGGGTGTTGATCCAGACGGTTCCGGCCTTCAGCCGCTCGAAATAACGGTTGGCTGTCGCCAGTCCCTGGGTCCAGATGCTCGCACCAAGACCGAACACCGTATCATTGGCGAGACGAAGCGCCTCCTCGTCATCCTTGAAGGGGAAGGCGCACAGCACGGGGCCGAAGATTTCCTGCTGCACCGTTGGATGACCATGATCCAGCCCGGTAATGATCGCGGGGGTGAAGTAGCTCCCCTCCCCTTCAACGATCTCACCACCGATGACCTGCGCTCCGGAGTTCCGCGCCCGATCAACATGCTCCGCAACCCGCGCGCGGTGGGTCATGCCGACCAGAGGCCCCATCATGGATGTCGTATCCAGCCCCGGTCCGAGGCGGATCGATGCCGCGATCTCCGCCACCCCGGCAACGACCTTGTCGAAATGCTTCTCATGAATCAGCGCACGAGAACCGGCACAGCAATTCTGCCCGGAATTGCCGTAGATCGCCCAGGCTGCGCCAGGAATCGCCTTCTCCAGATCGGCATCTTCGGCAATGATCAGCGGGGACTTGCCG
This sequence comes from uncultured Alphaproteobacteria bacterium, assembly GCA_966205705.1. Lineage (GTDB taxonomy): Bacteria > Pseudomonadota > Alphaproteobacteria > Sphingomonadales > Sphingomonadaceae > Sphingobium. The sequence continues at coordinate 591 of CBIHKY010000044.1, forward strand.
CCTAGCTCGAGATTATAACGCTTGAAGTTGCGGGCAGCCTGCTCCGCAATCATCTGGCCGACGCGGGTGGAGCCAGTGAAATTGATCTTATCGACGCCGGGATGCTCGACCAGCGCCTTGCCCGTCACATCGCCCGTGCCGGTAATGACATTGACGACACCCGGCGGAACGCCTGCTTCGTCGCACAATTCGGCGAGGCGGAGTGCGGTGAGTGACGTCAGTTCGGAGGGTTTGAGGACAATCGTGCAGCCCGTCGCCAACACCGGCGCCAGCTTCCACACCGCTTGGCAGAGCGGCACATTCCAAGGTGTAATCGCAGCGACCACACCCACCGAGAAACGCCGGGTAAAGCCATTGAAGCGCATGTTGGGCAGATAGGGTACGGCAAGATCCATCGTCTCGCCGTGGAGCTTGGTCGCCCAGCCCGCCATGTAGCGCAAGGTATGGACCGAGAGATCGACATCGAACAGGCGCGTATTGGCGATCAGCTTGCCGCTGTTCACTGTCTCAATCTCCGCCAGCGACTGCGCTTCGGCCCGGATCAGCTCGGCCAGGCGCAGCATGATCTCCTCGCGCTGGTGCCCCCGCATCCGTGCCCATGCCGGATCTTCCAGCGCGCGCCGGGCGGCTGCGACTGCCGCATCGACATCGGCCGCGCTCGCCTGTGCGATGCGACCAACCTTGCGCCCGCTGCTGGGGTCGATGACCGGCAGCGTCTCATCTCCCTGCGCAGCGCGCCATTCGCCGCCGATGAACAGGCCCTTCTTGCCAGCGATGAAGGCGGCGGCCTTGGCTGTCAGCTGTGAAAGATCGTTGCCGGTCGTCATGAGAACATCTCCTGAAATATCTGAAATTAGCTTGCGACCTGACTCAATCCGATGCGTGCGAAGATAGCGGGATGGCGGCGACGCAGGATGAGCGCCTGTACCATCCCCGCAGCCGCGATCACGACAAGCAAGGCGGGGAGCTGGTTGATCAGGGTGGAATCGGTGCCGGTCAGCAGTGGATAGTTGGCGACCGAGAGGATTGTCCCCACCAGCAACATCGCTCCACCCGCGAACGGGAAGATCGACACCAGCCCAAAGCGTCCCACGCGTTTCTTCAAAAATACAGGAATCGCGAAAGCGGTGATCGTCAGCAACGCCATGAGGCCCACCGAGCCAAAGCCGGTCAGCGCGGTCGTGAGCGAGAGGAGTGGATCGAGCCCCGCCAGCGCGAAGAGCGAGATCACCACGGCGAGCACAACGATGATTGGCAAACCGGCATTGAAAGGCGCGCCGTTCTCGCTGCGCGTGCGGGCCAGCTTCGCTGGCAACGCACCATCGCGGGCAAGCGCGAAGACATAGCGGGCGCTATTGTTGAACAACCCCAGCACTGCGGCAAATGCGCTGCTGATCACCAGCATCTCCAGCACGACTTCGCCCTGCGGCCCAAGATAACGGCGCGCCAGCCCGAAAACGAACTGCCCCGGATCCTTGGCGGCGGCGGATCTGACGTCCGGCGCGCTTGCGACGATGAAGGCATAGGCAGTGAAGACATAGAATACGCAGATCACGGCAATCGCGGCGTAAGTGGCGCGCGGGATGCTGACCTGTGGGTTGCGCGCCTCTTCCTGATAGATCGCCGTCGCCTCAAACCCGATCACCGAATTGAACGCATAGATCGCGCTGATGCCAAGCCCCGGCCCCAACACGACCGATGGCTCAAAAACCTCCCTCGGCGACCCCAGGCCATCGGCCATAAGGATGGCCACATCGAGCACCAGAATGGCGATGACCTCCGCGCCCAGAGCGATCGCCAGCAGCTTGGCCGTAAAGTCGATGCGGAAATAGGATAGCAGCCCCAGAACGCCGATTACCGCCAGCGCGCTCACGCCCCAATGCACGAAGTCCAAGCCAAGCGACTGCAGCAAATTGGTGATGAAATAGGATAAGGCACCCAGCGTCGCGCAACACAGCGCCACATAAGAGACCAGCGCGACATAGGACCCCGCCAGACCCGCCACCCTGCCGAACGTCTGCGAAATGATCGCGTAGAACGCTCCAGCATTGCGGATGAACGGCAGCAGGCGAACATAGCCGATCGCGAAGAAGGTGATCGCCAAGCCGGACAAGACATAGGTGCCAGCGACGCCGGTTGCATTGCCCAGCGCGAAAGCAATCGGCATGGTGGCCACAACGATTGCCATCGGCGCCGCAACGGCCAGAACCATGAAGGTGATGTCGACGCTGCCCAATACGCCCTGCGAAAGCTTGTCGGCAGCGGGATCGGGCGAAGCGTTGATCTGATCGTTCAAATTGCGATGCTCCAGCATGCGGATCGAGACGGGAAGCGCGTAAGGCAACCGCGTTGCATCCATGCATCGCGCTTCGTCACCACAAGCTCAATCTCGATCTGCTGCGAATATGTTGCTGGGGACGCAACATGAGGCCAAGGCCTCGGCATTGACGCCGCCGCGAAACGGGCATCATATCATGCGATGATCCGTCAACCGCGAGGAGTGAATGCCCAGATGAGCAATGGCCAGGACAGTGCCGACGTCGTCAGCCGTTTCTTCGACGCCTTCAACGCCGGAGACATTGATGCGGCCTTCGCGACGCTATCGCCGGATATCGAATGGACCTATTATGGCCCGGAGGACAAAATCCCTTTCGCTGGCACTTTTCATGGCCATGCCGGCGTGAAGGACTTCTTCGCGCGCGCCGAGAAGAGCATCCAGATCAAGGAAATGACGCCTTTGTCGCTCGTCGGCATCGGCGATCAGGTTTATGGACGTGGCATCGAGCACAGCATGTCGCTCGCGACCGGTCGGGATTATCGGGTGCAATGGACCCATGTCTATCAGGTGCAGGATGGATTGATGACACGGTTCGAGGAATTCATCGACACCGCCACCGTCGCGGATTGCCTGAACGGATGATGCGGATATCGTCCTTGCGCGCAGGCGCGGCACATGACTGAGACAGGCCTCGTCGAAGAACGCGTCGTTGCAAAATGTCGGCAGTTCGAAACGCACTTTCGTACGCGCCAGATCGCAACGATGGTGCGGGAATTCTACCTGTCCGACGCCGTCATGGAAGGGCGCGACATGCCTGCTCAGATCGGTCATGAAGCGATCACGCGGATTTTCATGCAAGCGCGCGAAACCTGCAGTTCGATCTCGATCGAGGCGGAGCCGATCAGGGTCATCGGGCAGGTCGCCTTTGGCAATATCACCAATCACAATGTGCTGATCAACGGCTCGGTGGAAATCCATCGGGTACTGATGATCTGGGAAGAGCGGGATGGCGACTGGTTCGTCGCTCGCGATTTCTTCTTCGCCGAGCCCGACCTGATGCTAAGCGAGCTCGACGTACTTCCCCGGACCAACCGGCGGCGGCTTTCCAAAGGCCGCAAGCTCCAGGGAGCGGTGGAACTCTAATGCCAGGGATCAGCCGCCGTAGCTATGAAATCAGCGTTCAGGATCACAGGCTGCAATATCTGTCTCTATCGGCGCGCCAGGGCTCAATGCGCGCCGCTGCCGATTATCTGGGCGTGGCGGCCTCATCCATCAGTCGGCAGATCAAGCTGCTCGAGCGCGCGCTCAGCATCGATCTGGTCGAGAAGGCGTCATACAAGGTCCAGCTGACCGAGGCCGGTCAGTTATTGATCGAATATTATGAGCGCCGCGTCATCGAGCATCAGGAATTGCTCGCACGGCTTGCAGAGTTGCGCAGCACGCGCACGTCGACCATTCGCATCGTGGTGGCACAAGGCCTGCTGGCGGTGCGCTTTCTCAAGGCGTTCGCGGCGGTCTCGTCCAAATTTCCCGATATCAACATCGAGATGAAGGCCGCTGATGGCGAGGAAGCCGAGCGGCTACTGCTCAACGATGGCGCGCAATTGGGGCTGTTGTTCGATACGGAGCAGGACGTCCGGCTGAAGCTGCTTGCAACCAGCCGACAGCCCTTCTCGCTCTTCATGTCCGAAAAGCATGCGCTGGCCCGCGAGACGGCCGTTTGGCCGGTGCAGATTTCGGGCGAGCGGCTCGTGCTCCCCGAAGCAAACTCCCGCCTCCTGGAGATCATCCACTCGGTATTCACCGAGCGCGGCCTGCCGCTCAACATCGTGCTGAAATCGCCCTCTATCCAGGTCATTCTGGATAGCGTTGCCCAAGGCATGGGCGTCACCATGTTGCCGCGCATTCTGGGCCAGCCGCTGACCGGCATCTCCGGAATTGTCGAGCGACCGATCCTCAGTGACGAACTGTCGGACATCCGGCTTCATCTCGTCAGCCGTGCAGGAAAGCGCATGACGCCTGCCGGTCTGGCACTGCAAAACGCCCTCATGCGGGAAATGCATCGCCTCGATGAGGAACAGCCTGCGCCGGTTGGCGACTGACACTTTCTGCGTCGTCCGCCCTCTGGATCGGCCGCATCAATTCACAATTCTGCAACGTTGCGGATCGCGCAACAAGAGCGCGTAGCGGGGCCGTTGTGATCACAGGCAGCTTCGGCGAACTTTAAAAAAACAAAATGCAGCGTGGAACCAACCGAAATTTCAAGGGGAATACCTATGCCACACGCCCATCCTATCAAGAGCAGCCTGCTCACCGGCGCGTCGATCCTGCTGGCCGCTCTGGCAAGCCAGGCCCATGCCCAGACCACAGCGGACATGTCTTCGAGCGCCACCACAGCCAGTGACAATGCTGGCGGACTGGAAGAGATCGTCGTCACCGCGCAAAAGCGCAATCAGAGCATCCAGCAGGTCGGCATCGCGATCACCGCCGTGACGCCCGAGCAGATTGCCAACCGCAACATCTCGAGCAGTGCGGATCTCGCCGGCAAGGTGGTCGGTCTGGAAAGCTATTCGCCTTATGGCCCCGGCACCTCGTCCAACGTCGTCATTCGCGGCATCGGCCTCAACGATTTCGGCGAAGGTCATGAAGCGCCCGTCACATCCTATGTCGATGAGTTCTACATCGTCGCCGTGCCTGCGGTGGATTTCGCGCTGTTCGATCTTGATCGTGTCGAAGTATTGCGCGGGCCGCAGGGCACGCTCTTTGGTCGCAACTCAACGGGCGGCCTGATCAACTACATCACCAAGAAGCCAAGCCAGACGCCTGAGGGCTATGTGACGGCGAGCTTTGGTCGCTTCAACGATCTGAAGCTGGAAGCTGCCGCGACCGCACCGCTCACCGACACGCTCTCGATGCGCGTATCGGGCACGTCGCGCCACAGCGATGGCTTCCAGACGACCCTGAACCCCGCTCTCGAGCGCGGTGGTCAGGCCGGATCGGACGCTGCCCGCCTGCAGCTGCGCTATGAAGGCAATGATGGCTGGGATATTCTGCTCAAGGGCGAATATGGCCGCACCAACACGACGCACGCTTATTATGAGAGCAAGACTGGTTTCGTCGATGACAACGGCCTTGTCGTCGCCGATCCCACGATCGTCGATGCTGCGGGCTATGCGGAGCGCAACACTGGTGCCGCGAACAAGAATGTCGTCAACGTCAATGATGCCGCCTTCTTGCGCTCAACCGGCTATTCCGGCCTGCTGCGGATCGAAAAGAAGTTCGGCGACACCACCTTCACCAGCATCACCGGCTATCAATCCTATGAACGCGAGATGCAGGAGGACAGCGATGGCACGCCAAATCCGATCGTCTTCGCCAGCTTCCCCTATCAGGGCCAGCAGGTAACGCAGGAGCTGCGCCTCTATCATGATGGCGGCGCGACCCGCTGGACGGCCGGTCTTTATGGCCTGCATGCTGTCGGCAAGGATCAACCCACCGCCATCTTCAACGTCCCGCTCGATGGACCAACCGCCGTCAACCCGGCAACGGGCCTTTACAACGGCACTTACTTCCCGGTCAGCCTCAATGCCGACTGGCACTTGCGCACCAATTCGGGCGCCATCTTCGGCCAGCTTGAGCAGGATTTCGGTGCGTTCACCGCGATCGGCGGCGTTCGCGTCACCCGTGACAGCAAGACCTTTGCCGATGCTGACAATGCTGCCTTGCGCAACTGCGGCGGCGGCGCGGTGGGCGACTGCTTCCTGATCGGCGATGGCGGCACCGGCACGCCAGTCCCGTTCCGCTTGAAGTATAAGGCGACGTTGTGGTCGGGCAAGATCGAGCTCGATTATAAGCCAGACAATAACAACCTTATCTATGCCAGCATCTCGCGTGGCACGAAGGCTGGCGGCTTCAACAACGGCTTCTATCCAACGGGCCTTTCACTCGCCCAGATCCCCTATGGCGATGAAACACTGATCTCCTACGAAATCGGCCAGAAGTCGACGCTGTTCGACCGCAAGCTGCGGATCAACACATCAGCCTTCTATTATGATTATCAGGACTTCCAGGCTTTCAACTATGTCGGGCTCGCTGGCCTGATCAACAACCAGGACGCCAGCGCCTACGGCGTCGAAACGGATATCGAGGCCGCTGTAACACCGCAGCTCCGCCTCTATGTGTCGGGCGCCTATCTGCACACCAACATCGAGGACGTGGCGAAGATCACGCCAAGCGGCACCAATGTCGTTGCAGATCGCCCAATGGCCTTCGCCCCCAAGTGGAGCGGAAGCGGTGGCGCGACCTACACGGTGGACCTGCCGAATGCCCGAAGCCTGGCATTCGACTGGAACTTCGAGGCGCGCACCTCGCGTTTCTCGGGTAACTTCGGCGACACCGGGACGCAGCTGGAGGGCTATTTCAAGCATAATGCCTCGATCACTTTCGAAGCGAACGACCGTTGGCAGTTGCGCGGCTTTGTCGATAATATCGGCAACAAGCTGAACACCACTTATGGCGGCCCCTCCTTCGCGTCGCTGGGCATCATCCAGGTTCGCTACGCCATGCCACGCACCTATGGCGCTGCTCTGCGCTATCGCTGGTAATCTCCCGATACGAGGACAGCAGTCATGACCCAGCCCGCCGCCTCTACCGCCTATGTCAACGGCCGCATCTACACTGTCGATGCGAGCCGCCTATGGTTGGAAGCGATCCTTGTACAGGATGGGAGGATCGCGGATATCGGCGCCTCAGCCGATATCCTGGCGGCGGCGGGCGGGGACTGCGACATCGTGGATCTGGCGGGCCGGATGGTCATGCCGGGCATTCACGATGCGCATGGCCACATCCTTTTGGCGGGATTGAAACATCGCTATGAATGCCGCTTACCCGCGGACGCGCTTGGACAGAATTATGGCGACGCACTATGCGATTGCATTGCCTGCTCGCGCGGCAGGCTCAGCGGCTGGGTGATCGGGGGCGATTTCAATCCGACCCTCTCCGCGCCCGGTGAGGTCGATCGGAAATATCTCGACGAGAAATTCCCTGACACGCCCGTCTATCTGCACGATTATTCGCTTCATCACGGCCTCGCCAATTCCAAGGCGCTTGAGCTTGCCGGGATCACGGCGGATACGCCCGATCCCTTCGGTGGCCGTATCGTGCGGCGCGTTGGTTCGAACGAGCCGACGGGCGAACTGGTCGAGCGCGCGACATGGCAATTGTTCAACGCGATGCCGAGCCCGGAGCCGGACGTCCATCAAGCCGCCCTGCGCTGGGCGCTGGAGACCGCCAGCCGGTTCGGCGTCACCGGCATTCAGGAGGCGTCTGCAAGCCGCCCCGAGCTGGAAATGCTCCAGAAGATCGATCAGGAGCAGGGCCTCACCTTGCGCGTTTACGCTCACATCCCATGGCGGGAGGAGCATTTCGGCCAAGTCCGCCGACTTCATCATCCTCGATCGCGACCTGTTCTCTATTCCGGAGAATGACATCGGCGAAACCCGGGTGCTGACCACCGTGTTCGAAGGGCGCATCATTCACGATGTCCGCTGAGGGCGCACCCATCCCGATCATGCTGATCACCGGTTTTCTTGGGGCTGGAAAGACCACCCTGATCGGCCGGATGCTCGACAACCCTGCCTTCGCGGGCAGTGCGCTTCTAGTCAACGAGGTGGGCGAGATTGGCATCGATCAGGATCTCCTGATGCGCGCCGGTTCGCCGCCGCCGCAATTGCTGGCCAATGGCTGCGTGTGCTGTGTGATGAATGACGATCTCGGCGTCGCCCTGCGCGACCTTGATCTGCACAGGCGAGAGGGCTCAATTCCGCCCTTCACGCGGGTAATCGTCGAGACCACCGGCGTTGCCGATCCGGCCCCCATCCTCACCCGCCTCATCGCGGACGGATGGATCCAGCAGAACTTCGTGCTGAGCGCCGTTGTCACGCTGGTCGATGGGGTGCTCGGCGAAAGAACGCTGGAAACCTATCCCGAGGCGGTCAGCCAAGTGGCGCATGCCGACGTTCTGCTCGTCAGCAAGGCCGATCTGGCGACGCCTGACGCGCTGGACCAGCTCTGCACGCTCTTATCGGCCAGCGCACCGCATGCGAAGCTGCTGATCCCGAATGGCGAGGGCAGCGTGGTCGAGACTCTACTGGAGCCCTTCCGCCTGCATGGCCTTTCGCCGCTGCAGGGCGCCAGTTCGCAAGGCGATCATCACCATCACCAAGGCTTGGTCCAAACGGCATCCTGGCGGTTCGACGAGCGGCTTTCATGGCCAGCGATCGCCCAAGCCCTCGATGCGGTTATCACGCAGTATCGCGGTCGCCTGATGCGGATCAAAGGACTGTTGGCGCTCAGCGATAGCGATCGCCCGGTGGTGATCGATGCCGTTCAGGACATCTTCCATCCGCCCCGCCTTCTCAATGGCTGGCCAAGCGGAGACCAGTCGAGCCGCATCGTGATGATCAGCCGCGACGCTGCCAGCGCGGAGGCGATGACCGCGCTGCAGCGGCTGCTCCATCTAGAGCCTACCGCGCCCTGAACCAGTCAGTCGAAACGATCCAGCCGATAAGGTGCCGGGTTCACAATCGGGGCCTCGCCCATGGCAAGATCGGCAGCCAACTGTCCGGCGCCCGGCGCGGTGCCAAAGCCATGGCCTGAGAAACCCGTGGCGAGCGTCAGGCCCGGCAATTTGGCGACCGGTGACATGACCGGCAGCGAGTCCGGCGTCACGTCGATCATCCCGGCCCAGCTCTCGGCAACCACGGCATCGCGGAACACCGGCCAGGCCGCAGCCAGATTGCGCATCGCTTCTGCATTAAGCCCTTCATTGACCGGCGGATCGATCGTGCGCAGGCGCTCGAAGGGCGATTCCCCATCGGCCGCCCAGCGGCGTGGCATCGCAAGATCGTGGACAAGGTCACGGCCTAGTGACAGCCGCACATTCTTCCATTGTGCACGCAACATGGGGAAGTAGCGGCGGCCAAGCAGCAGGCTATCGAGCACCAGCGGCGCGACGAAGCCGCCCCGCTGGGTAATCGTATAGCCACCATCGATCCGCTTGCGGAAGGAGAAGTCCGGCGCACCCACGGCAATGTCGTTTGGCCCGTCCATCGGTGCGGTGCGCACTACCGATGCCACGAGCGGCAACGTCGGCAACATCACATCGAGATTGGCAAGGAAGCGCCGTGACCACATGCCGCCCGCCAGAATGACATGCTCGCAGCGAATTTCGCCACGCTCGGTCATCACGCCACTAACCCGACCCGCCGTCATCGAGAGGCCACGCACAGCGCAATGCTCGACGATGACCGCACCCTTAGCCATCGCGGCGGTGGCGATCGCGCTGGATGCCAGCAGCGGCTCGGCGCGTCCATCGGATGGCGTGTAGATGCCTCCTGCCCAGCCGCCGGTTCCGCCGGGCACCAGCCGGTCAATGTCTGCAGGCGCGAGCAGCCGGGAGTCCAGCCCCGCAGCGCTGATCGCATCCAGCCAGGCACGGTGTCCCGCCATCTCGGCATCGGAACGGCATAGATACATGATGCCAGCCTGCCGATAGCCCACATCCGCCCCGACCCGCTCGGGCATCGCTGCCCATAGGCGTTCGGATGCCATGGCGAGCGGCAGATCATGCGCCTCGCGGCCCATCTTGCGGATCCAGCCGAGATTGCGCGATGATTGCTCGCCCGCAACCCGGCCCTTCTCCAGCACCACCACCGGAACGCCACGCTCAGCCAGAGTCAGCGCCGCCATCAGGCCAACGATGCCGCCGCCGATCACCACCACCGTCGTCGCATCGGGATGGTCGTCAGACGTTTCTATCGGAGTGATCGCTGGAGCCACCGCATCTACCTTTGTTCGTCCGCGTTGCCGTCAGAGGGTGATCGTGATTTCCTGGACATTCGCCTTGGCAGCGCCGCGATAGGCGGTCACCTCAATCTCCACCTTGAATTCGGGCATGCCGAGTGGCGGGCTCGTCAGCGTCAGCGTCGGATTGATCCCGCGCATCCTGCCGGCATAGGCTTCCATCACCGCATCGATATCCTGCGGGAACTGGACGAACACGCGCGCCGCGATAACATCGTCGATCGACGATCCAACCGCAGCCAGCGCGGCATCGATGTTGGCGAGGACTTGCAGCGTCTGCTCGGCAGGATCCTCGGGGATCAGCTTGGTGCGCGGATTGCGGCCAGCCGTGTTGGACACGAAGATGAGATTATCGACGGCGATCAACCGTGAATAAGCGCCGCGCTCCTCTGCAGGAGAGCCGGTTTTGACTTTAACGATATCGGTCATGATTGAGCTCCTAAAAAGCTTGCAGGGAGCAGCGGCGATCTATCGCAGCGCGGGCTGATCCCAAAGATTGAGGCTGACACCGATGCCCTTCTCGACGGCGTTGCGGTAAACCACCGTCCCCCAAGCCACGTCCTCGACCGGCATGCCGCCCACCGACATGATGATGATCTCGTCGTCATTGCGGCGCCCGGGCGCCTCGCCTGCGACGATCTTACCCAGATCCTCGATCTGGTCGTGCGTGATGCGACCTTCGTCGATCAGGTCCAGAAAACGGATGCCGACGACAGGCACATTGCGATGCACCGGCTTGGGGTTTTCCTCATACCAGGCCTCGTAGAGACCCGGATTGTCGAGCACCTTGCGGATCTCGGGCGCTTCCATGCCCTCGTCGATATTGGTGAGCGATGGCATGGAGAGGAACGTGCCCGGGCTCACCCATTCGCGCTTCACCACCGGATAGATTGATGGGTCTCCGATCGCGCCCGATTGGCAGAAGGTAACGATATCGGCGTTGCGCACGACCTCTTCGAGCGTATCGGCGATCTGGATGGTCGTGATCTGGGGATAGGTTTCGGCGATCCATTTCTGAAAAGCCGCGAGACTATTAGCCCCCCGCCCCTTCACCTTGACCGTGTCGATCAGCGGGCACACCGCCATGAATGCAGCAAGCGATGTGCGCGCCATAACGCCGGGGCCGAGAATGCCGACAACCTTGGAATCCTTGCGGGCAAGGTGGCGTGCGCCGACGCCTGGCACCGCGCCCGTCCGATAGGCCGAGAGAAGATTGGCCGACATGAAGGCCAGCGGGGCGCCCGTGTCGGCATCGTTGAGCACGAAGGTCAGGATCGAGCGCGGCAGGCTTTTCTCCCGATTGGCGATGTTGGAGCCATACCATTTCATACCTGCGGTCTTGAAGCGCCCGCCAAGATAGGCTGGCATCGCCATGAACCGGCGGTCGGGGGTCGGCTTTGGCATGTCTGGAAACGGCGAATCCTCTGGAAACACCACGACCGAGCCGTGTGAATTATTGCTCGGCCCGGCCATCCGGTAATCGCCATGATAAAGGAGTGCGAACATCTCCTCCATCGTGTCCACGCAGGCGGCCATGTCGGTCACACCGGCCCGGATCATGTCTTCCTCGGACAGATATAGGAAGTCGATCCGCGTTGAAGTCGTCATGGTCCCCGTCATCTTTTCAATCCAGCGTCAGTGCCGCGCACGCGCGGTCGGTTTTTATTGGTGTTCATTGTCTGGTTGGGAGCGCTCCGCGCCCTCCTCAAATCCGTTCAGTCACGGCCATAATGTTTTGCGAGCGCCGCAATCGCATCCGCACCCAGGGTTTCAGGCATTGATGCCGCCATCAAAGCGCCCTGAGCGTCATCCGCATGGTAGCCGCGCTTGCCGGTCCGGAAGTTGACCAGCTGCTGGGCGATATAGGTCCGGTCCAGGCGGTTGAGCGCCGGCGCCTGCATATCGGCATTTCCCTCGCCATTGGCGCCGTGGCAGGTCGTGCAGGTCGGCACGATGTCAGCAATCGCGGTAGGCACCGCACGGCCAGCAACGGGCGTGACGGCGTGTTTCGGCAATCCAGCGATGTAGGCGACGACCGCCTTCACACCATCGGCACCGGGAATAGCCGTCGCGCGGCCAACCATCGGGAAGCCATGGGCATCGTCGATCTTGCCGCGCTTACCCTCGCGGAAATTGGTAAGCTGGCGGACCAGATAATCGGAATTCTGCCCGGTCAGGTTCGGCGCGTACATATAGTCGAGCCCCTGGCCTGTATTGCCATGGCACCCTGCGCAGGTGGTGAAGATCGCCTTTCCTGCGCTCTTGTCGACAATCGGCCGCAAACCCGGCGCAGCGCCAGCCGCCGCCTTGCCGCCCGCGGAGACGTCAACGCTCTTGTCGCCCTGAAAGGCCAGCAGCACCTTGCCGCTATCGATAAACTCCTCAAAGCTGACGATCTTGCCATCCCGCACCTTGAAGACATGGACCAGATTCGCCTTGTAACGGATGCCAGTGGCGCGAACGGTGCTCTCTTCCGTGCCGGGCACGGCAACGGTGTCGCCCGTCACGATATAGTCGAACTGGGTCGCAACGGGATTGTCGAGGGTCTCTTCAACCTTGGCAAAGAAATCGGCAACACCCGCAGGCCCATGCCGCGTGCCGCCAAAGGGCAGCTGACTGGCAGGGCCATAATAGGTCCAGGTCGCATCCTTTGCGATCAGCCGCTCAAGCGCCGCCATGTCACCATGCTCGAACGCTTCATATAATTGATGAACCACGCTCGCCGGATCGGTTGCGGGCTTTTCCGCCGTCAGCGCTTTGCCCCCGGCAACGCCTGAAAAGAGCAACAGGGCCGCGAGCAGACCGGCTTTGGTCGATGGCATTTTCATACGGGTTCCCGGTGCAAAATAGGGGTGCGGACGATCAGGGCCTTCGTCATGACTGGCCGTAAAAGCCATGGAACAGGGCCTTGGGATCCCACTGCTTGCGCAGCTTCGCCAGCCGCGCCCACGCCTTGGGGGAATAGCAATCATGAATGTCCTCAGGCCGCCCTTCCTGATCCATCTCATTGATGTAGCTGCCTTTTGAGACGGCCTTGAGTTGCTTGAACACCTTCAGGCAATAGGCGCGGCTCGCCGCTTCCTGCCCGGGCTCGTCCCACTCCAGATAATAAGCGACATAGAAGCGGCCGATCCGCGAACAGGCGGCGTCCGGCATCGTATTGGTGCCCATATAAAGCAGCACCGGCGTGCCACGCGGTGCGGGGCAATCTGGAATATGCCGCTTGAGGATCGCGATCGCATCCATGGGCCGGTCGGTCCAGATGCTGTCGCCCATCCAGTATCCCTGTGGGAAGCCAGCCTCATTATCGCTATAATAGCGGTCGAAACTCCCAGCCCGGTCCTCGACCTTATCGAGCGCCCGGGCAATCAGCGGATCGCGCTGGAGCAGCGCCAGCTTGCGCCGCCCTTCAGCCTCGCTCACGGCAAAGGCGTTGGCATCGAGGTAAATGCGCTGCCTTTGCTCGACCGGTGCATCTTCGGCAACGCCCGGCAAGGCCGCGATCGAGACCAGCACCTCGACATCCTTGTCGAGCTGGGGAACGATCTCATCCATCACCCGCGTGACGGCATCGAGCTCCGTGAAAGCGAAGGTGTAAGTCGCGCCCCAAATGACCTTTGGCGCGTCAAAACATTCCAGGTGGAAGCGGACAACGACGCCGAAAAGGCCGGGCCCACCCCCGCGCACCGCCCAGAAAAGATCGGCATTCTCGCTCTCGCTGGCGCGCAGCAGACGACCATCCGCAACCACGATATCCACGGCTTTGACCGCGAACACGCTCATGCCCTGCGACCATGCATTGGTGTTCATGCCAACGCCGCCACCCAGCAGAAAGCCGCTGATCGGAACCGTGCCGCAATGCGCACCCGGAAAGGCGAGATCATCCTTCGCCAGTCGCTCTGCCAAGCCACGCGAAAACACGCCGGGGCCGACGACCGCGCGTTTCGCAGTCTTATCGACAGCGATGCCATCTAGACGGCTGATAGCAATGAGCATGCCCTGATCGCGCAAGAAGCAGGCCGCCATGCTATGGCCACCACAGCGCGTCGTGACCTTCAGCCCCGCAGCCGCGGCAAAACGCACGGCTTCCTGCACATCCTCGATGCGCTCGACCTGCACGATCATATCGGGGCGACGGCTTGCCTTGGCGCGCTGCCAGATCATCGCCTGGCGCCACACCTCGTAATTTTCATCATCCTTAACGACGACCGTACCAGCGATCCGCTTTTGCAGATCGGCGGCGGCGGTTCCTGCGAGGGGGGCAGCGAACCCTGATGCACCGGCAAGCCCCGCCACCACCGGAACCGCCAATGTGCTGGCTTTCAGGAAACGGCGTCTCGACCAAAGCGCTAAGTGGGACATGGTTGCTCCGGATGTTCTGTCCGAAACTTATAGAAACAGCGCGCCCAGCAATACAACGGCTACGCCCCGTCCAGTTGTTGCGTAAGCAGCAACATCTGTAATCAACATACTCTGCTTTGCGTTAGTAACGGTCCCAACTGCCCGCGTCGTTGTCGACAGTAGGGCATCGAGTTGATCCAAGTAGGCAATGATGGGCTGAGGATTCACTGCTGCTGACGTGGTCGATGAAACTGAAATGGCGGGCTTCGGCGTGAGCAGCGATTCTGGGGCGCGTCGAAAGGGCTCGTGGCAGCCTTCAGCTGCCACGAGAGCACCGCATTTGCGTGACCGCTGCCGCCAACAAAGCCGCCGTTCGATGCTGCAAATGGCCTCCCTGATAGCAGCCATACATTCATCGTCTACAATGAGAACCACAATGGACCGGTTGTGGGACAAACCCGTCTTCCCCATGCCACAGGTTGAACATCTGCTCTGGTCAAGCTGACGTTCAACGCTCGTACGAGCGGCGTCGCGTTACGACTGAATATGGCCGACCCTTGCCCGTTCGGTTCAGAGCACCGGGGCTAGAAAAGTCGACATTTGACCTGACCTATCACCTTGCCGCGATCCGCTCTGCAAGGCTCGTCTCTAGCGTCTCGCAGTAGACAAGCAGCCTGCGCAACTGCTCGCGACGCGTGTCGAACGTGTCGCTTCGCGTCATGTCGAGATCGTGAATCAGCCGTTCCAGGCGATCGAACCAGCGCATCGCCGCCGGGCGCTTCTTCTTCTGCGCCGCGATCACCATGTCCTCGAACTGGCCAAACCCGATTACCGAGAAATGGCGGGACCCCACCTTGTCCTTCAGCAGCATAAAGTCGCCGATCGCCGCCTGCCAGTCGCGACAGAGATAGGCTTCTTTGATCCCAAACGTGTCGGCGGTCTTCTCCGCTGAGGCCAGGATTCGATCATCCTCGATCTCGACGCCGACCTCGCGGCGAATGATGTCGGCGCACCGCGTGGCCAACTCGGTCTGATCGGCGGTAAGCGCAATTTCAGAACCGTTGTATCACCGGGTAATTCGGATCGTCCAAAACGCTGCTGAGCAAGAATGCCTCAACTTCGTCCCGACAATGATCACTAAGAGCATCTCGGCGGAACCATACTACGTTCCAATCCCACATTGGCAGGAGCAGAACGACCTGATCTCGCGCCGAGGGTGCGATCAGCGCATCCGAGAAAGTCGAGACCGCAACGCCGCGCTCAAGCATGGCCGCAAGCACATCATAATATTGCGAGGTCCCCACGACATGATGCGGGCGCACGCCATAGCGCTTCAACGCTGCCAAATTGTTACGTTCCTGCACTGTGCCATGTGGTGGAAGCATGAACGGCAAAGCTGAAACATCATCAGCTGAAAGTGGCAGCTTGCGCCCCTTGGCAAAATCCACATGGCCAAAAACGCCGCCCTTCAAACGAGCCAAGATGCGAAAGGATGCTTCCAAAGCAATGCCGGCGGGAAAATGGAAAAGTCCGAAGTCATATTTGCCGTCTTCGACTTCGCGCACAGCCGTCTGGTTTGGAAGCTGTGGAACGAAGTTGAGCTGAACATGGGGATGGGCGGCGATAAAATCCCCGAGCTTAGGCCTCACATAATTGTCGAACAAACCTTGCCCAATGAAGACGCGGTAAGTCACATTCCGCTCAACAGCAGGCTCTGTCGCACGGTGAGAAGCAAGGGCTCGGCCTGCCAATTCGAAAGATCGCAAGTCGTCCTGGAATGAGAAGCCCTTCCCAGTCAGCCGCGGCTGCTTGCCGGGTTGGCGTTCAAGCAGGCGGATACCGAGCTGTTCCTCCAGCGCCTTGACCTGGCTGCTTACGGAGGCTTGCGATATGCCAAGGCTTTCGGCGCTTCGGCGGAAACTAAGCGTTTCGCAGACGCTCGCAAACACTTCGAGCTGCCGCAAGGTAAAGGGTAGCCCCCTCATTATAACTCTCCCAATAAACCCATAATCTACAAGCTATCGGTGATCATTACCTGATGACCCGTTGCTTTAAAACAGTGGTCGGTCAATTTGCACTCAAACAAACGGGGAGAGTGATGATGGGGCTATTCAAGACAGGTGCGCGCAGTCCTTTGCGATCGGTGTTGTCGGGCGGTGTGAGCCTGCTTGCGCTGGGCGTGTTGGCTGAGCCAGTGATGGCGCAGGATGCTGTGTCGGCATCTGCGCCACAAAGTTCAGTTGCAGAGGCGGAAAGCGACAGCGCTATCGTCGTCACGGGATCCCGTTTGCGCACCGATGGCACGAAATCACCGACACCCATCACCGTCGTGGACGCTACAGAGTTGGAAGCGATGGGCCCCAGCGGTCTGGTTGAAGGCGTCAGTCAGCTGCCGCAATTTTTCGGCAACCAGTCAGTGGCGGCACTCCAGAAGTCCGGTGAAGGCGGGTCGGGCTGGTTTACGCGTGGCGGCTATGGTAATCTCGATCTTCGCGGTCTTGGGATCAACCGTACGCTCACATTGTTGAATGGACATCGCGTTGTCTCCTCCAGCGCCTTTGGTGGCGTGGATATCAACGTGTTTCCTGATGCCATGATCCGGTCAGTCGAAACTGTGACTGGTGGCGCGTCTGCCGCTTATGGTAGCGACGCGGTCGCTGGCGTGGTCAACTTCATCCTGGACAAGAAGTTCACGGGGCTGAAGGCTGAAATCCAGAACGGCATCACATCTCGCGGCGACAATCACAGCTATCAGGGTGCGCTGAGCTATGGCGTCAAGCTCGGGGACCGGGGGCATTTCCTGATCTCAGGTGAATATTCAAAGCAGGAAGGCATCCATAATTTTCGCGGACGCGACTGGTACAAAAGCTATGGCTCGGTCAACGGCGGCATTTATCCCGATGTCGTTTCCGCAAACTCGTCGTTCAACGGCATAATCCTTGCGCCCGGCACGGCCTTGCAGGGCATGGAATTTTTGCGCAACGGACAGGGCATCACGCCTTTCATACGCAGTGGCATTTCCCAAGGGGCAACCGGTACTGCATTGGCGCGGCAATCCATTACCGCTGGCGGCAGTGGCGACCGGGTCAATGAAGACTTGTACACCGTCTATCCGGATGCTGAGCGCAACAGCATATATGCCTATGCCGATTATGAGATCGCCGACAATGTAACGATCTTCGCGCAATATATGCGCGGCCAAAACAAGACATTCCGCTACAATCTCCCCGGCGGATCGCTGAATGGAACCCCGACCACCGCTACGATCTTTAGCGGCAATGCGTTTCTGCCTGCGTCCGTTCAGCAGACCATGACTGCCAATAACATAGCTTCCTTCACGCTTCGGCGCCTCGGTAGCGTGGACGATCTGGCTCTGAACTCCTGGCAGAGTGACAATAGCGTGATGAACTCCTTTGCTGGAGGTCTGACCTGGGACATCGACCGGACTGGCCTGCTGAATGGCTGGCAGGTCGACCTCTATTATCAATATGGGACCAACAACCGTAAGGCATATCAGAATGGCCTGCGGGTGGACCGGCTGTTCGCCGCTCTGGACGCCGTGACCGACCCTGCGACAGGAAACACCGTTTGCCGCACATCATTGTTCGGCAACGCTTTCCCCGGCTGCGTACCGCTTAATCTTTTCGGTCGTGGAAATGCCTCGGCTGCGGCCATTGATTATGTGACGGGCTTTGAGCCCGGTCAGACCATCACGACGCCTGTCTATTATGCCGACACCGGTTTCGCGCGCGGCGATACGATGAGCTACACGAGCGGCACGACAAAGGTGAACATCACGGACCTGCGCCAGCATGTCGCCGAGTTCTCGATGAATGGGCAATTGTTCGAAGGATGGGCTGGGCCGATCAGCCTGGCGTTCGGCGGATCCTATCGCAAGGAATCCATCAAGCAGCTGGTGCAGGATCCTTCCAACCCTTCCTCCGATCATGTGGCAGGTCACCCCGTGCTCTGCAACGGACAGGCGCCCGGGCTGCGGGGCGTTTCGCCAGCAGATTGCGCCAACACAGTCGGCCTGCAATTCTCGAAGGTGTCGAACATTATTGGGTCAATCGCCGTCAAGGAAGCCTTTGCTGAGACGCTGGTTCCTTTGCTTGCGGATGCTGGCCCAATTCGCTCCGCAAATCTCCATCTGGCTGGCCGCTGGGCCAACTATTCCGGCTCCGGCACTGTCTGGGCCTATAAGGCCGGGCTTGAAACGGAGATCAGCAGCTTTCTACGTCTGCGCGGCACCTATTCGCGGGACGTGCGCGCTGCCAACCTGTCGGAGCGTTTTGACAAGACCGGCGGAACGGCAGTGCTGGATGACCCCCGCACGACGAACGTCGTTGAAGCCATCAATGTCACGCGCTTCTCCGGCGGCAATCCCAACGTCAAACCTGAAAAGGCTGACACATGGACCGTGGGAGCAGTGCTCCAGCCGGAACTCATACCGGGTTTTTCGGTCTCGGCGGACTATTATGACATTCGCATCAAAGGCGCGATCGGACAGCTTGGTCCGCAGGCCGTTCTCAATGGCTGCCTTGTAAACAACGACGCAGACCTGTGCTCGCTGGTCACGCTGGGCGCGAACGGCGTTCCCATTCTGGTTGGCGATGTTTTCATCAACGTCAACGAGAACAGGGTACGCGGACTTGATGTGGAAGCGAGCTATAGTCGCGGATTAAAACTGCTTGGCGGCGGTGCTGAGACGATCGGCACCCGTGTTTTTGCGAGCTGGCTGTTCGAGAGCAGCCAAACGCTCGGCAGCGGCGTGCAGGTGGACCGAGCCGGCCAGACCGGCATCCAGCAATCCGATGGCGCGCCTTACGGTCTCCCCAAGTTCAAGCTGACCGGAAACCTGACATACGGAAACGGCGGCTTTTCCACCTTCCTGCAAGGACGTCACATCGGCTCCGGCACGCAAGAGAATACGCTGGGCGATGTGCCGCTCAACCATGTCGATTCAGCCTTCTATCTGGATCTTCGGCTGTCTCAGAAAGTGTCTTTTGGTAGCAATGGCAGCTTTGAAATATTCGGAGCGATCACGAACCTGACGGACAAATCACCGCCGATCACCGCCTATTATGCGAGCTTTGGTGCAAGCCCGCAGCAGTTTAATAGCGTTTTGTTCGACCTTGTCGGAAGACGGTTTACCGTCGGGGTCAAATTCGGACTGTAAGCTGAACTAAATATCATTGCTTTGGAGAGTATTGAGATGAGCACGCCCGATCGCCCTGAAGGTATGAGCCGCCGCACGGCGATCGGCGCAGCGCTGGGCACAGCAGCGCTCGCCATGACGGCCCCCGGCTTTGCCAAGACGCCGGGCCGCAAGCCGAACATCCTGTTCATCATGGCCGATGATATGGGGTATGCCGATCTCTCCTGCTATGGCCGGCAGGACTATGAGACGCCGGTGCTGGACGCGCTCGCCAAGCAGGGTATGCGCCTCACCCATGCCTATGCGAACAGCGCGGTCTGCACCGCCTCCCGCGTCGCGCTGATCACCGGGCGCTATCAATATCGCTTGCCGATCGGCTTGCAGGAGCCGCTCAGCCAGCAGGATGTGGGCCTGTCGCCCGAGGTGCCAACCATTGCCTCGCTCCTGCGCGCGCAAGGCTATGCGACCTCGCTCATCGGCAAATGGCATCTGGGCGCCCTCCCCAAATATGGTCCGCTCAAGAGCGGCTATGATGAGTTTTGGGGTCTGCGCGGCGGCGGCGTCGACTATTATACCCATGCCTTCGCTGGCAATCCGGATTTGTGGGATGGCGACGCCAGGATCGAAGATGCAGGCTATCTGACCGATTTGCTGGCCGATCGCGCCATGCTTACGCTCGATCACCGCAAGAAGGACGGCAAGCCCTTCTTCATGAGCCTGCACTTCACCGCGCCGCACTGGCCTTGGGAAGGGCCGAACGAGGCTGGCAAAGCAGAGTCCGCGCGGCTCGCATCATCTCCCAATCCCGCTGCCCTCATGCACCATGATGGCGGTGACATGGAAACCTATGCGAACATCGTCCGGTCTCTGGATGCGAATGTGGGCAAGGTGCTCGCAAAGCTCGCGGCATTGGGCATGGACAAGGACACGATCGTCGTCTTCACCAGCGACAATGGCGGTGAGCGTTTTTCCAACACCTGGCCGTTCACCGGCAAGAAAACCGAGCTGCTCGAAGGCGGCCTGCGCATCCCGGCAATCATCCGCTGGCCCGGCGTGACGAAGCCCGGCGCCACCAGCGACGTACCGGTAATGACGATGGACTGGCTACCGACCTTCCTGCAGGCGGCAGGCGCCAGACCCGCTACAAGCGACGGCATCGATGTCAGTGCCATCCTCTCCGGACAGACACATGCCGACCGCACGCTCTACTGGCGGTTCAAAAACCATGATCAGAAAGCGGTGAGACGTGGGCGGATGAAATATCTCTCAATTGCTGGAAACGAATTTCTGTTCGATGTCGTCGCCGACCCACTTGAGCGCGCCAATCTCAAACAGCGCCAACCCGTGCTGTTCGCGGAGCTCAAGGCGGCGTTCGAGGGCTGGAACAAAGGCATGCTCAACGACCCCAACGCGCCAAGCTATGGCTTCACCAGCGAGCAAATGGCCGATCATTTCGGTATGGATAATTGAGATTAAAGGCTCTTGGCGCCCCAATCTCGGACATTCAAGGCACCGACTAACCGTTCTAAAAGCCGCCATTCATTAATCCCGATCGTCACGACGTTAGTTGGGACATTCAAGCCGTTCCCGCGTGCGCTGTTTAACGTCGGCTCGCGGCAGAAAGCGACATTCCAAACGTCAGTCGCTCGAACCTGAGCGTCCCGCGAGGAGTGAAGCGTGCACGGCAAGCCTGCGCGATACGAACTCCGTGAAGAGCCGAACACGCTTCGTCTTGCGAGCCTCGCCCTGTGTGAGAAGCCAAAGCATAGCTTGCCACCGCCAGGGGTTACGAGCAGGAAAAGGCGGTTAGCATCAAAAAGCTTATAGGGTTTAGGCTGCGGTTTTGCGTTTCGAACCTTTGTATCGGTCAGCATCGTTCGGTCTCCTCGAGATACCTCGTTTTCGACCGCCGATACCTAGTTTGTGCCCTTCCGATTCGTGGGATGGGCGTGAACGGGCACGGACGGCTAAGGCCGAACCGGTCAGCTAAACATCGGTAACCAAGAGGAAAAGTTGATCACAGTGGTCTTTTGTGGCCCGCTGTGAAGAGGCCAGTGGCGGAGAGGGTGGGATTCGAACCCACGGTGAGCTTGCGCCCACGTCGCATTTCGAGTGCGGTGCTTTCGACCACTCAGCCACCTCTCCGCAGAGGCATCCTTACCGCACCAGCCTGTCTCCAGACCGCACGATACAAACGCTGAGCGCGGGCTATTAGCGAATGATCCGGGCATTGCCAAGCATATCTGCGGCAAAACTTGCACTGAGCCAAAGTTGCACTAAATCCTATGGCATGAACCACGCTCAAGACCGCAAAAACCTGTCTGCCACGGCGAAGGGCGGCGCTCCATTGCCCCGTGCGCTGGATGAGGCGCCCCGAATCGCGCATGCAAATTTCGGCATTGGCGATACGGTGCGGCATCTTCTGTTCGATTTTCGCGGCGTGATCTTCGATATCGACCCGGTGTTTGCGAACAGCGAGGATTGGTATGAGGCGATCCCGCAGGACTTGCGCCCGCCGCGGGATCAGCCTTTCTATCATCTGTTCGCTGACAATGGCGAGGCGAGCTATGTGGCGTATGTCAGCCAACAGAATCTCGTGCCCGATCAGACCGGGGAACCGATTGATCATCCCGCGATCGCGGCGCTATTTGGCCAGCAATCAGGCGGTCGCTACAAGCTTGCCGATAGTCACTGGCACTAAGCTTTGATTTTCCAGCCTTTGCTCAACGCTGCATAGCAGAGTGAACCAAGCGCCAGGTTGAGCCCGAGCAGCACTGCCACACCCAGCGCGAGTTGCGAATCCGCCTCGGCCAAAAAGCCGTAGCGGAAGCCTGAAATCGCGTAGAAAAACGGGTTAAAGTGGCTGATCGCCCGGAAAATCGGCGCGACATGCTCCATTGAATAGAATGTGCCGGACAGGAGCGAGAGCGGCGCGACGATGAAGTTGCCGACCGATGCCGCATGATCGAACTTCTCGGCCCAGATGCCGGTGATGATGCCGAGGAACGCCATCATGGCAGAGCCTGCAATGCCGAAGAAGATCACGGCCCACATATGATGCGGCAGTACGTGCACGCCGGGCCAAAAGAGCATCGCCACCCAGATCGCAAAACCAACGAAGATGGAGCGTGTGACGGACGATGCAACCAGCGCCAGCAGCAGTTCACCTGAGGATATGGGAGGCATGAGATAATCCACGATCGTCCCCTGCAACTTGGCTGGTAGCAGCGATGAGGTGGCGTTCTGGAAGCTGTTCTGCACCATGCCCATGATGATGAGGCCCGGCGCGACAAAATCGGCGAAGGGCACGCCCATCACCTGTAAACCGCCGCGTCCCATCGCGACGGTGAAGATGACGAGGAACAGCAGGGTCGTGACTGCGGGCGCCCAGATCGTCTGCAGCTGCACCTTCATGAAACGGCGCACCTCACGCATATAAAGCGCCTTGAGGCCCGACCAGTTC
The DNA here is from genome assembly GCA_966205705.1 of uncultured Alphaproteobacteria bacterium. Classification (GTDB taxonomy): domain Bacteria; phylum Pseudomonadota; class Alphaproteobacteria; order Sphingomonadales; family Sphingomonadaceae; genus Sphingobium. The sequence goes on from CBIHKY010000044.1 coordinate 23,694, forward strand.
ACATTGCGGATGACCTGAACGCCGGGCTCATGCCGGATGAGGCTTGGAACGGGGGATTGCTGCGGATGCTCTGCCATAGCTTGCCCCTATCGCCTCGCAGGGGCAGCAGCAACCGGGATTAGCCCGCGTGGTGCAACAGGAATTGCGGCGAGACGTGCTCATTTCGCACTGCCAATTTGACCTTTTACGACTCGATGCCCATATGGCCGCTATCATTTGAAGGAATAGGCATGTCCTGGACAGACGAACGCATCGAGCAATTACGGCAGATGTGGGAACGCGGCATGACGGCAAGCCAAATTGCCGAGGAACTGGGCGGCGTGAGCCGCAACGCAGGCATCGGCAAGGCGCATCGCCTTGGCTTGCAATCGCGCCCCTCTCCCGTGAAAGCGGCCGCCGACTCATCAAAAGCTGGTGGCGCTGCACCCGCGCGCAAGGCCCCGACCCCCAAGGTGGAAGCCGCGCCGGTTGAGGAAGTGCGCGAGGTGAAGCCGCAGATTGCAAAGCCAGCGCCAGCACCCGCACCTGTGGAGGCAAAGCCTGCCCCGGCGCCCGTCGCTGCGGCACCTGTTGGCGAGACGGACCTTGCTGCAGAGCCGGCGCCACGCCCTGTTCAGCCGCGTATCGTGTCCGTTGGACCTGGCGGATTCCTGCGGCAGGGCCCTGGCGACATGCAGCAGCCAATCCCGCCTGCGCCGCCGCGTCGCCTCGTGCCCGCCAAGCCCAGCGCAGAGATTGCCGGAAAGACGAGCCTGCTCGATCTGAACGAGAAGATTTGCAAATGGCCGCTCGGTCACCCTGGCGAGCCGGACTTCCACTTTTGCGGTGAGAAGGTGAACCCCGGCTTCCCTTATTGTGTGGAGCATTGCGGCCGCGCCTATCAGGCACAGCTGCCGCGCGGCACGCGTCGCCCGCCGCCGCCGCTGCCTTATGGTGGGCCGCGGGTTCGCTAATTACGCGCTTCCGCTAGCTGTTAGCGTATCGAGAAGCGGTCTAGGCGATGCGGCTTGGCACTAATTCGGTGCCGACACCCATCGCCGAATAGCGCGCGTGGTGCACGGCGAAAACCTGCGCTCGGCTGGATGAACTTGCTAGCCGAGCGGTGATGACCATCGTCGCTTCCCCTGCGTTCTCCCAGGCTTGTTGACCCGGGATCCCACTGATCTTGTTGACGTCTGAGAAGGAAGCGGGACCCCGGAGCAAGTCCGGGGTGACGGTCATATCTCCAAAGCGTTTTCGCCGCAGGTCAAACCTGCTTCATGCCGCTGTCGCGCCAGCGGCGCCGTCTTCAAATAGCGCTAATATCGCAGACAAGAAAAAGGGGCCCGCGAAGGCCCCTTTTCCATTTCCAAACTAACCGCTGATTAGAAGCGGAAGTTAGCCGTCACGCGGACCGACTGATTGTCGAACACGTCGTTGGTGCGCTGAATATCCGTGTAGCCAGCAGGCGTCGCCACGAATGGGCCGAGCGCTGATGCAGGCGTACCCTGGCTTACGCGCACGGTGTAACCATCAACATTGCTGAACTTCGTGTAACGATAGAGAACACCGATCGAGAAATTGTCGGTGATCTTCTGCTCTATGCCGCCGCCTGCAGTCCAGCCCCACTCGTCAGAGCTCGTGTCGCTGCTTGTGAAGGTGTTAGCCGTGTTGCTCGTGGCAAAGCTGTTCTTCACCTTGGCGTAAGCAACGCCGCCGGTGCCGTACAGCAGGGTGCCGGTGCTGAGCGCCAGACCTGCACGCAAACGTGCGCTACCATCATAATCGATGCGACGTGACATCACATAGCTGGCAGGCGTGGTGCTGAAACCGCTGACCGAGTTGCCGATCATCGAACGGCCACCCTCGACGACACCGCCGACGACGATGTTACAGAACTGCATGTCATAACCGGCGTTAACCGACCATGCGACGCGCTTGTCCTTGTCACCCGTGCAGGTGCCAGGCGTGGAACCAAGCGCACGACCGCGGCAGAAGCCGGGCGAGAATGCGTTCGTTGTACCCAGACCGACGCGGTCGCCATAAACGCCATTGCCGTTCGTGTCGAACGTCAGCGTCTCAAGCTCTTCGCGATCATAATTTGGCTGCCAGCTCATGCCGAGCGTGCCGCCGATGTAAGGACCGGTCCAGTCCGAAGAAGGAGCTGAATCCTGCGCGAACGCTGGGACAGCGATGAGGCCTGCGATCACTGTTGACAGCGATGCAAGGACGATCTTGTTCATATAAATTCCTCCAGCCACTTAAACTTGGCGGGGCATATACGAATGGTTCTCAGATATGGATCCCGCAAAATAGCACCCAATTTCAGTTAACCAACGCAACTGCAGCATAATTGCAACACCTTCATTTCGTGATCATCGAGCGCGAGCGTGCTTGCTAGGGGGAGTCCCTTCATCCTATAGCCATGCCATGTCAGACGACCTGTTCGACCGCTCCGGCAAGCTTATCCCAGAAGCTTATGACGCCTCTACAATTGAAGTTCTGGAAGGGCTGGAGCCCGTCCGGCGGCGACCCGGCATGTATATCGGCGGCACGGATGAGCGCGCCCTGCACCATCTCGCATCCGAGGTTCTGGATAATGCGATGGATGAGGCGGTTGCAGGCCATGCAACCCGTATCGAGGTGACGTTGAGCGTTGGCAATCGCCTGACGATCAGCGACAATGGTCGCGGCATTCCGGTCGATCCGCACCCGAAATTCCGTGGCAAATCCGCGCTCGAAGTCATCATGACAACGCTCCATTCGGGCGGTAAATTTTCGGACAAGGCCTATGCGACGTCGGGTGGCCTGCATGGCGTTGGCATCAGCGTGGTC
>CBIHKY010000045.1:0-26448 GCA_966205705.1 uncultured Alphaproteobacteria bacterium
GGCTATTGAACGAAATGCCCTTTTCATGGATGGCTTGCAAAACCTTTAGACTGTTTGATCCCGGCTCTGCATGATAAAGGTCAACACTCATGGTCGGTTCTCCGGTCGGCTTGTGCAGCGCATTGTCATAATATTTGAGGAAGCAGTATGAAATCGGTTTTGGGCGCGATGGCATTTGTAACCGGCGGTGGCAGCGGCATTGGCTTTGGCATCGCGCGCGCACTTGCGGCGGAAGGCGCGAAGGTCGCGATTTGCGATGTGCGGGATGATCATCTTTATGAGGCCGCGAAGGTCGCCGAACAGGAAGGGTGGGCGGGTCGCTTCCTTGCCCTGAAGCTCGATGTGACAGACCGGCCCGGCTATGCGCACGCGCTGGATGAGGCTGAGGCCAAGCTCGGGCCGCTGCAAATTCTCGTCAACAATGCCGGTGTGGGCATCGTTGGCCCGGTGGACGAAGCCACGCATGCCGATTGGGACTGGGGTGTTGGTGTCAACCTCATCGGCGTAGCCAATGGCCTCGTCGCGGGGCTGCCGCGCATCAAGGCGCATGGGCTGGGCGGTCATGTCGTCAACACCGCATCGGAGGGCGCGATCATGAGTGCGCGGCTGACGCGTGGCGTTTATGCGCCGACCAAGGCCGCCGTCATTTCGCTCACCGAGCATTTGCGCGTCGAGCTGGAAGAGAAGAAGGCGAACATCGGCACGAGCGTCGTTTGCCCCGGCCCTGTGACGACGAATATCGCGGAAACCGAGCAATTGCGCCCGGCCGAATTTCAGGTCGAGAGCCCGTTTCGTGAGAGTTCCAGCTCGCATGGCGCGCTTCCGCCCAGCACCGGCAAAGGCTTCTGGCTCGATCCGCTGGATGTGGGCCGGATGACGGTTCATGCGATCCTCAACGATACGCTATATGTGATCACGCATCCCGCCTTCATCGAGTCCGTTAAGGCACGCCATGCCGCTATCGAGGCGGCGATGGCGCCGGATTATCTGCCGCGCTGAGGGACTGGTGTTGCCTGATCAGGCGACGTTCGCTTCCTGACGACGACGAAACTCATAAGCGTCCAGCTCTTCGCCGCTTTCATTGATCGTCGCGCGCCGCATGTCTCGCCGATATTGGTCGGTATCCAGCGGTGTCGCGGCGTGCAGCGCGAAGCGATTGTCCCAGATGACGATATCGCCTTCGGTCCATTTGTGCCGGTGGATATATTTGGGCTGGGTGACGTGGGCGTAAAGCTTTTCGACGAACTCATGCCCCTCATCCTGCGACATGCCGACAACGCCGACACAATGCCCGCCCACGAACAGCGCTTTGCGACCATTTGGCGTGGTGCGCACCAGCGGATGCTCCACCGGCGGCATGATCATCGTCTTGCGCATCTCGTCATCGATCACCAGCCCCGCATATTGGCGGCCGAGCCAGAAATCATGGATGCCCATCATGCCATCGACCTCATCCTTGGTCTCCTGCGGCAGATCATCATAAGCAGCGCGCAGATCGACAAAGCAGGTGTCGCCGCCAACCTCGGAGGGCGGGCATTCGACGCCGCGCAGCATGGACCATTTGGATGGTAGCGGATTGAACGAGCTATCCGCATGGAAGCGCTCGGCGCCCTTGGCGACATTCTGGTTGGCAGGCGTGAGCGGCTTGATGTTGCCTTCCTTATCCAGATTGCCCGCGAAAAACAGCTCAGCGGCGATATGTCCCTTGGCGCGGGTGCCATAGCCGGGGGGATATTCAAGCGGGCCAAACAGGCGCGCAAAGCGGATGTGCTGCTCGTCCGTGATCGGCCCCTGTCGCACGACGCAGACCGCATGCTCATCCATGGCATCCTGCACGGTTTTGCGCAGTTCCTGGGTCGGCTCGGCTGTGAGATCAGCGCCCACAATCTCGCCAAAAAACAGCGGGTGCAATCTGTTGACCGTGATCATGGGCTATCCTCTCGTCTTTATCACGTTTTTAAAGCCCGAAACAGCGCGGCGGGCTTGACTTTAAAGCTGCGCATGTCTGAACCCGATCCAATCGGGAAGTCAATATGGTTGTTTAAATCAATAGTTAGATTTGTGCATATTTAATTCCTCTCGTGCATCGATTCATGCACGTCACAAAAAGCAAAAAAGGCAGTCGCGTATGACGGAGCATCAGGTGGTTCGGGCGGAGCAAGAGAATGAGGGCGTCAATTTTGGTTTGCTTGGGGAGAGCATTGGCCCCGGCGTGCGGCTGCTGCGCAATTTGCTGAGCTCACGCATCGTCGTCGCGTTCGAGCCATTCGGCTTTCGATCCGGCACATTCTCGACGATGGCGCTGATCTCGGCCAATCCGGGCTGCTCGCAATCCGACATTGCCAAGCATATCGGCACGGACAAATCGATTGTCGTCGCGATCGTGGACGATCTTGAGAAGCGCGGCTTTGCCGAGCGCAAGCGCTCCACGCAGGACCGCCGCCGCAACGCGTTGATGCTGACGCCAGAGGGCGAGGCGCTGATGCAGGAGCTTCACAAGTTGGGGCAGGCGGTCGAAAAACCGATCCGTGCGAAGCTGAGCCGTCAGGAGATTGCCCAGCTCATCAACCTCACACAGCGCGCCGTTGATGCGATGCTGGAGGATGAGCAGGGCTGAGCGGATCAGCCAGACTTAACCACCTTATTTCGCCGGGCAGCTATCTGCCGGACCGGGATCGAGATCGAGGCATTTGCCGTCGATCTGCGCCATCGGCAGAGGAAGGCCGATCTGGGCGGCGAGAGTAGGGAGAATGTCGACAGTCTCCACGCCTTGCGGCTGCTCCATGCGCGGCATGTCCTTGCGCCAGAAGAGCATCGGCACGTTGCGATCATAATCCCACGGGCTGCCATGCGCGACCACATAGCCCGGAGCGGGCGTGTGAATGCCCATCACGCGCGGCTTGAGCAGGATGATGAGGTCGCCGGAACGGGCGGGATCGAAGCTGGCCTTGGTGCGGGTGAGCAGCGACCAGTCTTCCGGCGGGCCGGCCGGCGCAGGCGCGGCGCGCAGTTCGTCCGCCGTGAATACCGCTGCAATCTGCGGATGAGCCGCGTAGAAAGCGCGGGCCTGGGTTAGGACTTTTGTGCGCTGGGGCGCGCTCAGCGTCCGGTTGACATAAATGTCTCCAAATGGCCCGGTGCCGAGCAGCACATCGCCATTGCTCGCCTTGATGCCGGTGCGCTGGCTGATGATGGCGCTGGTCTGCGCGGGATAGAGATCGGCAGCGGCGCGCTGCGCATCGCTGACGGCTTGCATCTGCTGGCGCTCGGTGAGGTCAGGCCCGCCATGATCGGCGGTGAGCGCGACCATATAATCGATGCCTTTGCTATCGAGCCGATCGAAGAAGGCACCCATCTCGCGATCCAGTGACATCATTTGCAGACACATTTCAGCGCCACGGCTGCCATAGGTGTGGCCGACATAGTCAGTCGCGGAGAGGCCGACGATGAGCAGATCGGTCGCCGTGCCGGTGCCGAGTTTCTGATCATCGACGAGGGTGGCGGCCAGCGCGAGCACTGCAGCGTCTGCCTCTGGCGAGGCGCGGAAGGCAAGCTGATCACCAGCTTTGCGTGCGAAATGTCCTGCGCCAACGCTCAGCGTGGGGGAGAGCGCGATGGCATGATCGGTGGATTTGCACAGCGCTGGCAGGTCCATCGCCGGGCGATCCTGATCGAGCATCATCTGCACGCCGCTGTTCACGCGCTCGACAAGCGGCGTAAGGGCCGTGCCGCGATAGCTGGTGAAGCCGCGACCGCGCCACCACCAGATCTGATCGAGCGTCTTGCCGCCCATCATGATTGCAGCGCGATCCTTGCCTGCAACGGAAATGACCTTGGCGGCGGGATTGGCCGCCTTCATATAGCCGCCCATTGTCGGCACGCGGAGCGTCATGACCGTCGGGGCATAGTCGCGCGAGCTGGTGCCGGGCACGGTTGGATCCTCAGCGCAGTAGACGCGCTTGTCTTCCCGCGCGATGCTCTGGTCGAACCATTCATTGGCGATGATGCCGGTGCGGGCGGGGCGGCTGCCGGTCAGGATCGTGGAATGGCCGGGGCAGGTCTCTGTCGCGGCATGGCTTTGATAGCCATGGGGGAAGACAGCGCCCTCCTGCAGGCGCGCGAGGCCGCCCGTGAAATAGCGGCGATATTCATCGAACAGATTGCCGGAAAATTGATCGACCGAGATCATCACCACAAGCTTTGGCGCCGGGCGCGCGGCCGGTGCTGCTGGCGACGCGGGCTGTGCCATGGCAGGCGCGGCAATGACCAGCGTGGCGCCAGCGAGAAGGCGAGTGAGGCCGCGCATGAAATTCTCCTTGGGAACGGGCTGGCAGCAGCCTAGATGACGATTGGTGATACGGTTCATGGCCTTTCCTCTGCTGCGGCTCAATGGCGTTTTGATGACAATATGGCTGTTGCTGGCCATGTTGCTGATCGCGCCAGTTGGGGGCGTGCATGCGCAAGCGCCCGCTGGCGGCGCATTTGCGCAGCGCGGCGAGCCGAATATTCGTGCGACCTTATTGGCACAAACGCCCACGCCCAAGGCTGGCGAGACGGTCACGCTGGCCATCCTGATGACCCCAAAGCCGGGCTGGCATGGATATTGGGAAAATCCCGGCGATGCTGGCGCGGGCATGCGGGTGGCGTGGGATGAGGCAACATCCTCTTCGCTACCAAGCGCTGCGTTTTCAGCCTTTCGCTATCCGGTGCCGGAGCGGCTGCTTATTTCGGGCCTGATGAACCATGTGTATGAGCATGAATATGCAGTGCTTTTTGATGTGGCGGTGCCTGCAGGGCTCGCGCCGGGCACGAAGCTCGCGATCCGTGGCACTGCGCAGTGGCTGGCCTGCACCGATGTGATCTGCGTGCCTGAGCAGGGCGAGATCGCCACGACGCTCACGATTGGCGATGGCGCCGTCGCCGCGCAGGAGCGCGCCCGGTTCGACAAATTTCGCGCCGCGATCCCGCGTCCGCTCGATCAGCAGGCGCATTATGCGATTGCCGGGGCTCGCCTTTCCATTGCCGTGCCTTATCCCGCCGCAGCGCCAGTCGACGGCCCGTGGTTTTTTGCGCTGAGCAAGGATCGCGTGCGGTACGCGCAGCCGCAAGAGGCCCGACGCGTTGGCGACTGGCTGATTATCGAGACAGCCGCTGCAGAAGGAGCGCCAACAACGGGCGCGATCCAGGGCGTGCTGGCCGTCACGCCGACTGTTGCCTTGCAAATCAATGCGATGCCGGGTGCTGTTGCCAGCGGTGGCGAGAAAGTCATGACGGCCTCGGTCGATGGATCGGCCAAGGCGCCGGCCGCGCCGCTCAGTATCGCCGCTGTGTTGCTGGTGCTTGCGGGCGCTTTTCTCGGCGGGCTCATCCTCAATATCATGCCCTGCGTCTTCCCGATCCTGAGCTTGAAGGCGATCAGCCTTGCCAAGGCAGGCGGGGATGAGAGGCAAGTGCGGCGCGAGGCATTGGCTTATGCTGGCGGCGTGATGCTCACCTGCCTTGCGTTGGGCGCACTCATGCTCGTCATTCGCGCGGGTGGTACGCAGGTCGGCTGGGCATTCCAGCTGCAGGATCCGCGCGTCATTGCCCTGCTGCTCATCCCGATGGTCGCGATCACGCTCAATCTGGCGGGTGCGTTTGAGCTTGGCATGGTGTCGGTCGGGCAAGGCAAGGCCGGGCAGGGCGGCTCATCCGGTGCCTTCTGGACCGGCGTGCTGGCCGCTTTCGTCGCCACGCCTTGCACCGGGCCGTTCATGGGCGCGGCGATGGGCGCGGCGCTTGTGCTGCCTTGGCCGATTGCGCTGACCGTATTTGCAGGCCTTGGCCTTGGCCTTGCCTCGCCCTTCATTGCGCTCTCCTGGATTCCCGCGCTGCGCCGCATAATGCCGCGCCCCGGCGCATGGATGACGAAGTTCCGTATCATCATGGCCGTGCCGATGGGGCTGACGGCGCTCGCGCTCATCTGGCTGCTCTCGCGCCAGCTTGGCACCGGCGGCATTGCGCTGGGGCTGGTGCTGGTCGCGCTCGTTACTGTGCTGCTCATCCTGCTGGGCCGCCGCCAGCGCGCCGGGCATGGGATAAACTGGGCCGTCTCTTGCGTGGCGATCCTGCTGCTTGGCACCGCTGCGATTGCAACGCCAGCTTTGGTCAAATCCGATACCGTTTCGGGCGAAGGCGCCTTTGGAGAGCCGTTCAGCGAAGCCAAGCTTGCGAGCTTGCGCCAGTCCGGCAAGCCCGTGTTCCTCTACTTCACGGCCGATTGGTGCCTCACCTGCAAGGTCAATGAGGCCAACGCCATCGATACGCAGGCCGTGCATGATGCCTTCGAGAAGGGCGGCGTCGCAGTGATGGTGGGCGACTGGACCAATGCCGATCCAGCGATCAGCCGCTTTCTGGAAGCCAATGAGCGCTCCGGTGTGCCGCTCTACCTCTATTATGCGCCCGGCGCTGCCAAGCCTGCCGTGCTTCCGCAGGTGCTGACGCCCGGCACGCTCACGGCCTTGGCGAAAAGCTGAGCCGATGGCGAAGCAGCGTCTGGATCAATTGCTCGTCGAACGCGGGCTGGCCGAAAGCCGCACCCGCGCGCAGGCGCTCATCATGAGTGGAAATGTGCTGGTCGCGGGCAAGCCTGTCGACAAGGCCGGGCATAGCGTGGCGCAGGATGTGGAGATCATTCTCAAAGGCCGTGATCATCCCTGGGTGTCGCGCGGCGGCCTCAAGCTGGTTCATGCGCTGGAGCATTTCGCCATCGATCCGACCGGGCTGGTGGCGATGGATGTTGGCAGTTCCACAGGCGGCTTCACCGATGTGCTGCTCACCAACGGCGCAACACGGGTCTATGCCGTGGATAGCGGGACGAACCAGCTCGCCTGGAAGCTGCGGCAGGATGAGCGCGTGATCGTGCATGAGCAGACCAGCGCGCGCATCCTCACCAGCGCGCATATCCCCGAGCCGATCGACATCATCGTATGTGACGCCAGCTTCATCAGCCTCGCCAAGGTGCTGGAGCGACCGCTCAGCTTCGCCGCGCCGGGGGCAAGGCTCGTCGCGTTGATCAAGCCGCAGTTCGAGGCGGGGCGCGCCGATGTGGGCAAGGGCGGTGTCGTGCGTGATCCAGCCATCCATGAGCGCGTCTGTGCCGATGTGCAGGCATGGCTCGCCGCACTGCCCGGCTGGCAAGTGCTTGGCATCACCACCAGCCCCATCACAGGGCCGGAGGGCAATGTTGAATTTCTCATTGCGGGACAGTTTGATCCGCAAAGCGGTGCCGATCCCGATCAATCTGTCGCAGATTAAGCCAATTCCAGCTTGCGAACAGACCCGCCACACCGCAAAGCTTGTCCCTAGATGGAATTGCATCCGAATGGGGATTCGGTGCACGTCTGACAGGTGGGAGTTAGTGTGAACCAAATAGCCTCGCAGGGACAATTGCGGCTTGCCTTCCTCCGCTGGGCCTTGGTGACCGTTCCCGCTATCGAATTTCTTGGTTTCCTCTCGGGTTACCTCTCCAATTCAGGGTATGAGAACCGCTGGTTCTACACGTTGGCAAAGCCAGACCTTCTGCCGCCGGGCTGGGCCTTTGGCGTCGCATGGACGATCCTCTATCTGTTCATGGCCGTGGCGCTGGCGATGATCCTCCATGCGCGCGGCGCGCGGGGGCGGGGCATTGCGGTGACATTGTTCCTCGTTCAGCTGGCCTGCAATCTGGCTTGGTCACCGCTGTTTTTCGGCGCGCATGAGGCCAAGCTCGCTTTCTATCTGCTGCTCGTGATTTTCGTGCTCGCGACGATCACGACCATTTTGTTCGGGCGGATCCGCAAGGTCGCCGCCTGGCTGATGGTGCCCTATTTGTGCTGGCTCGGCTTTGCCAGCGGCCTGGCTTATGACATTGACCGGCTCAATCCCTATGGCGGAGGTCTTGTGTCTCCGGGTATCAGCACCCAAATCTAGTGCAGGGCTGCCTGAAGGGCGCCAGCGACACTCACGGATGGAATTGACCGATGCAAAGTGAAAACCGCTTTTTCGACGATCTCTCGAAGATCATCAACGGCGCCGCGGGCACTGTCGCCGGCATGACGCGCGAGTTTGAAAGCAATGCCCGTGAGCGCGCGCGCGAGTGGGTTGGCGGGCGCGAATTTGTGAGCCGTGAGGAGTTTGAGGCCGTCAAGGCAATGGCTGCACACGCACGCGAACAGGTTGCCACGCTTGAGGCGCGCATTGCGGCGCTTGAGGGCAAGCCTGTTAAAGCAGCGCCCAAGGTTAAGCCGAGCGCCGGTCCAGCCGCAGCAGGTTGATTATCCACAACTGGCATCAGCTTTTACCGGCTTATCCACAACTTATCCACGAGTCGGCCCACAAAGTGGGGCTGGCGAGCGCTTTGCTATGGCTCCGACGCTTTGCGCTGGCTGCACCCCATGCTAGATGGAGCCGATCCAAGGGGGCAGGGCAATGCCTGCGCCCATCAGGAAATGGCAGACGGTTTTGGTGATGATCGACCGGGATGAATTGACGAGCGGCGAGCAGGAAGCCGAGCCGATCGATATGCTCGCGGCCTATTTCGAAGCGCATGAATGGCCCTTCGAGCATGTCGGCGAAGACGAGCTTGTCGCCCGGCACCGTGGCAGCTGGACGGAATATGAGGTCCGCGCGATCTGGCGTGACGATGATATGGTGCTCCAGCTTCTCGCGCTGCCGGATATTCGCGTGGCCGATGACAAGCGCATCGCCATTTGTGAGACGATCGCCCTTATCAACGAGCAGCTCTGGCTTGGGCATTTCGAGCTTTGGTCGACCACTGGCACATTGCTGTTCCGGCATGGCGCGCTGTTGGGGCCAAGCGGCTCGCTCTCGCTCGATCAGGCGCAATTGCTGGTCGAGAGCGCCATCGATGAGTGCGAGCGCTTCTATCCTGTGTTCCAGTTCGTGCTGTGGGGCGGCAAAAGCCCGGCAGAAGCAATGGCCGCAAGCCTGATCGAGACGCATGGCGAGGCCTGAACTGATGACAGTATGGCCAGCGCATCTGTTGTTGATCGGCTGCGGCAATATGGCAGGCGCCATGCTCGTTCGTTGGCTGGAGCTTGGTCTCCCTCCCGAGCGCGTCACAGTCATACGCCCGAGCGGCAAGCCTGTGGCCGATGGCGTGCAAGTGAGCACGCGGCTGGATGCGCCCGTGCAACCCGGCACGCTGCTACTGCTGGGCAGCAAACCTCAACAGCTCAGCGCGATTTCGGCTGATCTGGCAGACAAGCTGGGCGAGGGCGTTACGATCCTCTCCATTCTCGCCGGGACGCCCATCGCCGGAGTGCGTGCAGCTTTCCCGGATGCCGGGAGCATCATTCGCTGTATGCCGAATATGCCGGTGCGGATCGGCAAAGGCGTGTGCATCCTGCGGGCTGATGATCACGCCGCTGAGACGATGCGCGATCTGGTCTCGGCAATGTGCGCTCAATTGGGGCTTGTGGAATGGCTGGAGGACGAGGCGCTGTTCGATGCCGCGACGGCGCTATCCGGTTGTGGCCCGGCATTCCTCTATCGCTTTGTCGACGCGATGGCCGCCGCTGGAGCGGAGCTAGGCCTCGATCCGGCAGCCTCGGCACGCATGGCGTTGATGACGGTCGAGGGTGCGGCGATCAGCGCTGGCACCGGCACCGTCCCGCCCGGCGCAATGGCTGATGCGGTTGCCAGCAAAGGCGGCATGACGCGTGAAGGGCTGGATGTGCTCGACCGTGCAGATGGCCTGCATGCGCTCATTGGCGAGACATTGCGCGCCGCGCGGGATCGTGGCGTCGAATTGGCCGAGCTTTCCCGCAAATCAGCCTGAGGGCGAGCGTTCAGCGACCGATTTGCAGCGCCGCGACCATGCGCTGATCCTCGGAGCTCAGCAGGCTTTCCAGCACGCGCCAAAAGCCGGTGACGGAGCTTTGGCCTGCCGCAGAATAAGCCCCAGCCACCCGGTCGCGGATCGCATCGAATAAGGCCCGCTCCGCCAGTTCCCCGGCGGGCGTTAGTCGCAGCAGCCGCTGTCGTCGGTCCCGATTGCTCTGCCGCGCCTCGATCAGCCCGCGCTCGTCCAGCTCATCCAGCACGCGCCCCAGCGATTGCTTGGTGACGCCGAGCAACTGGATCAGCGCAGAGACGCTAAGATCCGGCTTGCGGGATATGAAATAGAGGGCGCGCTGATGCGCCCGACCCAGGCCATGCTGCTGCAGAATCGGGTCCATCGCCTCGGTGAGCGCAGCCTGACCGAAGAGCAGCAACTCAATGCCACGCCTGATTTCCTCCTCGCGCAGGAAGAGGGGCGACGCTGCGGGGCCATGAGACGTGTTTGCCATCCGCATTTCCTAGCCGATCGCATGATTGGTGCAAATGGTTGCGACAGATTGCGCGGCATGGCTTGGCTTTTGTCACAGGGGCGCTATATGACCGCCTCCGGCCATGCTGGGGCGTCGCCAAGTGGTAAGGCAGCGGCTTTTGATGCCGCCATTCGCAGGTTCGAATCCTGCCGCCCCAGCCAAATTCCAGTTAAAGCTTTGATAAATGAATTGAAGCTGCCTAGGCGCAGGTTTGAGCAGACGCTCAACATGCCGGGCATGGCGGCGTCATGATGCGCACCACGCCCGTGTGCAAGCTGAACGGCTACGGTCTAACGGAGGGTTTGAGTTCCGGAGGCAACAGTTCAAGACGGCTGACGCTAATAGCTTGCGCGCGCTCATCTTCCCATCGCGAGCTTGACGGCAATGCGCGTGTGGAACCGCCAAACGCAGCATGGTGTAGCGACCCCCGATTCAGGGGGATGCATCGCTTCAGTCCTGCTGTCATGCTCGTGACATCGTGCGGCCCGAGTAATCGGGTGGGGCTGTGCGTCAGCTTTGCGTGATCGGTGATGCTATGCGTCGCAGTTTGCGCTTTCGAGCGCCGTCGTTTGTGGGAGCGGCGGCGCTCATCTGCCGGTTTGGTTAGTTGAGTCAGCGATATCACGCTTACTTGAAATCGCTCGGGTAGGCGTTTTTTGAGGGGCGCACCTCGCAGAGTCTAGCCTATGCTTAGTCCGCACGATCGCCCATCCGTTCGCCCAGCCGCACGGACCGCTCCGGCGTCCAATCATCGTTGAACATGATGCGGTCCTGTTGGAACAGCATGATGACTGTCGAGCCCAAGAGGAAGCGGCCCATTTCCTCGCCCTTTTTCAACATGATGGTCTGATCTGCATAGGCCCATTCGCGCATCTCGCCGGTCCGTTTCGGGTTGACGACCCCGTGCCAGACGGTCGCGATGCTTCCCACGATGGTGGCGCCCACCAGCACCATGATGAAGGCGCCATGTTCGGCAGAGACAAATTCGCACACCACACGTTCGTTGCGTGCGAACAGGTTCGGTACGCCTCGCGCGGTTGCGGGGTTCACCGAAAAGAGGCTCCCCGGCACATAGATCATCCGCTTTAGGATGCCATCGCACGGCATATGCAGGCGGTGATAATCTTTGGGTGAGAGGTACAGATTGGCGAAGCTGCCATGGCGGAACTGCGCCGCGAGGGCGGAATCGCCGCCGAGCAATGCGGTCGTCGTGAAACGATGCCCCTTGGCCTGCAGGATGTGATGATCGTCAATCGCGCCCAACTGACTGATGGCGCCATCGACCGGCGAGACGAAGGCGGCGTCCGCCAGCGGGCGCGCGCCTGCCTTGAGGGACCGGGTGAAGAAGTCGTTGAAGCTTGCATAGCTGCCAATGTCGCCATTCGCCGCTTCGCTCATATCGACGCCATATTTGCCCACAAACCAGCGAATCAGGCGGGTCGTCATAGCGCCGCCCTGCGCCCCGGCGATGCGGCCTGCGAAAATGGTCAGGCCTTGCTTGGGGAGCAGATGGTGCAGCATAATTTTCAGGCGATCAAACATCATGGACCTCAACACGCGTAAGCTGGCGACACTGTCACGTGTCAGTCTGGCTATGCAAGGCGCGCCTCGCTTTATCGCGGCTATACCGTCTCTGTCTCATGCTCCGAAGCAGCAATATGATGCAGGACAATGCCGGACGTGGTCGCCACATTGAGAGAATCGAACCCGCCGCTCATCGCGATCTGGATGCTTTGCGTGCGCTGCATGATGTCGTCTGACAGGCCGGGCCCTTCAGCGCCCAGAAAGACAGCGGTGCGGGGCGCAGGCTGCCAATCCTTCAGCAGGCAATCGCCAGCAGGGCTGAGTGCGACGGGGCTGAACCCGTGACGATCGAGCAAGTCGACGGCATCCTCGTGCCGCGCCATCTGCGCGAAGGGGACCATCAGCGTTCCACCCACGGAGACGCGGATTGCCTTGCGATAGAGCGGGTCGCAGCAATCGGCGTCGAGCAGCACTGCCGTCACGCCGAAGGCAGCCGCGTTCCTGAAGATGCCGCCCATATTATCATGATTGGCAATGCCTGAGAGGACCAGAACGGTCGCGCTCTGCCCGCAGGCCGCCAGCAATTGCGTTGCGGTCGGCGTGTCTGTCCGGCGGCCGATGCCAAGGATACCCCGGTGCAGCGGAAAGCCGGCAATGGCGTCGATCACGTTCTGGGACGCCATATAAACAGGCACATCGTCCGCGAGGCGCGCGATGACCGATTGAAGTTCGCCAACCCGCTTGCTGGCGATGAGAAGCGAAACGAGCCTGTGGCGGTCGTTATCGGTCAGCTTCTCGACAACGACCTTGCCCTCTGCGACAAAGAGGCCGTCGCGACCCACCAAATCCCGCTCGCGAATGTCACGATAAACGTTGATGCGTGGGTCATGAAGGTCGGTGATCTCGATCAGATCAGCCATGCGCTCGGTCTTCCATGTTAAAGTTTCAGCGCCAGTCATAGGGGCATATCACATATGAAGCCGAGCATTTCCGTCATCACCCTGGGCGTTTCTGACCTTGAGGCATCGCTGGCATTCTATCGCGACGGCCTTGGCCTTCCCACTGCGGGCATTATCGGTCGGGAATTTGAACATGGCGCGGTTGCCTTTTTCGACCTTTCCCACGGGTTAAAGCTGGCGATCTGGGCACAAGACGATATCGCGCATGATACAGGGCTTGCGACGCAGCCGGTGTCGCCAACCTCATTCACGCTTGGGCATAATGTTGCGGATCGGGCAGAGGTCGATCAGATCATGGCGGCTGCTCACAGCGCCGGGGCGCAGGTGGTTAAATCGCCGCAGGATACTTTCTACGGCGGCTATGCTGGCTATTTTCGAGACCCCGATGGCCATCTTTGGGAAATCGTGTGGAATCCGGATTTGTTGCCGTCGTGAATATTGCGACACGTCTAAATGCTGAGAAAATATAAGAGGATGTTGGGCATTGATAAGATATTTCGTCCTATTTTGAGACAAATATTGACGTTAAGAAACTGTTAATTTCTATGAGAGTTGGTTAACCGGACTGGGCGTGTTGCACGATGAGACACGAACTATTCGGAGAAATTCATGCGTAAATCCTTCCTCGCTGCGGCTGCTTCGCTCGGCGCTATCCTGCTGGCATCGGCTCCTGCTTCGGCAGCGATCACCTTCAATCTCGACAATGTGAATTTCAATGGTGGCGGATCGCTGACGGGCACGTTCACGACGAGCAACGACCTCAGCACTCTGCTGGGCTTCTCGATCAGCACCACCGCAAATAACAACGGTTGGGCAGGCAATTTCCCTGGCGCGACTTACACGCTGGCCAACGCTGCGAGCGTTATCTGGTCGCCAATCCTGGGTCTTTCCGCAAGCTTCGTATCGCCAATCTCGCAGATCGGTCTGGTCTTCGCGGCGCCGCTCACCACGAACGGAACCAAGCTGGCTCTGTCTAACGAGACGGTCATCAAGTGGAATGGTGGCGTGCGTTTCGCCACGTCCGGCACCGTATCTGCGGTTGCTGGCGCGGTTCCTGAGCCAACCACTTGGGCGATGATGGTCGTTGGCCTCGGCCTCGTCGGCGCTTCGATGCGTCGTCGGAAGGTTGCAATCAGCTTCGCATGATCTTTCTGATCTGAATGCAGAGGGAGGCGGGAAACTGCCTCCCTTTGTCATGTCTGGCACACGCAGGCACTCCAGCAGACCTCAAATCATGCTTTGGCAGCCCGATGTTACGCTGCTTGGCGAGACGTGATCAGCAAGGGTGAAACAAGGCGTCGAACGTCAGCCCGCTTTTCGCAGCCGCTGAGCATTATCCATCGCCGTCTCGTCGGATACAGCAGCAACAGGCCGCTCCGATTCTCTTCCGATGTTCTGAGCGCGGCACAGGAGCAGCTCCGTCATCGCTGCATGATCGACTGCCTTTGAGAAAAGAAAGCCTTGCCCGAGGATGCACCCCAAGCTCCGCAATTGAGCAAGTTGCGCTTCGTCTTCAATGCCTTCCGCCACCACTCTGATACCCAGCTTGGCAGCAATGCCCAACAGACCCTCGACGATGACGCTGCTGGGCGCGTTCGGAGCGAGACTGTCGACAAATGATTTGTCGATCTTGATGACGTCGACCGGGACGGTGAGCAGATGGGTGAGCGAGGCAAAGCCGGTGCCAAAATCATCGAGCGCGACGCGAAGTCCAAGCGCCCGCATGGCGGCGACTTCCCGCGCGATCACATGGTCACGCCGTCCCATGTAAACATTTTCCGTTATCTCGACGATGAGGTGTTTCAGAGGCACGTTCCCGCGCGCAAATGCATCGGCGAGGAGCGTGCCCAACTTGCCCCGGTGAACGTCGGCATAAGATACGTTGAGACCGACATGCTGGAACGGGATGCCGAGATCGAGCCAGGATCGCATATCCCCGACGATTTGGGCGAGCATCCGCTCAGTCAGCGCGCAGGCGACATGGGCGTCGCAGGTCGCCTCGCAAAATTCCGAGGCCGAGATGATTTGGCCGTCCGGCGTGGTGAGGCGACAAAGGGCTTCCGCGCCAACGATTTCGCCTGTGTCGAGACGGACGATCGGCTGGTAATAGGCTTTGATGCGATTGTCGCGCAGGGCCTCGCTCACGTCGCGGATGGCGTTCAACCGCTTGGTGATGGTCGTGCCGATGCCCGGCCAGTAGCGCACAAATCCGCCGCGGCCCGTCTCTTTGGCATGATAGAGGGCAAAGTCGGCCTTTTGGCGCACGCTGTCCGCGTACAGATCGTCTGTGGACAATATGGCGCCGCCGATGGTGGCTTGGAGGTGGATAAGATGGCCATCGCAGGAGGCGGGCTCATCCAGGGCATCCAAAATCCGCTGTGCGACGCCTTCGATATCGATGCGTGAACCCGGGCTCTGAACGATCACCGCAAACTCATCGCCGCCGAGGCGAAAGGCAGTGTCTGGCTTCACGGCCTCCATGACACGGGTGGCGAGCTGTTTGAGCAGTTCGTCGCCAGCCTGATGCCCGAACGTGTCGTTCGTGACTTTGAGATTGTCGAGATCGATGACGAGAATGGCCCAGTCGCCCGGCACATCGCAGGGCAGGGCAGCCAGTATGGTGTTGAAGCAGGCGCGATTGGCAAGGCCGGTCAAGGCGTCGTTATTCGCCAGGCGGTCGCGTTCGAGCACACGTTCATGGCGCTCCAGAGCGATCATGGCGAGGTGGAGGCATGTGGCCACGATTGCCTTTTCCTGCTCGGTGGGCCCGCGCTGCTCGCGATAATAGAAGGCAAAGGTGCCGAGCACTTGCCCAGCAGCGTCGCAAATGGGGCTGGACCAGCAGGCTTGCAGCCCAAGCGGCACGATGCGGTGCCTGAACGTCACCCATTTGGGATCGGTCGCGACATCGGTGACCGCGACAGGACGCTTGTGATAGGCTGCAGCCCCGCAAGACCCGGCCTGTGGCCCGATGATCAGGCCATCAAGCGCCGAGGAGTAAGAGTCCGGCAGGCTTGGTGCGGCGAGGGGGTGCAGGACGCCATTCATATCGACCCGCAGCATCGAACAGATCACACCGGGAGCCAGCGCCTCGACCGCCAGGCAAAGCCGGTCCATGGTGTATTTGAGGGGCTTTCCCGTGGCCACCATTTCGAGAATGATGTTCTGAAGATGGAGCATGACGTCCGGATCTCACATGGGAGTAGCGCGAGCTTATACATTGCTGATGAAGATCGGGTCAGCAGATAGAGTCAAAATGCTGCTAACTCCGGCCTCTTCACGCTCATCTGCGTTTATAGAGGAAAGCCTATTTGGCTGTCCCTATCTCGCCCGTCGGGCCCGGCAGCGGACGGTCCGCTACAGCGGGTGAAGTCACTGATTTAGATTTATTGCGACCTGCCGCATGAATTTAGGCCAGGACGCAGTGAGAGGGACCGGCCACATCTTGTAAAGCGACGTTGGGCCGCCATAATCGTGAGCAGGCTTATAGCTGTGCGTTAAGGGAAGATCGTCCATGGATAGCCCGGTATGAAAACCTACACTTTGATTTTCGCTGGACATGAGCCGAACACGCCATTGAAGGTTGAGTTCGATATCGCAAATCCTGCCGCGCTGTTCGACATAGTGGGGCATCATGTGACCGGGCGCACGGCAGAGTTATGGGACGGGCAAACTTTCATCGGAGAAATTCGCAGATCGAATACGGGCCATTGGCGGCTGAGCCATCATCAGCGCGTGAAATAGAGCCTGACGTGCCGACCCATGGGGAATTGCGATGATTGCTGATGCCTTCGCGAATATTCAGCTAAGCTTCCTGCCGCATATCTTCTCGCTCGCCTTTGCTTATCTGCTGGCCTTTCCGATTGGCTGGAACCGGGAGAGCGAAGAGCGGAGCGCCGGCATCAGAACCTTTCCGCTCGTGGCCATTGCAAGCTGTGGTCTTATCCAGGCGTCTGAAGGTTTGACCCAGGGCAATCCCGAAGCGATGGCGCGGATCATCGAGGGCTTGATCACCGGCATGGGTTTCATCGGAGGCGGCGCAATCCTGCGGCTGAAAGATTCGGTGAAGGGGACTGCGACAGCCGCCAGCCTTTGGGTGACCGGCGCCATCGGCATTGCCGTGGGGCTGGGGGTATACGATGTCGCCATCGTGCTCGCACTCGTCACGATCTTCACTTTAAGGGCGCTTGCGCCGCTCAAGCAGATCGCGCATCCCGGCGAGAAGCCAATTGGCGATGAGATTGATCCTCAAGCTGACTGAGTCCCGCGTCACCAATCAGGGATAGCGTGCGCGGGCGATCAATCCGGCTGATCGGTCCGCTGCTTGACCTTGTTCGGCAAATTCTTGCCCTTGGTGCGGCGCGAGGGAATCTGCACCGGGTTTTTCTTCTTCCACTCGGCCCAGGTCATTGGCCCATCGGGCGTGTCGATCATTTTGTCGTCCATCATGTCATGGGACCACGAAAGGAGGAGAAACCCAAGTCAAAACTTGCATGTGAGCGACAAACCGAGGTGATGCCCTTTTGGACTGACGGTCGCGCGGGCGCATGGGCATTTTGTCATATGGCCTTGTTGCGCGGGCTGTGAGAGGAGCAGCGCAGGTTGGGTTCCGCTGCAATATCGCGACGAGGGCGTCCACGCCTGGAGCAGATCATCATGACGACGCGAACGAAATCGCAGGCTGTCAAAGAGTTCAAGCGCATGGTCGCCTGGATCGGCTTGGCGGCAATACTCATGGTCGCCGCTGCGCTGAGCTACCTTGGTTCTCAGGGCGAACTTTACCTCCACATGGTCATCGCCACCATCTTGGGCGTGTTCTTCTCCACGCTTCTGGGATGCGGCCTATTTGCGCTCGCCTTCTTCAGCGACAAGAGCGGGCATGACGAGAATGTGAGCGATTCCACGCGCAGCCACGAAGAAAGCTGACCGCCAACAGCACCGCCGCTTTGAATTTGCTAAACTTCGTTGATAATGGAGATAATTCGATAGCGCGACGATTAGCTCGCGACTAATTCCCGATGGTGAGAAATAGGAGAGTGGTCATTCAAAGCGACACGAAGGCCGATGCGCCAGTGTTTAGCCGTAGAGACATTCTCGGGACGGCGGCGGTCTGCGGGGGATTATTGATGACGAGCAATGCGCATGGCACCACCAGCGAGCCGATCGTCGAGACACGGCAGGGCAGGTTGCGTGGCGCCCGGACTGGCTCATGCATCACATTCAAGGGCATTCGCTACGCTGTTGCCGAGCGGTTCATGCCGCCACGGTTGCCTGAGTCCTGGAGCGGCATACGTGATGCGCTGACACCCGGTGCGAGTGCGCCGCAGACCAATGCCAATCCGCCGCCGGGGCCGCCCTATGTGATCCTTGCCCAGCTGCCCCGCTCGGCAGATGCGCCGCCTCCGCCCAAGCTGGCCGAAAGCGAAGATTGCCTTTTCCTCAACGTCTGGACCCCAGCACTGAATGACGGTCGCAAGCGTCCGGTGATGCTGTGGCTCCATGGCGGTTTCTTTTACGGCGGAACTGGATCAACCACGGACGGCAGCGCGATTGCCGGGGCGGGGGATGCCGTGGTGGTCAGTATCAACCATCGGCTTAACGCCTTCGGCTACACGCATCTGGCGGATATTGCGGGCGCAGATTTTGCGCATTCGGGCAATGCAGGCATGCTGGATATCGTCGCTGCGCTGGAGTGGGTGCGCGATAATATCGAGGCGTTTGGCGGTGACCCTAAGCGGGTGATGGTGTTCGGTGCGTCCGGTGGCGGCATGAAGACCAGCTTCCTGATGGTCAGCCCGCGCGCCGAGGGGCTGATTCACCGGGCGGGCGTGCAGAGCGGTCCGGGTCTGCGCTTCATGGAGCGGGATGCGGCCAGCGCCGTCACAGAGCGCTTGCTGGCCGAAGTTGGGCTCACCCGGCCCAATGCGCGCGATCTGGCGACGATCCCTATGGAGAGGCTGCTCGCGGGCTATCATGCCGTCGCCGCTGCGATGCCGCCCAAGCGCTTCATCGATCTGCCATGCTTCTCGCCGGTGATTGACCCTGTGCTGCTGCCGCGCCATCCTTTCTCGCCGGATGCCGCGCCGCAAGCAGCCGCAATCCCCATGCTCATCGGCTATAATGCGCAGGAGATGAGCTTCTTCTGGGGCAATGATCCTGAGGCATTCACGCTGGATGAGGCAGGGCTGCACAAGCGTGCGCAGACCTATCTTGGCGATCGCGCAGACGCCATCCTCGCCCAATATCGCACGGCTGACCCGGAGATGACGCCCGCACGGCTCTATCTCCAGTCCTTCTCGGATTATTCGCTGATGCTGCCGGTTCTGGCGCAGGCGGATCGTCATGCGGCGGCTGGTGCGGCGCAAACCTTTGCGTATCGGCTCGATTATCAGAGTCCCGCTTTGGGTGGCAAGCTTGGCGCGCTGCACACGATGGAATCACCTTTCGTGTTTAATACGCCGGAAGCAAGCCGCGCTTTGCTCGGGCCGGGTGATGCGCCGGTGACGCTCGCCAAGCAAATGAGTGATGCGTGGGTGCGCTTTGCGGCTGCGGGCGATCCCAATGGTGGGGATCTGCCACATTGGGATGCCTACAAACCAGATGATCGCGCGATGATGCTGTTCGATACGACCGTGCAACTGTCAAAAGACCCGGCAGCTATGGCCCGCCGAGCAATGGCGCCGCTGCTCAACGTATAAAAAGACAAATATTGGAGAGGATCGATATGAACCAGACCAAGCTCGCGCTTGCCGCCGCCGCGATGGCGATCTCGGGCAGCGCACAGGCTCAGCCCAAAGGCTGTGACCGCGTATGTCTGGAGGCGATTGGCGATCAATATCGCACCGCGTTCGTCGCGCATGATCCAGCCAAAGCGCCAATTTCCCACCGCGTGCGGTTCGTTGAGAATAATGTCGAAATGCCATTTCCAGACGGCACATGGGATACGGTGACAAAGGAACTTGGCTCGCCGCTCATCCTGTCCGATCCCGTCAATGGCCAGGTCGGCATTTACACGGCAATCATGCAGAATGACACGCCGGGCTACCTTGCCATTCGCCTGAAGGTGGAAGGGGAGATCATCACCGAGATAGAGCATGTGATCTCGACCAAGCGCAATCTCTCGGCGCCGCCAACGCCCTTTGCTGATCCCAACACATTCGTGCGCTCGCCGCATCTCGATAAGCCCGTGTCGAAAGCCAAATGCGCATCACGCGCCGAGATGGTCCGGCTGGCGGATGGCTATTTCGAGACGCTCGAGAATAATGACGGGACCATCCGCGGCACCCGCTTCTCGCCCATAGCGACCCGGCATGAAAATGGCATGGTATTCCCTGAGATCGAGAAGGGCTTCCTCTCGGGACGCTACCTGTTCAACGAGCGGGTGCGCGACCGCGATCATTTCCTCGTCGATGAATATCGCTGCATCGTGATGGCGCGCGGCTTCATCGATCATAAGGGCGTGATGGACGATTATAAGCTGACCGACGGCACGCCCGCCCGCTCCATCTTCCGCGAGCCGCACAGCTGGGCGCTGCTGGAAATGTTCAAGCTGGAAGGCGGCATGATTACTGGCGTGGAAGCGACGTTCGTTGGTGCGCCCTATAATATGCGCTCGCCTTACACGCTGAACCCGGATCCGATCCGTAATCGTCATGCGAAGATCGAGGCGCGTGAAGCGACGGCCCGGCGGGCGGCGAAGATGGCGGAGTAGGCGTGGCGAAATCCCTCCCTCACCCTTCGTCATCCCGGGCTTGACCCGGGATTCCGCTTCTTCTCACGTCGGTCATATCGAGCGATCGGCCAACAAAGGCAGCGGGACCCCGGATCAAAGTCCGGGGTGACGTGGTTCATTCGGGGGTGACGTGGGTCATTTCGCAACGATCTTCAGATGGGGGAGGGGGTAGCCTCGCCCGCCAAAGTCATTAAAGCGCGTGGATCGCCTCGTGCGCTTTCAACTAAGGACTTTCAAAAATATGCTGGAGACGATCCAACCCGGTGACAGCTTCAAGGCCAATTTGCAGCTCTTGCCCTCCATTGATGGCATCCAGCAGATAAATCTCATCGATGGCAATGGCGCAACCATTCACAGCATCCCAAACGCGCCGGGCAAGCAGGGTTCACTCGCCGTCTATCACTATCTGCAGCAGGCTTTTGGCACTTTGGATGCGAAGGCGGCGGAGCATGGTCTGCTCATCTTTGCCGAGCATGTCCCCGATGCGCAGGCCAATCCGGGTGCGCATCCCAATGTCGATTATCTGCTCGCCATTGCTGCCGGTGGCGCACCGTTGAGGATTGAGGTCTTCACCGTATAACAGGATCCAAGAGCCAAGCCGCGCGATCGCAGCCTGGCCCCGGTCAGATTATTTCTTGGCAGCAGCCGCCGGATCAATCTCGCCCAGTTCGGGATAGAAGAGCGCGCGGTTGGTCAGGGATTCGTTGAAGACTTCGCGCTTGGAAAACACCCAGCGGCCATCTTCCTTCACATAATATTCCACGACATGGCCGAAATAGAGCGGCTGCACATCCTTTTGCGGGGTCTTGTTGGTCATCGCGAACCAATAGACGAGGCCCTTGCCGGTCTTGCCGCCGTCATCCACCGTGATGTCGTGATTGAGCACGAAGTGGCGGGTGCGGGGGCGGGAGGTTGCGCCTGCAGGCGCAGCATCCACTTTCAGGCGCCATTCGTGGATGGCCTTGCGGATTTCCTCGCGACCATGCTCCACGCCGCCGATCCAGTTCAGCACGCCATCCTTGGCGAAGCTATCGGCATAGGTCTCGGCATCCTGCGCGTCGGATGCGATCATCAGTCGGTTTGAAAGGTTCACGATCTCCGCACGGGCGACGGCATATTGCTCTGGTGTCACTTTGGCCATCGCGGGGTTAGCCATAAGCCCGGCGAGCAGCGCGCCAGCAAACAGGGTTGATTTCAGCATTTTCTCTCTCCAGCATTTATCTCTCCAACGATTGATTGGATGGGACGGTTGTTCAGGCGAAGGGCAATTGATCCTGGCTCATCCAGTTGCCATGCACTTGCGGCGCGGCGCGGAAGGGCAGGAGGACGCGGCCAATCGGGCCATCGGACAGCCTCTCGGCGTCGGCAATCACGAGTTCCGATCGCATGTCGGCAAAGTTTGAGGCGACGCCGATCACCCAACCGGCCCCCTCATCGCCGCCCTTGCGCGGCACGAAGCATGCCTCGGCAAGGCTGTGCGTGTCGCCCGCGAACATCGCCACCATTTTGCCGGTCTTGAGGTCGAACCGGCCATAGCTGTTGGTCACGCGCCCGGCGAGGTTGCCACCGCGCACCGTGTCGAACGGCTTGGTCGGGTCGCTAAAGCCGGTGAACACGTAGCGCTGATCCCGGGTGAGATAGCGCGGATCGACCGCGCCGATATCGCTGATCGGCGTGGGGAAGAGGATTTCCTCGCTCCACCCATCATGCTTGGAATTGAGATCAAAGGTGAGGCGGCGGATGAAGGCGCGGGCCTTCTCGCGCTCCCACGGGCTGCCATCTGTATTGGGGAAGAAGGGGAAGAAATTGCCGTCGTAAAAGGGCGCTTCCAGAATGACCTTGTTGCCCTCGGTGCGGGCATGGAAGGTGTGCATCATGCACTGCAACGGCCCCTTGAACCAGCGCACATCCTTGCCCGATCCGCCGCGCGGCATGATGCCGATATAGCTTGGCTGGCTCTTGTCCCAACCCCAATGCACCTTGCCCGCCTTGAGGCGCTCCAAGCTGGTAACATAACCGCCGAACGGGAAGATGATGTGCTTTTCCGTCAGCGCGATATCGTGCATGATGCTGACATAAGGCACCTCAAAGCGCGCCTTGTGCGTGACCTCGCCAGCCTTGTTCATCGTGTAGACGAACACATCCTTGCTCGCATCGCCGGTCGCCTCATTGCCATAGGTGATCATCTCACCCGTCTCTGAATCGATCTTCGGATGGGCGGTGAAGGTCTTGCTCTTATATTTGCCGCCAAAGTCCCAACGACCGGTCGTTTCCAGCGTGTTGGGGTCGATGAGGTGGGGAAGGCCATCCTCCTTGAGCGCCATCAGGCGACCGGCGAAGGCAAAAGGCGTGGTGTTGGCGACGGTGCGGTCCAGCCCGGCCACGGGGGCATCGTCCGTGAAGCGGTTGCGATAATAGCCGAACTGCTGTTGCCCGGCCTTGAGGTTCGCCTCAAAGCGCGGGGTGCGCACGAAGCGGCTCTTGTAGCTTACCTTGCCATTGTTGAACCGGAACATGCTCATATGGCCATCGGTATTCAGCGGCGCATCATCGGGGAATTTGGGTGGATAGAACCACTCGCCGCCCAGGCGCACGAATGCGCCTGCCATTTCGCTCGGGATCGTACCGCTGGTCTCGCAGTCCAGCACGTCAGCCTCGAAACGCTGTGGCGTGAAGAAGCCCTGCGCGGTCGGCATTTTCGAGAAATCAACCATGTCGCAAAACTCCTGTCGGCATGAGGGATGGCGAGCTGCGCATCACAGGAAATAGCCTTGGCGCATCAGGCTCTCGCAATCGGGGGCGCTCGCATGGGCGCGGGAAGGGGGGCTGTAGGCGGTGTCCCTGCCGGATAGATCAAGCAGAGGCGCATCATTGAAAAAGCCTACGACAGGGCGACGGGCGCTCTCTGTGGTGGCCAAGGCTGCTCGCAAAGGCGAGCCCGCCAGCAGCCAGCCGATTGCGGCAAATTTGGCAATCTCCCGCCGGGATAAGCGCGGCGAGGCAACATCATCCATCATCGTCCCTGCACCTTATGAAGCGGCATTGACTGCGCGCGTGGAGGCTTGATGCCGGATAGGTAGAAATGAGCCGAGCGATGACCCCATGAGGGACCACCGCTCGGCCAATATTTGATTAGAACTTCTTCTTCACGCTCACAGCCCACTCACGTGGACGGCCAGGCTGGCCCGTGGAGTAACCCTGACCACCAACCGTCTGGTCGTAGATGGTCAGCAGATAATATTCGTTGAGAAGGTTGGTAACTTCGACCGAAACGTCGAGGTCCTCATCGGCATTGCGCCACGTCAGGCGAGCGTTCGCCGTGCCGTAGGCCTTGATCATGTTCGTTTCGCGGTTAGCCGAAACGGTGTAGATTTTGCTCTGATAAGAAGCGTCCAGACGTGGCGTGAGTGACCCGGCACTGCCGAGATCCATCTCATACTGAAGGCCGAAGCTCCACTTCCACTCGGGCGTGTACGGCGCGTAATCGCCGAACTGCGGTCCGTTGAGGTTGGTGGGGCCACCGACCGCAACGGTGCTGGTGCCGAACGTGTAGGTGCCGAACTTCTTATACTCAAAGTCGATGTAGCTGACTGCACCATCGATGGTCAGACCATCGACAGGACGCAGTGTTGCTTCGACCTCGATGCCCTTGATATCTGCATCGCCAGCGTTGACGGGCAGGGCGCAAGGTGCGCCAAAACCGGCGCCGGTGATCGCGGTGCAGTTGCCGAGCGAGAGCTGGATATCCTTATACTTGCTCAGGAAGGCAGCGACGTTGAAGCGCAGACGACGATCGAACAGATCGGTCTTCAGGCCAAGCTCATAAGCCTGCAGCGTCTCTGGCCCGAAGGACAGAGCCTGCTGGATGAAGAATGGACGCGGGTTAACGCCACCACCCTTAAAGCCGGTCGAGAACTGACCGTAGGCCATCACATTGTCGCTGAGCGCATACTGAATGTTCGCGCGGTAATCGACCCGCTCGCCGCTATATGTGCTGGTCGTGCCGTTGAGCGGCAGAACGCCGTTCGCAGCGAGCGACGTTGGGTCGTTGTAAGGACGCTGGCGGATGTACGTGTAGCTCTTCGACTCCTTCGTGTAGCGAATGCCACCCGTGATCGTCAGAGGCTCGATGGGGTTCCAGGAAAGGTGCGCAAAGGCAGCCTTGCTGTCCGCATCGACCGGATCGCTCTGCTGGAACTGCAGGCCGGAAGACCGCAGATCCTGGAACGAAGTATAGACCGACTTCTGATCGCTGTAATAACCACCGACCGTATATTCGATCGTGTCACCGATCGAACCGTTTACGCGCAGCTCCTGGCTGAAGAAGCGGAACGTCAGCGGGCCATAGCCAAGGCTATGGGCCATTGGCGATGCGTCGTTATCGTTCGAGAAGTTCGACGTATATTGGCGATAGGCAGTGATCGAATTGATCTGCAGATCGTCAGAGGCTTTCCACTCGATCTGACCGGAAACGCCCCAGCCGGTGAAGCGAACACGACCATCGCCGGACGCTGCACGATAGGTCAGCGGCTGGTTCGGCTGGCCCGGCACGGCAACGGTGATCGGCAGGCCATTCGGCCCGACAGCGGTTTCCGCCGGCATGTCATAGGTGCCGTAATTGCAAAACTCGCCGCAGACGAAGCGGTTGTCGTAGCTGATTGATTGATTGGCGAACGGATTGATGTCGCGCTGTGGCGAAGCCGTCGCAAAGTTCTGAGCTGGCGACGAACCTGGCGCCGGGATCAGAGGAAGCGGGAAGCGCGGCGTTGCGACAGAACCGTTCGGGTAGTTGCGCTGGAGCAGCACTGAGCCGGCAGCAACACGATCATCGTCGGTATAATCGCCGATGATGTTGATATCGAGTGTCTCTGTCGGACGGAACCGCAGTTGCGTGCGTGCCGCGATGTAATTGACCTCACCTTCGTTGGCGAGAACGCAATCGCCGCGATTGGTGCGGGCTGGCACGCCGCCGACCGGGTTGATCTGCTGAGGTGCCTGGGTTGGGTTGCCCGTGGTTGGGAAAGCAGGCGTAAATGTCGCCGTGCCGCCAGCAGGATAAACGCAGCCGAAGTCGAGGCGCTTAACATAGCCTTCCTGCTTCTTTGCGACGCCGGAGAAGCGCGCATCAAAACCGGGTGCGATGTTGAAGTCTGCGCTGCCACGCAGATCGATACGGTTGCGGCTGCCATAGGCGCCAGCGACATAGCCGCTGTTCGTGCCTTCTGGCTTCTTGGAGTAGAGCTTCACAGCGCCGCCGATGGAGTTACGTCCAGCGAGCGTGCCCTGTGGGCCGCGCAGCATCTCGACGCGGTCGAGATCCAGCAGATCCATGATCGAGCCGGTCAGCGTCGCGAAATAGACGTCATCCACATAGAAGCCGACGCCGGGCTCAAGCGCAGGGTTGAAATCGAACTGGCCAACGCCGCGAATGTTCGCGCCTAGGGCCGGACCATAGGCTGCGCCCTGGGGGCGGAGCGTGACGGACGGCGCCTGGTTGGCAACCTGCGCGATATCAGTCTGGCTGCGCGATTCCATCATGGCGGCATTCACCGCAGTGATCGCGATGGGCGTGTCCTGCAGGTTCTGCTCGCGGAACTGCGCGGTGACGACGATCTCGTCCATATTGTTATGGTTTGTTTCGGCCTGCGGTGCAGTGGCCTGCCCGGCTGGTGCCGCCTGTGCAAAGACGGCGGTCGGCAACAGAAGCGCCATCGCAGTCGAACACAGAATCGTTACTTTGCTATTCATTAGTCCTCTCCCCTTTTTTTAATCACAATGTTGACGCCGTCCATAATACGCAAATGCTAAAAGCCAAGTCCTCTTGCCGTTCTCGCGCTCCATTTGCTCGTTGAGATGTCATCAAGCATCGATACTGTGGCAC
>CBIHKY010000046.1:0-25411 GCA_966205705.1 uncultured Alphaproteobacteria bacterium
CCTCCAAGCTGGCGATTGTGGGCGATGTGCTGTTCCAGGGCTCGATCGGCCGCACGGATTTTCCGCGCGGCAATCATGATGATCTCATCGCCTCGATCACGCGCAAACTCTGGCCGCTTGGTGGCGATACGATCTTCATTCCCGGTCACGGTCAGCCCAGCAGCTTCGCCCATGAGCGGGCCAGCAATCCCTATGTGGCGGATGCGGTGACGGGCGTTGCGGCAGGGCGCTGAAGGGGGCAGGGGCGTGCGTCACAAAATGGCAACGGCGCTCTGCTTATGCACTGATGGTTGGCACGCCTTGGCCATTCTTATCCAATGAATCGGTTGCGCCTCCGGGAAAAAGCGCTATAGGCGCTCACTCTCGCAAACGCTCGGTTGCCTTGCTTCCCGGCCCTCAGGGGCTGTTGAGATGCTGATAGGTTTCTGGCCGAGCGTGCCGGTATTAACGATTACGACTTTTGAACAGGTGCCCTGATGGCTGTCCCAAAGAGAAAAACATCACCGTCCAAGCGCGGTATGCGTCGCAGCCATGATTCGCTGCGCGTCGAGCCGTTTCAGGAGTGCCCCAACTGTGGCGAACTGAAGCGTCCTCACAATCTGTGCACGGCATGTGGCCATTATAATGGCCGCGAAGTCGTCGCGATCGGCGCCTGAGGCCCGATAAGAGGATAATGAGGTGAAAACACCGCGGATCGCGATCGATGCGATGGGCGGTGACGAGGGCGTCCGCACGATGGTTGCGGGCGTGGCCTTGGCGCGTCGGCGTCATGAGGGGCTGGAATTCATCCTGTTCGGGGATGAGCCGCAGATTCGCGAAGCCCTGAAGAATCACCCTAATCTCTCGCAGGCAGCCACGGTCGTTCATACCGATCAGGTTGTGACAGCGACCACCAAGCCCAGCCAGGCGCTGCGCCAGTCGCGTGGCAGCTCAATGGGTCTCGCCATTCAGGCCGTGAAGAGCGGCGACGCGCGCGCGGCCGTCTCCGCCGGTAACACTGGCGCGCTGATGGCCATGTCCAAAGTCGCGCTGCGCATGTTGCCCGGCATTGACCGGCCCGCGCTCGCTGCATTCCTCCCAACGCTTGGCGATAATGATGTCGTCATGCTCGATCTGGGCGCGAATACCGAGTGCGACTCTCGCAACCTCGTGCAGTTCGCGATCATGGGCGCAGCTTATGCGCGCATTGTGCTCGATCTTCCCACGCCGCGCGTCCGACTGCTGAACATCGGCACCGAAGAACTTAAGGGCACCGACGAGATTCGCGAGGCCGCTGGTATATTGCGCGGCGGCATCGGTCTGCCATTGCGCTTCGATGGCTTCATCGAGGGCGACAAGATCGGCTCGGGCGATGCGGATGTTATCGTGTCCGAAGGCTTCGCCGGAAATATCGCGCTTAAAACTGCCGAGGGCACTGCGCGCTTCGTGACCGACGTGCTGCGCCGCGCTTTCACCAGCTCGCTGCGCTCCAAGGCTGGCTTCCTGCTGTCCAAGCCCGCACTTCAGTTGCTCAAGGTTCATCTCGACCCGAATAATCATAATGGCGCGGTCTTTCTCGGCCTCAACGGCATTGTCGTGAAAAGTCATGGCAGTGCGGACGAGAAGGGCATCGCCAACGCCGTCCATGTCGCGGCACGGCTGGTGGAAGAAGATTTGAGCGCGCGCATTGCGGAAGATATTGCGCGCGTCGGCCCCATTGTCAGTGAGGAACTGGTCGCCAAATGACCTTGCGGTCCGTGATTGAGGGGACAGGCTCTGCTCTGCCCCAGCGCCGAGTCGATAATGCCGAACTGGCTAAGACCGTGGACACGAGCGACGAGTGGATCGTCGAGCGCACCGGCATTCGTGCGCGGCATATCGCTGGCGATGGCGAGACCACATCGACGCTGGCCATCGAGGCCGCGCAAAAGGCGCTCGCCGCCGCCAATATCGTAGCAACCGATGTCGATCTGATCATCGTCGCCACTGCGACGCCAGACCAGACCTTCCCGGCTTGCGCGACGATCGTTCAGGCTGGCCTTGGCATTAATGATTGCGTGGCGTTTGACGTCGCGGCGGTCTGCTCGGGCTTCCTCTACGCCATGACGGTCGCTGATAATATGCTGCGCGGCGGCGCTGCCAAAACCGCGCTGGTCATTGGCGCGGAAACATTCAGCCGCATCGTCGATTGGGAAGATCGCGGCACATGCGTCCTCTTTGGTGATGGCGCGGGCGCGATTGTGCTGCGTGCGCTGGAGACGGATGAAGAGGGTGGTCGCGGGGTTCTCGTCAGCCGCCTTCACGCCGATGGCCGCCATAATGGCCTGCTCTATGTGGACGGCGGCCCGTCAACCACGGGAACGGTGGGCAAGGTTCGCATGAAAGGCCCGGACGTGTTCCGGCACGCGGTCGTCAATCTGGCGCAGGTGATGCGCGAAGTGCTGAGCGCTGCCGATCTTGAAGTGGCGGATATCGACTGGATCGTCCCACATCAGGCCAACGCCCGCATTCTGGACGCGACGGCACGCAAGCTCGGCCTAGCGCCGGAGCGGGTGATCGTCACCGTCGATCAGCATGCCAACACCTCAGCCGCCTCCGTGCCGCTCGCGCTCGATGTGGCAGTGCGGGATGGCCGGATCAAGCAGGGCGATCTCATCGTGCTTGAGGCGATGGGCGGCGGCTTCACATGGGGCGCAAGCGTTGTGCGCTTCTGAGGTTGCGCGTTCAGCGTCATCGGGAATTAATTGATTTCACACGATATCAATAGAGTGATCACGATTCTTCGTGATTGCAATGTCATAAAATCTGACGCAGAGACGATCACTGGTCTTGTGGGGGCAAGACCGCTTCATGTTTCGTGTTTGGGGGCGAAATGAGTTCTGATGACACACTGACTCGTGCAGAAATTGCCGAGAGACTGAACAGACAAGTTGGACTGTCACGTGCGGAATCCGCGCAGATCGTCGAACAGGTGCTGGACCTTGTTGCCGATGCGCTTGAGCAGGGCGAGAATGTCAAGATATCCGGCTTCGGCACGTTTGTGCTGCGCGACAAGAATGAGCGTGTCGGGCGCAATCCCAAAACCGGGATTGAAGTGCCGATCACGCCGCGCCGCGTGCTGACCTTCCGCCCCAGCCAATCCTTGCGTGATCGCGTCGCCGGCGTCTGACCGTCCGAACCCGGCGTCTCCTCGCCGGACTTGGATTGACCATGATGGCCAGATCGTTGCACAATGCAGCATGGTCAAAGATGACGGCGCGTTCCTGACAATTGGTGAGCTTGCACAGGAGCTGGGTGTGGCCCAGCATATCCTGCGCTATTGGGAAACGCGCTTCACACAGCTTCGTCCGCTCCAGCGGTCCGGCAATCGGCGCTATTACCGGCCTGCCGATGTCGAGATTGCCCGCAAGATCAACATGCTGCTCAATGATGAGGGCTTCACCATGCGTGGGGCGCAACGCGTGCTGGCCGATAAAAGGCCGGAGCCAGACGTCGCAGAAGACGCTCAAAACGCTGGAATGAAGTCACCGCAGGGTGAGTTGGCGATCGCAGAGCGGAGCGCGGTCAAGGCATCAACACACCCGCGCCCTTCCGAACCTGTCGAGGGTGCCGATCTGTCGCTGCTCATCACCCGGCTGAGCATCATCCGCAAGGATCTGGAAGACGCGCTGGCTGTCCGCTAACGGGCCGAGCGCTTCCCATCTATTCTCACATATCCGGGCCGAGGGCGGGGTCTAGATCGCGCGGACGCATAAAGCTGCGCAATGTTGCTTTGCCTTTGATGCCGTCGGCAAGCTCACGCCAGCTTTCCACATCGAAATCCAGAACGGCCAAAGCGGCGGTCGGAAATTTAACGGCGACGCTGTCCCGAAGGTCTGATCGCCGCCCATCCGGCGCAGACGCAAGGATGAAATCCTCAAGACCGGGGCTATGCGCAACCAGCAAAAGGCTGGCGTCATCATCGCTGGCTTCTGCGGCGACCTCGGCCAGCGTCATGGCGGGTGCAAGATACAGCCGTAAATCGAATGACGGTGTTGGGCTGTCCCCATAAGCTTCGCGAAACTGCGCCAGCGTCTCTTTTACGCGCACGGCAGGAGAAGCGACGATCGCGTCAAATTCAAGCTGCTGCGTCGCGGCCCAGCGGCCCATCACCGCAGCGGCGCGAAAACCCCGGCCGTTTAGGCCCCGGTCGAAATCGCGCAAATTGGAATCACCCCAGTCCGATTTCGCATGGCGCAGGACAATGATCGTCTTCATTCCGGTGTGACTATCCCGCTCTCGTCCAAGGTTTCAACCGCTCCCTGCCTCATTCTTGCGGCAGAACCAAGTCGCGCGCGCACTCGTGCGATGGCCTGATCCAGCGTGACGCGGGAAATCGGCACGTCCGCCGGGAAGGCATCGAGCAAGCGGCTGGGCATGGCGGCGGAAAGAATGACGAACTGGCCCTGATCGTCACTGCGCCGGATCAGCCGACCAAAGGCCTGCGCCAGTCGCGCGCGCACCAGCCGATCCTCATACGCTGTGGGTGAGCCGCTGGCTGCGCGTCGCGCGGCGCCCAGCACGGATGGTTTGGACCAGGGCACGCCCTCCATCACGACAAGCCGCAGCGACTCGCCTGGCACATCGATGCCATCCCTCAGCGCATCCGTGCCCAGCAGGGATGCGCGCGGATCGTCGCGGAACATGTCGATCAGGGTCGATGGGTCGAACGGATCGACATGCTGGGCGTACAGAGGCAGGCCAGCCCGGGCGAGCCGGTCCGCAATGCGCGCCTGCACCGTGCGCAGACGACGGATGGCGGTGAACAGCCCGAGCGTGCCGCCGCCTGCCGTCTCGATCAGCCGCGCATAAGCGCCTGCGAGCGCTGCCATGTCGCCACGCTTTATGTCGGTCACGATCAGCACTTCGCTTTGCCGGGCATAATCGAACGGGCTCGTCACCTCGAACCAGCGCGAATTGCCTTCCAGATGATGCACGCCACTGCGCTGCATCGCCGTTTCCGTGTCGCCGCCCGAGCGCAGCGTGGCGGAGGTGACAAGCACGCCATGTGCAGGCCGCAGCACGACGTCGGCAAGGGGCTTGGTCGGGTCCAGCCAATGGCGATGGAGGCCGATATCATATTCGCGCCCCTCGGCCCGGTCGACCGTAAGCCAATCCACAAAGCGCGGATCGGGCGCATTGCCCACGCGCAACAGGAGCGCGATCCAGTTCATCAGCAAATCGGTGCGCCAGCCGAGCGCGGAGATTGCGCCGTCAATGCGGGCGCGCGCCGCGCTATCCAGCCAGTCTGGCGCAAGCTCGATCACGGCAACCAGCCGCTTGCTCAGCTTTTGCAAGGGCGCGAGCAGAGCTTCAAGCGCGCGCGCAGCCTGCGTCGCAGCCTCGATCAGCGGGCCATCCGCAATCGCCAGATCAAGCTCCAGTCCATAGCCAGGATCCGCATCACCCCCGGCACGCTCAGCCTGCGCATAAACCGTCTCGCGCACGGCGGCGAGCATCCGCTCGACCGATCCGGCAGGCTCATGCTCCTGCACCCGCCGCAGCCATTCATCGCCTGGCAGCGCCCGGGCGGCCTCGCGCGCATCCTCAATCGCGTCTGCGCCCTCATCATCATAGCTGGCGACGTCAGATAGCCGCGCCGCAAGGCCACGCCTGCGCCCTTTGCGCTCCGTCTCTGGCCCAATCACCCAGCGCCGCAGCTCTATGGCCTCGCGCCCGGTTAGCGCGGCGGCAAAAGTGGAATCCGCCGCATCGAAGAGATGATGCCCCTCGTCAAAGATGATCCGCGTCGGCGCGCCTTGCACCTCCCGCCCGCGCGCCGCGTTGATCATCACCAGCGCATGGTTGGCGATGACGATATCGGCACCCTGGCTCATCCGCGTTGCCCGCTCGATGAAGCAGGTGCGGAAATGCGGGCAGCCTGCATAAATGCACTCGCCGCGCCGGTCGGTCAGCGCAGTCGCGCCCGCGCGGCGGAACAGCGCGGGGAGCCAGCCCGGCATATCGCCCCCCACCATGTCACCATCGCGCGAATAAGCCGCCCAGCGCGCCACGAACTGCGCGAACACAGCCGCGCGGCCGGTAAAGCCTCCCTGCAGCGCGTCCTCCAGATTGAGCAGGCAGAGATAATTCTCCCGGCCCTTGCGGATCACCACATGCTTTCGGAACGCTTCGTCATTGGGATAATGGCGCCGGGTCTCGCGATCGAGCTGCCGTTGCAGCGCCTTGGTGTAGGTGGAAATCCACACTGTGCCGCCCGATTGCTCTGCCCAAAGCGTGGCCGGAGCCAGATAGCCCAGCGTCTTGCCGATGCCCGTGCCCGCCTGCGCCAGCACCATATTGGGCATGTCCTTGCCCAGCCGGGGCGCAAAGCTGTTGGCGGCGGCCCCTGCGAAATCGCGCTGACCATCGC
Source organism: uncultured Alphaproteobacteria bacterium (assembly GCA_966205705.1). Lineage (GTDB taxonomy): Bacteria > Pseudomonadota > Alphaproteobacteria > Sphingomonadales > Sphingomonadaceae > Sphingobium. The sequence goes on from CBIHKY010000046.1 coordinate 6,392, forward strand.
GCGTTTCCGCGCCAGCGCCAGTGAGTGTGCCAAGCCGCGCGAACACCTCCGCATCTTTCAGGGTTACAGGGCTTGGTTGTGGTCGCGGTGGCTGCTCTTCCCATTGCTGCAGGCGGCTGAACAGCCAGCGTTCTGCGGTCGCAGGCGTGGTGATGCGTCCGCGCAGCAGCGGCGCCCAGCTCCAGCGCAGTCGCTCAAGTTGGGTCAGGCTCGTCCAGGCACCCTCGCGCTCTGCCCAGTCGGGGCGTTGGGTCCACTCAAGCATCGTCGCCGCCAGCCGGGGGAGCAGGGCTGCACATTGCGCATCATCCTCCGGCGGTGCGATATCGAGCGCGCGGGCAAGTCCCGCCACGGTGGGGATGACAAACTGCGCGGGGAAGAGGAATGCGAACAGCTCCAGCAAATCCAGGCCCGAAAGATCCGCATAGCCAAGGCGCGATCCAAGCAGTGGCGCATTCACCATCAGCAGCGGGCTGCCGGAAGCCCGCGCTAATGCCTCACCGCGGGCCAGCGTGATGGTCTCACTGCCCCGTCCATCCGCAAGCCAGATGCCCGCATGGCTGGCATGAAGCGCGGATGGCAGATTGGGCAGGGGTGAGGGAGGAGACGACACCAGCCAGCCATAGCGCGCTCGCGCACAGAGGGGAACGGTTCGTGAACGTATTTATCGAGGCGTTGAGAAATATAGCACCCGCTCGGCGCGTTACCTGCCGATTGCCTTCTTGAAATCAGGCATCAGAACTTCCCAGAACTCGAAATTATCTTCGAACAATGCGCGGCTCATGCCGCCATCGTCGAGATCCACGTCCATTTCGACCACCGGATCTTTGTCTGCGTCGATATAGGCGCGGCCAAAGCGGTTTTCCTTGTTCCATTCGTTCATGGTCTCGATGGAAACGTCCCCATCGGATTTGAACCCAGCGTAGAACTGGATTGTCTGGCAGGCGCGGTTTTTGGTGCAGCCGTAGAACAGAATGATGAACTTCGATCCGTCCATCGCGCTGCGGATCATTGGGTCGCCATCGTCATTCTTCGTCAGTTCGGCCTGATAGCCCTTGGCCTGAAGCACCGTGACGAGCGAGGCTGGATCGGCTGCGGACACCATCTGTGCGGCGGCGGGCATCGCAAGCGCTGCGAGAATGGCAGCGGCGACCATCGAAATGATCCTGAGCATGAACAATTTCCCCTTCGTGGCGCACAGTTCTGGCGCGTCGATGGGCGATAGCCACAGCATTGATGCAGCGCAACTGATGCGGAAGGACTGAACGGTGCCGATTTGAGCTGTCGGCTATATCTTTGTCAGTAGGTGCGCCGACCGAACTCACGTGCGCCCGCGTGCGCCTGCATCGGTGCGAACGTCATTTGTCCACCAGTCGAAACGTTGCCCGGCAATGTGGAGTTTCGCGCTACCAGCAGGCGCTCGTAAAGGGGACCGTCGGTGAGTGGGTAAGGGAAGTTGATTCCCATGCGATCGACTTCTGCCCAGCGACACTGCGCGTAAATGGTCTGCCCCATATATTCGATCTGGACGCTGGTGCCGACGGAAAGAGAGCAGCCAGCAATCTGCGCGCCGCGTTCGGATAGATCGACAATTGCCGCTTCGAGCGAGTCGAGCACCGTGGTAATGATCACTGGAATATCGACATTGATCCGTAGCGAACGTTGAATCTGTGCGTCCATTTGGGCCCCCGCCCTCCTGTTCAGTCTCTGGCCTTCGTTGTTAGAAACGAGAGCTTCTTCCAGAACTGTCACATGAACTGGTAAATATCGGGTAAAAGCACTCGGTTGATCGCAGAACGTTCATGCCATTTTGGGTTGTTGCTTGCCGCGCCTTGCCGCTAGAGCGCCATTCATGACGAACATCGACTATCAAGCCGAACTGCGCGCAGCCGCAACGACCTCCAAGGCCTGGCCCTATGAGGAGGCACGCAAGCTCCTCAAGCGCTATCCTCAAGGCAAGCCGGGCAGCGAGCCTGTGCTGTTCGAGACAGGCTATGGCCCATCGGGTCTGCCCCATATCGGCACCTTCAACGAGGTGCAGCGCACGACGATGGTGCGCAACGCCTTTGAAGAGCTGACCGGCGCGCCCACGCGGCTGATCGCGTTCAGCGATGATATGGATGGCCTGCGCAAGGTGCCGGATAATGTGCCCAATCAGGCGATGCTGACCGAGCATCTCGGCAAGCCGCTCACGCAGGTGCCCGATCCCTTTGGCGAGCATGAGAGTTTTGCACATCATAACAACGCCTTGCTCTGCGCTTTTCTGGATCGCTACGGTTTCGATTATGAGTTCGTCTCGTCCACGCAAAAATATCGCGACGGCGACTTTGACGACGCGCTGCGCAATGTGCTGCGCAACTATCAGGCGATCATGGATATCATGCTGCCTACGCTGCGCAAGGAGCGGCAGGCGACCTACTCGCCTGTGCTGCCCATCAGCCAGAAGAGCGGCATCGTGCTGCAGGTGCCGATCGAGGTGATCGATGCACAGGCGGGCCTCATCCGCTTTGTGGATGAAGGCGAGACGATCGAACAATCCATCCTTTCGGGCGGCGCCAAGCTGCAATGGAAGGTCGATTGGGCGATGCGCTGGGTCGCGCTTGGCGTGGATTATGAGATGGCCGGCAAGGATCTGATCGACAGCGTAACGCAAAGCTCCAAGATCGCCCGCGCGCTTGGCGGCCGTCCGCCGGAGGGCTTCAATTATGAGATGTTCCTGGACGAGAAGGGGGAGAAGATCTCCAAGTCCAAGGGCAATGGCCTCGGCATTGATCAATGGCTGACCTATGGATCGGAAGAGAGCCTGGCTTTCTACATCTATCGCGAGCCCAAGGCGGCGAAGTCACTGCACATCGGCGTCATTCCGCGCGCGGTGGATGAATATGAGCAGTTCCGCAGCAATTATGAAAGCCAGCCTGTAGACAAGCGCCTCGGCAACCCGGTGCACCATGTGCATGGCGGCAAGGTTCCGCAGGATGCGCTGCCGGTCACTTATGGCCTGCTGCTCAACCTTGTCGGCGTGATGGGCGCGGATGCAACGGAGAGCCAGGTCTGGGCGTATCTGCGCAATTATGCGCCGGACGTGACCGAGGGAGACTATCCGCGCCTCGCCGGTCTGGTGCGCAATGCGCTCGCCTATAATCGTGATTTTGTAGCGCCCACGCTCAATCGCCGTGCGCCAAGCGAGACTGAGGCGATGGCGCTGCGCGCGCTGGATGCGCAGATCGCGGCTCTGCCTGAAGAGGCAACGGCTGAGGAAATCCAGAACATCGTCTATGCCATCGGCAAGGATGAGCAATATGGGTTCGAGCAGCTGCGCGACTGGTTCAAGGCGCTGTACGAGACATTGCTGGGTGCCGAGCAAGGCCCGCGCATGGGCAGCTTCATTGCGCTTTATGGCATTGAGAACAGCCGCAAGCTGATTGAGCAGGCGCTGGGTCTAGCGGCTGACTGAGCCTCGTCTTGGATGGGCGCTGGCCTGGCCTCACAGACCCTTGTCATTGCCGCGAAAGCGGTAATCCAGGTCAACCTTGCCGCCTTGCGCCGTCGCTGACCGTCGCATGGGTCCCCGCGTTCGCGAGGACGACGGTGAGTGGGTAAGGGTCGGTCAGCCCTTACTTCCCCGTCCAAACCGGCGCGCGCTTCTCGATGAAAGCGGCCATCCCCTCGGCTTTGTCGTCTGTGGAGGCGAGCAGCTGAAAGATCCGGCGCTCATTCGTTAGGCCCTGCGCCAGCGGCGTCTCCAGCGCCAGATTGACCATTTCCTTGTTTGCGATGGCCGCGAGCGGGGGCATCCCCGCAATGGCCTGCGCAGTCTTGAGCGCATCCTCCAGCAAATCTGCGGCGGGCACGACGCGCGCCACCAAACCCGCCCGCTCAGCTTCTTCCGCGTCCATGCGGCGGCCCGTCAGGCACATCTCCATAGCTTTGGCCTTGCCGATCGCGCGGGTAAGGCGCTGTGATCCGCCCATGCCGGGAGCAACGCCAAGCGTGATCTCCGGCTGACCGAACTTGGCAGTATCAGCCGCGATGATGAAATCCGCCATCATCGCCAGCTCGCACCCGCCGCCCAGCGCGAAGCCAGCGACGGCGGCAATCCACGGTTTGCGTGTCGCCGCAACGCGCGTTGTCCACTGCGAGAAAAGCTCGGCGCGATACATGTCCGCCGCAGACAGATCCGCCATTTCCTTGATGTCCGCGCCTGCTGCGAAGGCTTTCTCGCTGCCGGTCAGCACCAGACAGCGCTGATCGGGATCTGCATCATAGTCGGCAAAGACCGTGATGAGATCAGCCAGCACCTGACTGTTCAGCGCATTAAGCGCCTGTGGACGATTGAGCGTGACGAGCGTGACCGCATCGCGCCGTTCGACAAGGACCGTCTCATAGCTCGTCATCAACTCATCCCCCACAACGCTGCAATTACAGGATATATTTGCTCAGGTCGGTATTCTTCGCAATGTCGGAGAGCTGGCGCTCGACATAGGCAGCGTCGATCGTGATCGACTCACCAGCGCGGGTGTCCGCATCAAAGCTCACATCCTCCAGCAACTTCTCCATCACCGTTTGAAGCCGCCGCGCACCGATATTCTCGACCTGCTCGTTCACACTCGCGGCAATCTTCGCGATCGCGCGAATGCCATCGGGCGCGAGATGGATCGTGACGCCTTCGGTCGCCAGCAGCGCCGCATATTGCTCGGGCAGCGATGCCTTGGTGTCCGAGAGAATCGCGACGAAATCCTCCTCCGTCAGCCCCTTCAGCTCCACACGGATCGGCAAGCGGCCCTGCAATTCCGGGAGCAGATCGCTCGGCTTGGCGACATGGAAAGCGCCGCTTGCGATAAAGAGAATATGATCGGTCTTGAGCGGGCCATATTTGGTGGCGACGGTGGTGCCCTCGATCAGCGGCAGCAAATCGCGCTGCACGCCCTCACGGCTCACCGATCCACCACGCACATCGCTCACCGCAATCTTGTCGATCTCGTCGAGGAACACGATGCCATTCTGCTCGGCTGACTGGATGGCGACGCGCGCCACATCATCCTGATCGAGCCGCTTGTCCTGCTCCTCCTCGACCAGCTTGTCCCAGGCATCGGCCACGCGCATTTTGCGGCGCTTCTTCTGGTGCTGGCCCATCGCCTTGGACATCATGTCCGATATGTTGATCATGCCGACATTGCCGCCCATGCCGGGGATTTCCATCGGCATGGATGGGGCGTCCGAGACTTCGATCTCGACCTCGACATCATTCATCTGCCCGGCTTCGATTTTGGAGCGGAAGGAGAGGCGGGTCGCCTCGCTGGCTTCCTTGCCGGTCAGCGCATCGAGCAGGCGGCCCATTGCGGCCTCCGATGCGGCACCGCGCACGGATTCGCGCCGGCGCTCGCGCTCAAGGCGCACGGCCTCCTCGACCAGATCGCGGATGATCTGCTCCACATCGCGGCCGACATAGCCGACCTCGGTGAATTTGGTCGCTTCCACCTTGATGAAAGGCGCATCCGCCAGCTTGGCGAGGCGACGGCTGATCTCGGTCTTGCCGCAACCCGTGGGTCCGATCATCAGGATATTCTTCGGCGTTACCTCGTCGCGCAGATCGGCGGAGAGCTTCTGGCGACGCCAGCGATTGCGCAGCGCTACGGCGACGGCACGCTTGGCATCCTTCTGACCGATGATGTGCGCGTCGAGCGCCTCGACAATGGCTTTGGGTGTGAGATTATCGTTCATGGGGTTCCTTTTCCCCGCCTGTCTGCAGGCCGGGGTCGGGGGAGGGGGATCAGGTGATGCTGTCGAGCGTTTCGCTGGTCAGGCTGCCATTGGTGTAGACGCACAGGTCCGCCGCAATGCCCATCGCCTTGCGGGCGAGCGTTTCGGCATCCAGCTCATACTCCTTGAGCGCACGGGCGGCAGCGAGCGCGAAATTGCCGCCCGAGCCGATGGCCGCAATGCCCTCCAGCGGTTCCAGAACATCGCCATTACCGGTGAGGATGAGCGTTGTTTCCTTGTCCGCCACGATCATCATGGCCTCAAGATTGCGCAGATATTTATCCGTCCGCCAATCCTTGGCGAGCTCCACGGCGGCGCGCATCAGCTGGCCATTATGGCGCTCAAGCTTGGCCTCCAGCCGCTCGAAGAGCGTGAAGGCATCCGCCGTGGCGCCCGCAAATCCGCCGATCACGCTGCCATCATGCAGGCGGCGCACCTTGCGGGCATTGGGTTTCATGACCGTCGGCCCCATCGAGACCTGACCATCGCCAATGACGATGACCTTGCCTGATGCGCGGACGGAGAGGATGGTCGTGCCATGCCAGACCGGCATGGACCCTTGGTCGGAAGCTGTCATGGCGGCGATATGGGAGGCAGAGCGCATCCATGCAAGACGGACCGCGCCCAATCATCACCGTGCCCCAATCATCACCGGGGCAGCCGTTGCTCCAGCGCGTCAGCCTTCTCGCCCCATGCCTTTGCGGCGTTCAACGCGATGCCCCGCCGACTTTCCAGCGTTTCACTCGCAGCCTTCGCGCGCTGCAAAGCCTCTTGTTCTCTGCAGGTGCTTATCGAAACACGCATGATTTTTGGCCCCTTAGCGCTTCATATGCTCGAGGCCCGGAACAACGCCGCGCTTTTCCGATGGCGCAGCTGCATTCGTCTTGGGCTTTTCAGCCTTGGGCTTGCGGACTTCGCGGCTGGATTTCTTTTGTGATTTGGCCATTAAATTGTCCTTCGTTGAATGGGTTATGAGGTCGGATGCGTCAGCAGGCCAGCTTGTCCGGCTGATTGGCTGCCACTCGATAAACATTGGCCGCTGTCGAGCGCAGATGCGTCTCCAGCAGCGTCAAGATTTCCGGGTCGGCTTCGGCATCGAATTTGCGCGCGAACAAATCCGTGCTGCGCTCCAGAATGGCGATGTCGCGCTCATCATAATTGCGTGGGCGCAGCTTGATGTCGCCATCGGGCACCCAGTCGATCATCCGCAGATCATCATTCATCACGATGCCTTGATCGCCGCTGTTCATGATGACGGTCTGGAAGAAAGCTTCATCCGCAATGAAGCTGTTGCGATAAAATGTCTTGAACCGATCCGCGCGAGGATCGTGACAGACAAATTCGCAGAAGCTGCGCGTCACTGCTTTCCATTGTGTGCCAATGAAGGGCGTCGCATCCGGCAGATAGGGGCGCGCGACGCCGGTTGCGGTCATCTTGCCATCTTCCTCGACGAATAGGTGGCTCACGCGGTTCATCGTGTCGGGCCGCTCCCGGCGCTGATCGAGCGCGCGAATGAACTGCTTGCCAGGATTGGCCGCGAAGAACTGGCGGATATAATCCTGCCCCTTAAGCGGAAAATCCTGGCCGGAGAGGTTGATATAATGGGTCCATGCGCTGTCCATCTCAAGCAGCCGGGCCATGCCGCGCAGCTCTGCTTCGACGAGGCTGTAACCGCCCCAAAGCGCATCCCTTGGCTCCAATATTTCGACATCGGAATAAGGCGCCAGAAAGGCCGCAATATCCTGCGCGAGATCCGCGCCAGAGCTTTTGTCGACATGGATAACATATTGATTGCCCGGCGTATAAATCGCCTGGAACAAGCGTTTGAATTGCGCGGGGTATCGGTGCACGAGCAGAAAATAAGCGATCATAGCGTGGCCTTCCGATCGCCCGCGCTCTGGCTGTCAAAACCCCGTGCGTGGCGATTTGCTTTTCCTGTCTCAGGAAAGCCAATCAAAAGAATTTCTGATCGTGAAGAGACACCGCCAGACAGAGTTGCGCTCGTGCGAGCGAAATGGCGTGCGCGATACATGGCCCTGGCAGACTGCAATTACAAGGCAATAGCCCACATCTCTTCGCAAGCGCAGCATGGCCGACGATCCACGTTGACTTTGGCGTGAGACTGGGCGGATAAGCATGCCTCGGGCTTATGCGGACGCCCGTTCAGACGGTCATCGTCCAAGTCCGCTCCACTCGTCGCGTGTGCGGCGCTCGGAGCGTAGATATGACGACACCTATTGCGGCTGACATCCCTCCCTCAGAGCTGAGCTTAACGGCCCTTTTCCTTAAATTTCTGCGCTTCGGCTTCCTCGCCTTTGGCGGGCCTGTCGCGCAGATCGCGATGATCCGACAAACGCTGGTCGAGGAAGAGCGGTGGATCGACAAGGCGCGGTTCAACCGCTTGCTCGCGGTGCTGCAAGTGCTGCCGGGGCCAGAGGCGCATGAGTTGTGCGTGCATCTTGGCATGGTTGCGCGGGGGCGCTTGGGCGGCTTGCTTGCCGGGCTCGGCTTCATGCTGCCCGGGCTCGGGCTCATGCTGGTGGCAGGCTGGCTATATGTCGAATGGGTGAAAGGCATGGCGGGCATGGCTGGCGTGCTGTTGGGCGTGCAGATCGTCGTGCTGGCGATCATCTTGCGGGCCGTGATCCGCATAGGCGAGCATGTGATCGAGGACAGGCTGCTTGGCTTCATCGCTGGGGTTAGCTTGGTCGCAACGCTGCTCGGCGTGCCATTCTGGATTCCGCTGGCGACTGGGGGCTTGGTCTATGCCGCGTCCCATCGTCCTGCGCTGGCCGTGGTGATTGTCGTCACTACGATGGCCCTAGCTGCGGCGATATTGCTGTTGGCGCCCTCGCAAGTGGCGATCAGTTCCGCACCCGCAGCACCGGTGACGATCGCGGCACTCTTCATCGCAGGGCTGAAAGGAGGATTGCTGACCTTCGGCGGCGCATACACCGCCATTCCCTATGTGCGGGCAGACACGGTCGGTCGCGGCTGGATCAGCGATGCAAGCTTTCTGGATGGCATTGCGTTGGCAGGCATACTTCCTGCGCCGCTCGTCATCTTCGCGACGTTTATTGGCTATGTCGTCGGGGGACCGGGTGGAGCGCTGGCGATCACGGCGGGCATGTTCCTGCCAGCTTTCGCTTTCTCGCTCATATTCTTCGAGCGGCTGGAGGCAGTCATCGCGAACCCGGCATTGCATCGTCTTCTAGCGGGCGTTGCTGCTGCTGTGGTCGGCATCATCGCGGCGACCTTCTTTCAGATCGGTTGTAGCACAATCGGGCGCATCGCCAGTTTGCCGCTCGCGGCGCTGCTGTTCGCCGTGGGACTTTTCATGGTCTGGAGGCTGAAGGGGGCCTGGGTGACGCCAGCGATCGTCATCCTTGGCGCTCTGGCAGGCTGGTTGATGCTGGGGTAAACGCGCCGTCACCACATCGCGGGGATGACAGCAGCGCCGCACCGCTCTATCTGGCACGGTCATGACACCGACTGATCCCAATGCTCCGCTCCGCCCGCTGCCGATGCTCATTTTCGGCTCGCGCTGGCTGCAATTGCCGCTCTATCTGGGGCTCATCGTGGCCCAGTGCGTGTATGTGTTCCTGTTCATCAAGGAGCTGTTGCATCTGGTGATGCACGCGTGGGAATTTACCGAGCAGCAGATCATGCTCGTGGTGCTGGGGCTCATCGACGTGGTGATGATCTCCAACCTGCTGATCATGGTGATCATCGGCGGATATGAAACATTCGTCTCGCGCCTCGGCCTGCAGGGCCACCGCGATCAACCGGAGTGGCTCAGCCATGTGAATGAGGGCCTTCTGAAGGTGAAGCAGGCGATGGAGATCATCGGAATTTCATCCATCCAATTGCTGCGCACATTCATCGAGGCGAGCGCCATCGGCACGGCAAACGCGCGGGTGACGGAAGCGGGGGTGATGTGGCAAGCTATCATCCACGGCCTCTTCATCGTCTCGGCCATCGGCATCGCCTATGTCGATCGGATGACCCAGCACAAGCATTGAGGGTTTGTGCGGCTTGACAGACAAGCCCCCAATCGCCAAAGCGCTCGCCTCCGCGATTTGATCGCCGGGCGCGTAGCTCAGTGGTAGAGCACACCCTTCACACGGGTGGGGTCGCAAGTTCAATCCTTGCCGCGCCCACCATCAGCATCCCGGCGGGCCGGAGCGCTGATGGCGACTGGTGGATTTCGCTTTAGACCATCAGCCCCAACCAGGAACCGGTCGTTCAATCCCATGCTCGGTCGTGGGCACTTGCTCGCCGCTCAAAAACGCCAGCAGATCCGCATTGAGGCGTTTGGGTGCTGTCGCGAACAGGCCGTGCGGCTGGCCGTCATATTCGATGAGGACCGCTTGTGGGATCGCCTTGGCGGCCGCGCGGGCGGAGACGTCGATGGGGACGACGGCGTCGCTCGTGCCGTGGATGATGAGCGTGGGCATTGTGAAGGCGGTCATGTCACCGCGGAAATCGGTGTAGCCAAAAGCGTCCACACAATCGATCGTCGCCTTGGGGCTGGCCATGATGGCGAGCGCGAAGGTCCAGTCCATCAGCGCGCTGCTTACCGGATGGCTGATGAGGCCAACGCCATAAAATTGCTTGGCGAATGTCTGGAGGAAGGCGAAGCGGTCCTCGCGAATATTCTCCTTCATCTCCTCAAAGACGGTGGCGTCAACGCCATCAGGATTGCTGTCATCCTTCACGAGATAGGGCACGACTGCGCCGATCAGCGCGACGCGATTGATCCGTGCACCGTCATAACGGCGCAGGTAACGCGCGATTTCGCCGCCGCCCATTGAGAAGCCGACGAGGCTGACCTGCTCAAGGTCGAGTGCGGCGATGATATCGGCCAGATCATCGGCAAAGCGGTTATAGTCATAGCCCGATACCGGGTGACCTGATTGGCCAAAGCCGCGGCGATCATAAGTGATGACCCGATGGCCTGCCTCTAGCAGTGCGAGTGTCTGATATTCGAACATGTCGCCGGTCAGCGGCCAGCCGTGGATCAGGATGACTGGCTTGCCTTCGCCCATGTCCTTCACGTGCAGATAGGTGCCGTCGCTCGCTTTGATGTGCATTGATAGTCTCCAACCGGGGGGTGTTGGAGCAATGAGTGAGAGCAGACGACGTTCCATCGCTTGGTCGTGTAGAGCTTCTCGGCTCAACACTGTTCGTCACCCCGGACTTTGATCCGGGGTCCCGCTGCCTTGCACCGTTTTTGAGAAAGAAAGCGGGATCCCGCATCAAGTGCGGGATGACGTGGTTTTGGGCGGGGTGGGGTCGCGTTAGTGGGAAGGCGCGGTCGGGTGCGAACCGCTGTTCAGACGATTAATGCCCCTCATGCTCGTTCGTCGCACCCCCAGCAGCGCTGCCATCCGTCTTCTGCACCACCGCATCAGCCAGAATGCGCTGGCCGTTGGAGAAGAGGAAGGTGAAGCTCATCTTGCCGTCTGCAAGCGCCTGCGGATTGATGGTCCAGAGCATGATATGCTTGCCACCGGGCGCGAGCTTCACCGTTTCGCCTGCGGGCACATCGATCGTGTCGACCGGCTTCATCGACGCCATATTGCCGCCCATCATGCTCTCATGGATTTCCAATCGCACCGCTTCTTCCGTCGTCACCATGCGCAGCGTGACCGGCTCTTTGCCCGCATGGATGGAGAAATAAGCGGCAGACGGCGCCTGCGGGTTGGGGTTGAGGCGCACATAGCCGCCATCAACAAACACCGGCGGCGGATCGGTGCAGGCGGCGGTGGCGATCAACAGGGCGGTGCTTGCCGCGAGTGAGAATGCCTTGTGCATGGATGCCTCTCCAGATGGCCGATGTGAATTTGTCTCCTTTTCTATGCATGCCGATGACTTGTGCCAAGGAAAAGCCGCCCTATATCCGCCCTCGAACGGAGTCTCCGGCTGGCGCCATGCGTGGCCGGGGTCGCGTGAACCGCTAACTGATTTGGGGTTGAAGAGGGCTAATATGGCTAAGGTTATTGGTATCGATTTGGGCACAACCAACAGCTGCGTTGCTGTGATGGACGGTGGCAAGCCGAAGGTTATCGAAAATGCGGAAGGTGCGCGCACGACGCCTTCCATCGTCGCATTCGCTAAGGATGGCGAGCGATTGATCGGCCAGCCGGCCAAGCGCCAGGCTGTGACCAATCCAGAGAATACGATTTACGCGGTCAAGCGTCTGATCGGCCGTCGCTTCGACGATCCGCTGACCCGCAAGGATATGGAGTTGGTGCCCTATTCCATCGCGAAGGGCCCCAATGGCGATGCTTATGTGAAGGCTGGTGGCGAGGAGTATAGTCCTTCGCAGATCTCCGCATTCACGTTGCAGAAGATGAAGGAAACCGCCGAGGCGTATCTCGGTGAGACGGTCACGCAGGCTGTCATCACGGTGCCGGCTTACTTCAACGATGCACAGCGTCAGGCAACCAAGGATGCCGGCCAGATTGCTGGTCTTGAAGTGCTGCGCATCATCAACGAGCCAACGGCGGCTGCATTGGCTTATGGTCTGGACAAGCAGGATGGCAAAACCATCGCTGTGTATGACCTTGGCGGCGGCACCTTCGACATTTCCGTGCTGGAAATCGGCGACGGCGTGTTCGAGGTGAAATCCACTAATGGCGACACCTTCCTCGGCGGTGAAGATTTCGACTCCAAGATTGTCGAATATCTGGCCGACGAGTTCAAGAAGGTCGAAGGCATTGATCTGCGTGGCGACAAGCTCGCTCTGCAGCGCCTCAAGGAAGCGGCCGAGAAGGCCAAAATCGAGCTCTCCTCGGCGCAGACGACGGAAGTGAACCTGCCGTTCATCACCGCCGATGCAACCGGGCCAAAGCATCTCGTCAAGGCGATTACGCGCGCTGACCTTGAGCGTCTGGTTGAAGACCTCATCAAGCGCACGCTTGAGCCTTGCCGTAAGGCGATTGCTGATGCTGGCGTGTCTGCGAGCGAAATCAGCGAAGTTGTGCTGGTTGGCGGCATGACCCGCATGCCCCGCGTTCGTGAGATCGTGAAGGAGTTCTTCGGCAAGGAGCCGCACACCGGCGTTAACCCGGATGAAGTCGTGGCGATGGGCGCTGCCATTCAGGCAGGCGTGTTGCAGGGCGACGTCAAGGATGTGCTGCTGCTCGACGTGACCCCGCTGTCGCTCGGCATCGAGACGCTGGGCGGTGTGTTCACGCGCATGATCGATCGCAACACCACGATCCCGGCCAAGAAGTCGCAGGTCTATTCGACCGCTGATGACAATCAGCAGGCGGTGACGATTCGCGTGTTCCAGGGCGAGCGTGAAATGGCGGCGGATAACAAGATGCTGGGTCAGTTCGATCTGGTCGGCATCCCCGCAGCGCCGCGCGGCGTGCCGCAGATCGAGGTGACGTTCGATATCGATGCCAACGGCATCGTGAACGTCTCCGCGAAGGACAAGGGCACCGGCAAGGAGCAGCAGATCAAGATCCAGGCTTCTGGTGGCCTTAGCGATAATGACATCGATCAGATGGTCAAGGATGCCGAGCGCTTCGCCGAGGAAGACAAGAAGCGCCGTGAGGGTGCCGAGGCGAAGAACAACGCCGAGAGCCTCATCCACACGACCGAGCGTCAGCTTGTCGAGCATGGTGACAAGGTCGATGCGGCCCTCAAGGGTGAGATCGAAGCGGCTGTTGCCGAAGCCAAGACGGCCGTTGAAGGCGGCGATGTCGAGGCGATGAAGACCAAGACGCAGGAACTTGCGCAGGTCTCCATGAAGCTTGGTCAGGCCATCTACGAGAAGGAGCAGGCTGCTGCTGCCTCTCCGGGTGCCGAAGGTGCCGAGCAGAAGGCTGACGATAATGTCGTCGACGCGGAATTCTCCGAGGTCGACGAAGACAACAAAGCATAAAAGCAAAAATGCGAACCCGGCTGGCTGGAGCAATCCGTCGGCCGGGTTTTGATTTTCGGGGCATTCGCGACGTATGAGTACTAAGGTCGACTTTTACGAGTTGCTGGAGGTTGAGCGGACCGCTGACGGCGCCACGCTCAAGGCAGCCTATCGCAAGCTGGCGATGAAATATCATCCGGATCGCAACCCCGGTTGTAAAGAGAGCGAAGCGAACTTCAAATCCATCAATGAGGCCTATGAATGCCTCAAGGATGAGCAGAAGCGCGCAGCCTATGATCGCTTTGGCCACGCCGCCTTCGAGCAGGGCGGCATGGGCGGCGGACGCGGCGGTGGTGCTGGCTTCTCCGATTTCAGTGATATTTTCGAGACGATCTTTGGCGATGGTTTCGGCGGCGGGGGCGGTGGACGCCAGCAGACGCGGCGCGGCGCAGATTTGCGCTACGACATGGAAATTTCGCTCGAAGATGCCTTTCATGGCCGCGAGACGACGATCAACATCGATGTCTCCATGCCCTGCGACGTGTGCGATGGCAGCGGTGCGGAACCCGGCACGAGCGTGGATACCTGCCCGACCTGCGCGGGTCATGGCAAGGTGCGCGCACAGCAGGGCTTCTTCGTCGTCGAACGGACCTGCCCCAGCTGTCATGGCGCGGGCAAGCGCATCAAATCACCCTGCCGCACCTGTCGCGGCGAGGGCCGGGTGGACAAGGAGCGCACGCTTGATGTGAAGGTGCCTGCCGGTGTCGATGAAGGCACCCGCATCCGCCTGACCGGGCAAGGCGAGGCCGGACCTCGTGGTGCGCCCGCAGGCGACCTCTATATTTTCCTGCATGTGCGGCGCCATGCGCTGTTCGAGCGTGAGGGCACCAACTTGTTCTGCCGCGTGCCGGTCAGCTTCACGCTGGCAGCGCTTGGCGGCACGATCGATGTGCCAGGGCTGGATGGCGAGGATCATGAAATCCGCATTCCGGCGGGCATCCAGTCCGGCAAGCAATTGCGCCAGCGCGGCGCAGGCATGCCCGTGCTCAATGGCCGTGGCCGGGGCGATATGGTCATCCAGATCGAGGTGGAGACGCCAACCAAGCTGAGCGCCCGGCAGAAGGAATTGCTGGAAGAGTTCCGCGCAACGGAAACCGGTGAGGAATGCCCTGAATCCAGTGGCTTCTTCGGCAAGCTCAAGACTGTTTGGAATGATCTGACCGATTAAGGTCAGGCTGACAGCTGAAATTGAAACTGGCGTTGGCGGATGTCCGCTGAGGCCAGTTTCGTTTCAGATGTTCGTTTCAGTGCCTATTTCGGCATCGTTGCAAAACGACCCACGTCTCCCCGGACTTGATCCGGGGTCCCGCTGCCTTTGTTGGCTGATCTTTAGATATCAACGACTTGAAAAGAAGCGGGATCCCGGGTCAAGCCCGGGATGACGAGGGATGAAAACGGAAACCGAATCGCGCAACGATCCCTATTTCGGCAGATCGATCCGCGTGCCATCGGCTGCATCGCTGGCGACCAGATTGGCGATGGCGCGGCCCACGACATCGGGTGTTTTCAGCGTTGCAGGATCTTCACCGGGATAGGCGCGGGCACGCATGGTGGTGCGCGTGGCACCCGGCTCGACGATGTGCGTGCGGATGGCGCTGATATTGCGCACTTCCTGACCATAAGCGGAAATCAGCACCTCAAGCGCAGCCTTGGACGCGCCATAGGCGGCCCAATAAGCGCGCGGCTGGGCGGCGACGGCAGTTGTGAGTGCCACCACGCGTGCGTCCTTGCTGGCACGCAGCATGGGATCGAAGGCTGAGATTAGAGCTTGTGGCGCTGCAATGTTGAGCGTGAGCTGCCGGGCAAACTCTTTGGTGTCGATCGCAGGCACAGCGGCCAGCGTGCCGAGCGTCGCGGCATTCAGCACCAAGATGTCCAGCGCGGGCCAGCGCTCGCTGATCGCCTTGGCCAGCCGACCGATGCTCTCGCCGTCGGTCAGGTCCACAGGCGCGATGGTAGCGTGACCGCCTGCAGCGTGGATCTTGTCCTCAACACCCTCAAGGTCCGGCACCGAACGGGCGACCAGCACCACATGCGCGCCATCTCGGGCGAGCTCGATTGCCGTAGCAGCGCCAATGCCGCGGCTCGCGCCGGTCACAAGGGCAATGCGACCGTCCAGCGGCCGCGGGTTCAATTCGTCTGTCATGATTTAAGTCGGCCTTCGCTTAGACGACGCGCTCGCGCAGCAATTCAAGCTGGCTGACCTCGGCGGAATCGTCAAAATCCGTCAGGCTTGTCGGGTAGTCACCCGAGAAGCAGGCATCGCAATATTGCGGGGAATTATCATTGCGTTTGTGCTCGCCAATGGCGCGATAGAGCCCGTCGATCGAAACGAACGCAAGACTGTCGGCATGGATGAAGTCACCCATTTGGCCCACATCCATCTTATGCGCGAGCAGCTTGGCGCGCTCGGGCGTGTCCACGCCGTAAAAGCAGCTATGGCGCGTCGGCGGGCTGGCGATGCGCATATGCACTTCCTTCGCGCCCGCTTCGCGCATCATCTGCACGATCTTGAGGCTGGTGGTGCCACGCACGATCGAATCATCGATGAGGATGATGCGCTTGCCCTCGATGATCGCCCGATTGGCGTTGTGCTTGAGCTTTACGCCCAGATGCCGAACCTTGTCGCCCGGCTGGATGAAGGTGCGGCCAATATAATGGGAGCGGATGATGCCGAGCTCGAAGGGGAGCTTGGATTCCTGCGCATAGCCGATGGCGGCAGGCACGCCACTATCGGGCACAGGGATCACGATATCGGCATCGACCGGGCTTTCCAGCGCCAGTTGCGCGCCAATGGCCTTGCGCACGCCATAGACGCTGTTGCCATCCATAATGGAATCGGGGCGCGCGAAATAGACATGCTCGAAGATGCAAGGGCGGGGTTGGGGCACTTCGCCAAAGGGGCGATGCGTGCGGATTTCGCCGCCCTGCGTCACCACGATCAGTTCGCCAGCCTCGACCGAGCGAATATATTCCGCCCCAACCACATCGAGCGCCACCGTTTCGGATGCAAAGATGATCGCATCGCCAAGGCGGCCCATGACGAGGGGACGGATGCCAAGCGGATCGCGGCAAGCGATCATGCCCTCGCGCGTCAGGCAGATCAGCGAATAGGCGCCCTCCACCTGCTTGAGCGCATCGATGAAACGATCCAGCAGCGTGCGGTAGCGCGATTTGGCGACGAGGTGCACAATCACCTCGGTGTCGCTGGTGGATTGGAAGATCGATCCATCGCGCACCAGCCGCTTGCGCAGGGTCATCGCGTTGGAGATGTTGCCATTATGGGCGATGGCGAAACCGCCGGACGAAAGCTCGGCATAAAGCGGCTGCACATTGCGCAGCGCCGTCTCGCCCGTTGTTGAATAGCGGACATGGCCGCAAGCGACATCGCCTGCGAGCTGTCGAATAATCTCGTCCTTGTCGAAATTGCCCGCAACATGGCCCATCGCGCGATAGGTGTGGAATTCCTCACCATCCCAGCTGGTGATTCCCGCTGCCTCCTGGCCACGGTGTTGCAGGGCATGAAGCCCCAGCGCCACCATCGCGGAGGCCGTTTCAGCGCCGTAAACGCCAAAGACCCCGCACTCTTCGCGCAGCTTATCGTCGTCAAATGGATGGGTTGTCAGCATGGCTCTACTCATGACCGACGAAGCGATTCCCGCCGCGTCGCGATCCTCGTTGTCCGGCCATATAGGAGCGAGAAACTGCTTTGTCGCCCCATTGTCGCAATAAAGTGGTTTAGCGGGTTACGCAGATCGACATTCGGCCAAATCTATGGACTGGCAAGACAGCCTGCAGCGCTCTACAGCAGCGCCATGCACGTCCTTGCAAACCCCCGCCGATTCCTTGCTATTGCCGTGCCTGCAACGCCTTGGTGCTTTTGGCTCGGGGTGCTGCTGATCGCAGTCGGCTGCTGGGCCGGGCTGTTCATGACGCCTGCGGATTATCTGCAGGGCGACAGCTTCCGCATCCTCTATATTCACGTGCCCGCCGCCTGGCTGGGCATGGGCGGCTGGAGCGGGCTGACGATCGCGGCAATCATGCAACTGGTCTGGCGCCATCCCCTGGCAGGCGTTGCCGGGCGAGCCATTGCGGTGCCTGGCGCCGTCTTCACCGCCATCTGCCTCGCCACCGGCTCCATCTGGGGCCGCCCGACATGGGGCACTTGGTGGGAGTGGGATGGGCGGCTCACCTCCATGCTGCTGCTGCTCTTCCTCTACATCGGCTATATTGCGCTCGCCAATTCCAGCACGGATCGCGGCGAGGCGGGCGGCGTGAGCCGGGTCACAGCCATTTATGCGCTCATCGGCGCGCTCAACCTACCGATCATCCATTATTCGGTGATCTGGTGGAACAGCCTGCATCAGGGCCGCAGCATCACGGTGACCGGCAGCAGTATCGATAGCTCGATGCTCTGGCCGCTGGGATTGACGGTGCTGGGCTTCACGCTGTGGTTCACCGCCATCGTCTTTTTGCGGATGCGCGCGATGCTGGCGGAAAACCGGATCGAGGCGCGCCTGCGCCGGATGTCACGAGGCTGACGCGCATGAACCCCTGGCCCTTCGTCATCGCCGCTTATGGCATCACCCTCGTCGCGACGCTCGTCACGAGCCTATGGGCCTGGCGCCGGGCGATAAGCGCTGAGGCACGGGCAGCAGCTTTGCGGGAGCGGGATTGAAATGGTTGCGGTGGCATCAGGCAGGCAAGGCCCCAAGCGCAAGCATCAGCGGCTCATGCTGGTGCTGCTGGCGCTGGGTGCGCTCATCGGCGGCGTGCTGCTCGCCATGTCCGCGCTCAAATCGCAGGCGTCCTATTTCTACACCCCAGCCGAGGCACTCGCCGCCAAGGTCGAGCCGGGCAAAGCGATCCGGCTAGGCGGCATGGTGGAGGTGGGAAGCCTCAAGCGGCGCGGCGATGGCGTGAGCGTGGATTTCCGCCTCACGGACGGCAAGGCAAGCGTGCCAGCTTCGTTCAGCGGCATCACGCCCGATCTGTTCAAGGAAAATTCCGGCGCAGTGGCCGAGGGTGCTTTTGATGAGGCAGGCATATTCCGCGCGACGAATATCCTCGCCAAGCATGATGAGCGCTACATGCCGCGTGAAATGGAGGGGATTAAATATGATCCCACGACGCACAAAGTGGATACCACTGCACAATGATTGCTGAAGCAGGTCTTGCCGCCCTCTGGCTGGCCGCAATGCTGGCCGGCCTGCAACTGGTGCTGGCCTGGACGGCGGTCGCACAGACCAACCCGGAGGCGCTGCGCCTCGTGCGCCCGGTCGCGGTAGCGCAGGGCGTGCTGGCGGGCGGCGCGATGGTGGCGC
>CBIHKY010000047.1:0-25233 GCA_966205705.1 uncultured Alphaproteobacteria bacterium
TCTTCGTCCCAAGCTCTTGGAGACGGAAATTCGTCGGCTGCGTATCGATGCCGCGGCGCCAATTGACTGTGAGGCGAGAATTGCTCAATTCCTGCGCGAGCTCAGGACGGCCTGCGGCTGGCGTGCGATCCATGAGCCGATGCGCGACAACCAGATTTTCAGCCGCCCGCTGCGCCCTGTCATCGCGTAGAACGAACCTGCTAACCTGTTCAAACAGCAGCGTATTGACGACGAATTCCGTGCAGAGCAGGAATGCTAGGATGAAGATGATCCTGCCGAGCAAGCCGACTGACGGCAGCCGCATCAAGCCAGTGAGACGGCTGCGCTGAACATATAGCCGATCCCGCGAACGGTCATGATCGGCGGCTCCGCGCCTTCCGCCGTCAGTTTGCGACGCAGGCGGCTGACCAGCACATCGATGCTGCGGTCTGAACTGTTGCTCAGCCGCGTGCGAGACAGCTCGATCAGTCGCTCACGGCCAATCACGCGCTGCGGCTGTGAAATGAAGGTGCCGAGAAGATCAAACTCCGCGCCCGTCAAATCGACTATGGCGCCAGATGGAGAACGCAATTCGCGCCGTGCAAAAAACACCGTCCAGCCATTGAACTGCGCTTTGTTACGCGAGTCGGAGGTCTGCCGATCCGTCATAGGGCCGCGCCGCAGAATCGCCCGCGCCCGCGCGATTAACTCGCGTGGCTTGAAGGGCTTGGGCAGGAAATCATCCGCGCCCAACTCAAGTCCCAGAATCCGGTCCTCGTCGCTTCCCTTGGCGCTGATGAAGATGATCGGAATGTCGCTTGTTCGCCTTATCTGCCTGCACAGATCGAGCCCGTTCGTACCCGGCAGCATGATATCCAGAATGATGAGGTCGGCGGCAGGCCCGTTTTCCAGCGCGATCCACATCTCAGGCCCAGTCGCCGCTGTCCGCACGGCAAAGCCGTTTTCCTGGAGCAGGCGCGCAATGAGGGTTCGAAGGCCGGGGTCGTCCTCCAGCAGAATGATGGTTTGGGCAGTCATACTCGTCTGACGATCTCTGCAAAGTCATGTTCAAATAGGCGCTAAACCGCATTTGCCAATGCAGAAATTGCCAGCAGCGATATCGATGCGCCGGATGGTGCTGTTGTCAGGCTCCGCTCCACGCACGGTATCGCTCAGGAATAAGAAGCTGGCAAACCGCGTTCTTCGCGCCATTGTTCGAGTGCGTCCAGCAAGCCCGATGCCTCTGCGGGCGCGATCCCGCCAATCACATCCCGGCCGTGCCGGTCCTCCAAGCGGAAGCCCCAGGCTTCGCGCGAACCCTGCTGATAGAGGCTGGCAATCTCACGGACCAGGCCTTCGCTCAATTCGAAGGCCGCCGTCTTTGCGAGCACGCATGAGCCGACCCTGTCCACGCCCGGGCAGTCGTCCGGTTCGTGGACCGCAACCGCCAGATCACGCGATACGGTGCGATCGTTCGATCGATAGCTGACCTGCTGCAAGTCTCGCCTCGCGCCCTTGTAGAGCGTCTTCTGCCAGAGCTTGATCTGCGTTGCGCCGGTGCGGCGCTCAACCGTGGCGCTGAGATAGGTCTGCGCCTGCAGCCCGCCCGAGATTGGCCGACTGTTGCGGAATGCGCCCTGCGTCGAGATGACGACATGGCGCGCCTGCGGATCGTCCAATATGCGGGCGCCCGCGCTCACCTGCGCCGGCGTCATCGCGGCGAGCTTGCGCGGGAGCGCGCGTTGGTCCTGCGTTGCGCAACCCGCGAGGCAAGCCAGCGCGATACCGCCTGCAATCATATGGATGACAGGCTTTGCGGCCATGGATCAGCGATCGCTGAGCATGATCGCCTCAGCCTCCCGGCCTTGCTCCAATTGCTTCACCCGCGCGTGCTGCCGCAGCGCTTCACACGCAACCGCCTTGCCGGAATCGGGATGACATTTTGCAGGCGCTGTGCGGCTTTGCTCGATCGGCTTGTAAGCGTGGATCGTTTTGCCGGGCACGAAGACGGGCTTGTGCGTGTCAGCCACGCTCTGAGCAAAGGCGGCAGCGGGCAACAGCGCAATACATGCGGGAACTAGAAAACGAGCGACCAAAAGTACCTCCTTGAAGACAGTCTTGGTTCGCCAAATGGCGCTTCATTGTTTCGCGATCCGCACCGCTTGGTTACGAATTATGTCTGGACGTAAATCGCAGGCCATCGCCGCGCGTGCAGACGCGACTTAACAAGGCAGTGGAAGATGTAATGAACGGCATCCGTCAAGCCACGTGCGCGAACCCGCGACGTGCTTCCCCTACTCAATCAGTATCTTAGGTTGAAGTATCGGCGCTCTATTACCAGGTCAGCCTTTCGGCCGACCCTTGTAGCGTAGCTTCTCCACCTCGCCCGCGCGCGCGGCGAGCGTTTCCTCATTATATTGCCCATACATCTCATGATGCGGGATGGCAGGATCGAAATGATCCCATTTCACGGCCTGCTTCAGGTAGATGACGCGCTGTGGCTCCACGACATTGGGATCATCGAGCGACCCCGCCTGGATCATGATCATCTCGCCCGGTCCCTTGCCGGACGTATAGAGCCTGCCGCCGCAACGCCCGCAAAAATGCCGCGTGACGAACCCGCCGCTATCACCCTCATTGGTATAGGTCGTCACCGCGCCGGTGACGTGAAGCTGGCTTTTGTGAACGCCAATGATCGTGGTGTGCCCCGTGCCCGTCGCCTTCTGGCAATCGACGCAGCAGCACTGCATCTCAAACAGGCTCGGCCCATCAAGCTCATAGCGAATATCGCCGCACAGGCATCCGCCAGCATAGGTTTTGTCGAGCTCGATCATTGGTCGCTCCTCACATAATCGAATATGTCAGGTGCCTGCCCCAAGCCGAGGCAGGCACCCGTTGATCATCAAAGCCGGACGCGCGCACCAAGCTTGAACGCACGACCGATCGGGTCGAACAGCACCTGGTTCGTGCCAAGGTTGAAGCTTGGCAGCGGTGGCGGGCTGTTATCGAACAGATTGTTGATCGCCGCGAACAGCTCCAGTTCCTGGCTACCGCGAAGGGTGATCGTGTAGGATGCTGCGAGGTTCATATAATAGCGGCCCGGCACGCGGTTATTGTTCACGCTGCGCGAATCCGTGATGCTGTAGCGTGGATCGTCCGGACCGATGAAGGCGACGTTGAAGCCACCTGCAGGAATGTAGCGGTTCTGCGATGTGATCGTGAACGGCCCGTTGCTCCACCCGATCGTGCCATCGATGGTGTAGTTCGGCACGCCGAGCAATGTGCCCGAGCGCGAACCGGTCTGGCCCGCACGTTCCGTCGCACCGGCGCTGTCGACGGTAATGAGGTCGAGAGCGCTGGTGCTGAGCAGCCGCAGGTTGAGATCACCCATGCTGCCGAGCGGCTGGCGATAGGCGAACTCGACGTCAACGCCGCGCGTCTTCACCGAGTTGGCGTTGATCAGCACGTCATTGACCTGCAAGATGTTACGATTGGCATCGCGGATGACCAGCCCGCAAAGCTCGGTTGCGCCATCGAAGCAGCGCTGTGCGATGGTGGCCGCGCCGAGCTGATCGATCGCTTCCTTCACGCGGATGTCATAATAATCCACCGAGAGGCGCATCCGCGAGAAGGCACCACCGCCGCCTGGCGAGAGAACCACGCCAGCCGTGAAGCTGTCCGCCTTCTCTGGAAGCAGATCCGCATTGGAACCGCGGATCACGACCGGGTTGGTCTGCAGGCCGGTCTCAGGATCGGTAAGACCGATGGTTGTTCTCTGCTGCGGGCCGCGCAATTCGGTGAGGTTTGGTGCGCGAATATCGCGCGACTGAGTGACACGGAAACGGATGCCCGAGATTGGCTCGAAGGTCGCACCGGCCTTCCAGGTCGTCACGCCGCCACTGTCGCTATAATCGGTGTAGCGAACCGCGCCGTTCAGCTCGAGGCTCTTCACGAACGTGTCGTTCAGCAATGGCACGACGAGCTCGCCATAGCCTTCCCGCACGCTCTGCTGGCCTGAAACGGCCTGACCGTTGAGCACCCAGAAACCCAGATTCTGCGAGATCGGATCGGTCGCACCGACGATCGTGTTCTTGCGATATTCAGCGCCAACGGAGAAGCCGACCGGGCGGCTCGTGATGCTGAACAGATCACCGCTCAGGTTTGCCGCGACAACATGCTGCTCATTCTCGGTCGTCTGGAAGCCCGCGCCAATCACATAATTGCGTGCAGCCGCACTGAACTGGCCTTCGCCAAACAGGTTGAGCGGCGCGCAGCTTGGATCGTCATTTGCCGTGCTCGCATCGGCATTGATACGGCAGACGATGTTGCCACCACTCGACACAGCATCGACCGCGTTACGCATCCGTGCGTTGATGGGAACGTTATACGTATCCTGGCGGAAATTGGTCTTGCCATACTGGTAGTAGACATCCCAGCGCCAGCCATTGCCAAGCCGACCATCAAGGCCGGTAACGATGCGGAACGTCTCGGTCGTCGAAATACCAACCGGGCTGCCAAGGTCGAAGGCGGAGCGACCAAGCTGGAGCTGCGCGATGCCATTGTTGAGCATCGTCTGACGAACAGAGGCAGGAATATAGGGGTTGTCGACCTTAATATTGCCGATAATCGACCCGTTGAAATCACGGAATGTCGAGGATTGCGTGCGGCCAGAGACGCGGCCCCATGAGGCATCGACATAGGCATTCACATCGTCGGTTACTTCATAGTTGAAGCTGCCATAAACGGTGTGACGCTCGACCGGAACCTTGAGCAGGAGGCTGGAGAGGAACGGGTTTTTGCCATGACCTTCCCCGCCGACCATGAACAATGGCCCGGCGAACTGGCCGTAATTGAAGCGCCTTGGCGTGCCATCTGCGGTGAAGGTGGTGCCACGTAGCGGGTCATTCGCCACCGTGCCGATCGCAACGCCTGCTGCATTGAGCGAGCGGTTGATCAGGCCCGTTGGCGACATGGTGGAGACATGGACATCCGATGTGATGATGCTGGATGGGAAGCCGCCAGCGCCTGCCGGCGTATTGCCGACAATCGAAGGCTCCTGCGCGCACCAGCTGCGCGCCTCATAGCAGCCGCCAAGGCCACTATTATCTTCATACTCGGCCGACACGACGAAATTGCCGCGATCACCGACCTTGAAACCGCCGGTCACGCTGGCGAACCAGTTCACATCATCGCCGCGCTGCGAGAAGCCGGACTGGATCTCGGCCTTGAGGCCGGTGAACTTACGGTCGAGGATGAAGTTGACGACGCCGGCAACAGCATCCGAACCATAAACAGCCGATGCGCCACCGGTCACGACTTCGGTGCGCTGCACGAGGCCTGATGGGATGAGGTTGATATCGACAGTGCCTTCACCCGTGCTCGGTACGAACCGGCGACCATCGACCAGAACGAGCGTGCGCTTGGGGCCAAGTGCCCGCAAATCGAGGACACGCGCGCCGACATTGCCGCCACCCGAACCGACATTGCTTGGCGAAGAGGAGGCGCGGAAGCTTGGAAGCTGGTTGAGGCCGTCTGCGATGTTGGTCACACCAAGCGCCTGCGCCTGCTCGGCGCCGAACACGGTGACGGGCGTTGGCTGATCGAAGCCCGAGCGCGCGATGCGCGAGCCGGTCACGACGATTGCCTGCTCTTCAAGCGGCGCCTGCGCTGTCGCGCTGTCATCGGTTGCCTGCGCAAAAGCGGGCGCACCAAAGGTGAGCGCAGCCGCCAGAGCGCCAAGGCTCAAGCCAATGTTAGCACGTGCGATCCGTCGATTAAGAAGCATGGTCTTTCCTCTCCCAGTTCCGTTGATACGGCGCTGTTCAGTCCAGCACCGGCAGCCTGTGAAGAATAGGCCCCTCAGGGACGCGATCACTCAACAGGTTTTTATAAGCAAACCGCTCTACGCAGAACGTGGAGCAGTGATCCGAAATCGGTAGCTAGGTAGCAATTAATGGTCAAATGATTACCAAGCTTAGACAAATCCCAGGCAACAGTTCGCACCATGCTGTGACATTTTTGCCTTGATGCGCTGCTTGGCAGGCCCGGCTCAATCCAGCCGATGGATAAATGGCGCCAGCGGTGGGAGCGCGAGCGCGTCGGTCAGCCGCACGCCGTCCAACAGCCGACGGAACATGCCGTGCGCAATCCACTTGGCCTTGCCATCCACATTGCGCGCGCCCCGCCCCGCCTGCAGATCGCCCAGCCGCACCGTGCGCGTTTCCAGCGAAATGCGGGTAAAGTTGCTCTGGTTCGGCACGCCGACATGCGCATGTTGCGCGGAGAAGGCGATCACTTCGCCCGGATCGATCACGACCGGCACGCCCGGGCCAAGGTCCGTACCCGGCAAGGGCGCTGGCGCCATCTTCCCGCGATCCCCCGCCGGGCCTGCCGCGCGGCCGCGCTCCATCACCTCTGCCAGATCGAAATCGGCACTGTCATTGGGGATTGGCTGATCGAACAGCTCTGGCAGGAAGGAAAAGGTGCGCTCCACTGTGATGGGGTAGACGGGCGCCCACCAATTGACCTGCGCGTAAAGATTGGTGCCCCAGCTATCGCGATGGAAGCCCACCGTGCCCGTGCTGCGCGCACGATGTGGCCCACCTTCGGGTGGGATCGGCGGCTGGAAGCGCAGAAACAGGCGATCGCGCGCGGTATCATCCGGATCGAACCCCGCCTCCTCGAACAGCGCGCGCCACAGCCGCTTGGTGTCGTCATCGCGGGAGAAAGCGCGCTGCACATCGGCGAGCCTGAGCGCCAGCGCCTCACGATCCAGCGCCGCATGGATGCGGACGGGGTCATGCGGGGTGAGGCGGGTTTCCACGAAGCGGCGGGCATGCGCGACCAGATGCTGCATGGCGGCAAGATTGCCGAAGCGAACGATGCCGCCTGCATAAAGCTGATCATGCAGCGTCTCAATGTCGCCGGGCGGCGGGCTGTAGAGGCTATCCGTCACGCCTTTCAACTCCGCAGTTGGCGCCCTTCGATCGGATAGGCCGGGTCGGTATAGCCCGGTGTCGAGGTGTGGCCGGGGTGGACAAGGCCATTGGCAAAGGCCTCATCATCCGCACCGAGCGACACGCTCAGCGCATCGAGATAGCTATCCCATTGTGCCTCTGTGCGTGGGCCGCAAATGGCCGAGCTGACAAAGCGATTGCGCAATACCCAGGCGAGCGCGAAGCTCACCGTGCTGATCCCCAGCGCCGCAGCATGTCGGTTCACCGCTTCGGCAATCTCGACGGATTCGGGCCGCCATTCCGTCTGCTTCATGCGCGGATCGCCACGCGCGATGCGGCTATCCTCCGGCGGCGGCGTATTGCTGGCATATTTGCCGCTGAGCACACCGCGTGCGAGCGGACTGTAAGGCACAACACCCAGGCCATAATGGCCAGCGGCGGGCAATTGCTCCACTTCGCTCAGCCGATCGACCATATTATACAGCGGCTGACTGGCGATAGGCCGATCCATGCCGATGGCGTCGGCAGCGCGGCACACTTCCGCAATGCGCCAGCCCTTGAAATTGGAAACGCCATAATAGCGCAGCTTGCCCTGCGCCGTCAGGTCCTGGATGGCGCGCAGACCCTCTTCGAAGGGCGCGTTCACATCGGCCTTATGGAAATAGATGAGATCGATATAATCGGTGCCCAGCCGCTTGAGGCTCGCCTCCACATCCTGCACGATCCATTTGCGCGATTGGCCGCTCTGATTGGGCCCCGAGCCGAATGGCTGGCCAAACTTCGTCGCCAGCACCCAATGGTCGCGATGCGTGCGGATGGATCGCCCGACAATCTCCTCGGATTTGCCGCCGTTATAAGCGTCCGCCGTATCGATGAAATTGACGCCCTGCTCGCGGGCCTTGTCGATGATCCGAGCCGAGGTTGGCTCATCCGTCGCGCCGCCGAACATCATTGCGCCCAGGCACAGGGGAGAGACCTTCAGCGCGCTGCGCCCCAGATAGCGATACTCCATTGTCACTTGCGTCTCTCCGTTGCTGCGCGGTCCGCGCCAAGGCGGATCATGTTGTGATCGTCTCCCCGGACTTGACCCGGGGTCCCGCTCCTTCTGCATTTGCAATCGAAAAGCGGGATGACGGAGCTGATATGATCGGCTTCGAATTCGGTCCGTAGCTTGGCGTTGCGATAATCGCCAGAACCCTCATGATTGGCAAGCTCACTATTCAACCGGCGAGCCTGTCCATTTTCATTTCCACCTCGGGATATTAGCCTCAGCAGATAACAAGAGCCGATGCGGCTCGACCGGGAGAGGCCAACCATGCTGACACGATCCTTGATGATGCTCATGCTGGTGGCTGCGCCATCGGCGACACTGGCCCAGCCCCTCAGCATCGAGCAGCGCCTGCAACGGGTGGAGGATGAACTGGCCATTGGCCGGGTGCTCGTCGACTATGCCGCCACACAGGACGCACGCAATTATGCTGCCTATGCCGCCTTGTTCGCCAGGGATGGCGAATGGGTGAGCGGCAAGTCAGTTCACAAAGGCCGCGCCGCGATCGAGCAGATGCTGGTGGGCCTCTATGGAAATCCGCCTGCGGGCTTTGTGAATGGCGAAAGCTATCATCTGACCTCCAACCCGCAGATCGACCTGAAGGGCGACCGGGCGAGCGTCCACTCACGCCATTTGCTGGTGTTGCGCGGGCCGAAGGGTGAACCAATCCCCTCGCTCGCAGGCCGCTATGAGGATGAGATGATCCGCGAAGATGGCGCATGGAAAATCCTGCGCCGCGTCGATTATCCGGTTATGCCAACCTCGGACGAATGGATGGCCTTCATCCGCGCGCGCAACGCCAGCAAATGAAGCACGCGCGGCATTTGCTCGCTCTCGCGCTGCTGCTCGGCAGTGCGAGCGGGGCACCGGCGCAGCGGGATGAAGCTGCCGATCGCGCAGCCATCCATGCGCTGCTCATCGCTTATGGCAGCACACTCGATGCGCGTGATTTCGACGGCTTTGGCAAGCTGTTCGGCAAGCATGGCGTCTATGTCGCAGGCGGCGGCGCAGAAGCCAAAGGCCCCGCCGCCAGTGCGATGATGCGCAGCGTTTTTGCCGCCAATGCGATGGGCTTTCGCGAACCCAATTATCATGTCTTCTTCAATGAGGTCGTGACCTTTGACGGGCCGGACAAGGCCCGCGCCACCTCCATGTCGCTCTATATCGTGCCCGATGCCAGCAACCACCCCGCCCCGGTGCTGATGGGTGGCTATGAGGATGCGCTTGTGCGCGAAGATGGCCGATGGACCTTCCAGCGACGGGTGGTGAAGAGCCTGATCCCGGCGCCACCCACCAAGCGGTGAGTCTCAGGCAGTGCGATAGTTCGCTTTCCGTCACAGGAAGCAAAACTTGCCGCCCCGCCTATTGTCAACTCTACCAATTGAGTTAAGTATCAGCCTCGTTCAGCGAATCACGGCGTACGAGGAGCAACCATGTCGCAATCATCGCAACAGGCCACCCCATTGCGGGGGCCGCAAAGCCATCACGCCAACGCGCTCGCCCTGATCGGTGAGGCGCTGGACAAGCTGAAATTTGGTGCGGTTCATCTGACCATCCATGAGGGTCGGCTCGTGCAGATTGAGGTCACGGAAAAGACCCGACTGACCGCCTGACAGCAGACTTTCTGCGCAGCGTGAGCGGCAATCCGCTCTCGCGCGCTCAAGCACATTTCCAGCTCAGCATTTTTTAGCAGCCCACCAGTTCGCTGGAGGCTTTTCTCCATTCAACAAGGGGTTCTTTATCATGGTCCATTGGTCCATTCTTTCCACGAGCGCGATTGCCGCTGCTCTTCTCGTCCAGTCGCCCGTTCAGGCGCAGGAGGCGAGCGCGCCCCTGCCGCAGGATGAGGCCGCAGCACCCCAGGCCGAGCGCGGCGGCGGCGAGATCGTCGTCACCGCACGCCGCCGGGCAGAAAATGTGCAGGATGTGCCGGTCGCCATTTCCGTGGTGAGCGCTGCAACTCTGGATGCACAGGGCGCCTATAATATCAACCGGCTGACGCAGCTTCAGCCGACGCTGCAATTCTACTCCACCAATCCGCGCAACACCTTCATCAACATTCGCGGAATCGGCGCGCCGTTCGGCCTCACCAATGATGGCTTCGAGCAGGGCGTCGGCATCTATATCGATCAGGTCTATTATAACCGCATCGCCTCTGCGACGCTGGATTTCGTGGACGTGGAGCAGGTCGAAACGCTGCGCGGTCCGCAGGGCACGCTCTACGGCAAGAACACCACCGCAGGCGCCATCAACATCACCACCCGTCCGCCGAGCTTCGATTTTGAGGGCAAGGCCGAGGTATCCCTTGGCAATTATGGATTCAAACAGGGCAAGGCGTCCGTCTCCGGTCCGCTAAGCGATAATGTGGCGGCGCGCATCAGCGTTTCCACCACATCACGCCAGGGCACGATCTATAATGTCGTCACTAATCAATATGTGAACTCGCAGGATAATCTGGGCGTGCGTGGTTCGCTGCTGTGGAAACCGAGCGAAGATCTGCGCATCACCCTCTCGGGCGACTATAATCTCCAGAACCCCATTTGCTGCGTGCAGACTTATGCCCGTGTCGGCACCACGCAGCGGGCGCTCAACCGCCAATATGCCGCGCTCACCGCGCGCTTCCCGGGCTATCGGGTGCCGAGCACTAACCCGTTCGATCGCGTAACGGACCTTGATGCCGCGATTGCCGCGCGCAACGAGCATGGCGGCGCATCGGCGCGGATCGAGTGGGATCTGGGCCCCGGCACGCTGACGTCGGTCACGGCATGGCGCTATTGGGATTGGGGTCCAAAGAATGACCGCGATTTCACTGGCTTGCCTATCTACACGAAGGTCAACAACCCGACCAAGCAGAGCCAATATACCCAGGAACTGCGCTATAATTATGAGGGCGAGAAGCTGAACTTCGTGGTCGGCGCCTTCGCTTTCCATCAGGCTATCCGCACCAGCGGCGTGCAGGAGACTGGCCCGGCGGCCAGCGCATGGCTGCTGGCGCCAACCAGCGCGCTCTCCAACAACCCCGCGGTCCTCAACGGTGTTCTCGCGACCAATGATATTCGGTTGGATAACACGAGCCTCGCGGCCTTCAGCAAGGTCAACTGGAAGGCAACCGATCGCCTGACGATATCGCCCGGCATCCGCATCAATTACGACAAGAAGGATGGCTATTATGACTCCGTGGTGGTCGGCACGGCGTCGAACGGCACCCGGCAAATCATCAGCAATGATCCGACGAGCCCCTCCTACAATGATCCGTGGACGGCGGCGCAGCGCGGCGTGCAGGCTTCGCAATTCTTCGAGGTGCCGTACAGCGCCTGGAACGTCTCATACGATCTCAATCTCGCTTATGAGATTACATCGGATGTGAACGCCTATGCGACCTATGCCCGCTCGTTCAAAACCGGTGGTGTGAACCTCAACGGCGTGCCGAGCCAGGCCAATGGCCTGCCACAGCTGGACGTCGCGATCATCAAGCCGGAGAAGGTCAATCATTTCGAGGTGGGCCTCAAGACCCAGTTCTGGAATCGCAAGGCGACGCTCAACGTCTCTGGCTTCTGGACCGAAATCAAAGACTTCCAGGCCAGCGTGATCAGCAATGTGAGCGGCAGCAATGTGCTGCGTGGCTACCTCGCCAATGCAGACAAGGTGCGGACGCGCGGTTTTGAAGCGGATTTCACTGTACGGCCATCCGACCGCTTCAATGCCTATGTGAGCGGCGCCTTCACTGATGCCAAGTTCGTCAAGTTCACCAACGCCCCCTGCCCGCCCGAGCTGGCTGGCGGTGGCACCGGAACGCCTGTTGGCCCCGCCGCGACACCGGGCGCCAATAGCCCTGCCAATTGCGATGTCTCCGGCAGCATCCTGCCCGGCGTCTCCAAATGGGCCTATTCATGGGGCGCGGAATATAACATCCCAACGACGGTGCTTGGCCGCGAAGGGCAGGCCTATGCAGGCTATGATGGCAATTATCGTTCGAAATTCTCGTCCAACGCCTCACGCTCGATCTACACGGACATTGACGCTTACTCGATCCACAACTTCCGTCTGGGCTTCCGCACCGACACGTTCGATATCTTCGGCTGGGTGCGTAACGCCTTTGACGAGAATTACTTTGAATCGCTGGCTGTCACGCCGGGCAATACCGGTCTGATCTCAGCCCAGCTGGGCGATCCGCGCACCTTTGGCGGGACGATCAAGCTCAGCTTCTAACAGACGCCCGGCTCCCCCGAGGGCGTCTCCAGCGGCGGGATCACGGCTTGGTCGTGATCCCGTTTCGCGTTTCCGCCGTTCCAGGCATTTCTTTTAACGCTCATTCTCCAGCATCACTGCCAGCTTGCCGCCGACCTTGAGCAAAATCTGATCGAAGGCTACGCGCTCTTCCGCCGACAAATCCTCCAGCAACGCCTCGTGGAAGGCCTTGCGCGGCTCCAGCGCCGCCAGATAGCTTGCCTGTCCCTTTTCAGCGAGGCTGAGCAAAGGCGCGCGCCGGTCCACCGGATTTTCGCGCCGGGTGACATAGTCGCGCGCTTCCAGTGCGCCTGCTGCTCGGCTGACTTCCGCGCGATCGACCCACGCCATATCCGCAATCTGGCCGACCGTGGCGCCCCCCGGCATCTCGGCCAGCCGCCCCAGCACGCGCCATTCCGCATAGTTCAGATCGCCATCCTCTGCGAACTGGCGGATCGTGAGGCGGCCCATGACCTTGACGAGCAATGTCATCCGGAAGGTCGGGTAATTCAGATGAGACAAACTCCAGCCGGGCAATTCAGCCGTCTCTGAAACCAATTTTTGATCCGACTGCATATTTGCCAAAGCCCTTGTCTCCTCCACCCTAACCGCGACAAATCAGAAATTCTGGCCCTGAACACAAGCGTTGAGTGAAACGAAGGTAATTTGTTTAAGGAGTTTGGCACCATCACGTCGAAGCTAACGTTCGTTAAATATATTTTCGAAGGCTGGTTGCGCGCCCCTATGCTGCGGCGCCGAAGAAGCAGGCAGCCCCATCGCGAGCTACCGCACCGACGCCTTTACCATCAAGCATAATCATCCAAGATGAGCCCGTTCGCAGCTGCAATAATGACCGCCCGAAAAAGGGTTTTGTGAAGCGTTAGAGGCCTCCAACAGGCGGCGCGAAGAGCCCAAAAACCTGCGAAAACCCTTGCAGTCTGGACAATATCTTATCATCGCCCCATCTTGAAGTCAGACAGAAGGAATCGCTCTCCATGAACCATGACTATAAGCTTCTCATCAATGGCGCGCTCGTGGATGGCGCTTCGAAATTCGACGTGATCAACCCTGCCCTAGGCAAGGCCTTCGCCGTCGCGCCCAAGGCTGACGAAGCCCAGCTCAATCGTGCAGTCGCAGCCGCCAAGGCAGCCTTCCCTGCATGGTCGTCCGCGCCAGTTGAAGAGCGCGCCGCGAAGATCGAGGCGCTGGCAGCAGCCCTTGAGGTGCGCGCCGCAGAGTTCGCCAGCCTGCTCACCAGCGAACAGGGCAAGCCGCTCGATCAAGCGATGGGTGAAGTCATCGGCTGCACGTTCATTCTGCGGGCATTCCGCGACATGCGCGTTGAGCCCAAGACCCTGCGCGACACCGGCGGCAACAAGATCATCGAACACCGCACCGCGCTCGGCGTCGTTGCAGCAATCACGCCGTGGAACTTCCCGCTCATCCTGTTCATGAACAAGCTTGGGCCGGCACTCATCACGGGCAATACGATGGTCGTGAAGCCTGCGCCCACCACCCCGCTCACCACCTTGCTCTTCGGCGAGCTTTGCGCGGAAATCCTGCCACCAGGTGTCGTCAACGTCATCACGGACGAGAACGACCTTGGCGCCGTGCTGACCGCACATCCCGACATCGCGAAGATCGCGTTCACCGGATCGACAGCGACCGGCAAGAAGGTCATGGCCTCGGCTGCCGCAATGGTGAAGCGCGTGACGCTCGAACTGGGCGGCAATGACGCGGCGATCGTGCTCGACGATGTTGACCCGAAGCTTGCTGCGCTCAAGGTTTATAATGGCGCGATGGCGAACGCAGGCCAGATTTGCGTCGCGGTCAAGCGCGCTTATGTGCCGAGCGAAATGTATGACGAGTTCTGCGATGAAGTCGCGCGGCTCGCGAACGAGGCTATCGTGGATGACGGCGCTAATCAGGGCACGACTGTGGGCCCGATCCAGAACAAGGCCCAGTTCGACAAGGTGCGCGCGCTGATCGAAGATGCGCGCGAGCGTGGCAACATCATCGCGGGCGGCGACGTGCTGGAGCGCGATGGCTATTTCATCCCGCCAACGATCGTGCGCGATCTGGACGATGATGCGCGGCTGGTGCGTGAAGAGCAGTTCGGTCCCGTTCTGCCGATCCTGCGCTATGACGATATCGACGATGTTATCGCGCGCGCCAATGATTCCGAATTCGGCCTGGGTGGCACGGTTTGGGGCAAGGATGTCGACCGGGCGATGCAGGTCGCCAAGCGGATCGACACCGGCACGGTCTGGGTGAACCAGCACCTCGCCATCGATCCGAATGTGCCTTTTCGCGGCTCCAAGCAGTCCGGCTTTGGCGGCGAGCTTGGTGAGGCTGGCCTCGATGAATATACGCAGGCGCATATCGTCAACGCTGTCGAGCTCGCCTGAGCTACCAAGCTGACCTAATTAAATCGCGCGGAGCATCTTTTCAGGGATGCTTCGCGCGATGTTTTTTTGGGTTCGACGGGCTGACAAACCCGTTCATTGAAAGGCGTTACGTCCGGGAAATGGTTGGGCCTGCCTTTGTGCGAATGGACTGATCGGCCAATGGGGCAGCCCCGGCAAGAGAGCCGATCTAGGCAGAAATACGCGCGATTGCGTCCACCTCGACCAAAAAGCCATAATGTAATTCGGGAACCGGAACGACCGTACGAGCAGGCCGCGCATTGCCTAAAATATCGGCATAGATGCGGTTGAACTCCGGCCAATTTTCCACGCCGACGATGTAAGCGGTCACGCGCAGAAGGTCGCTCGGCTGACCGCCAGCGGCTTCCAGAATCGCGAGCACGTTCGCAAGCGCCTGCCGAACCTGCGTTTCAAAGCTCATGTCAGGCAGCGCAGCCTTATCCGCACGGATGGGCAACTGGCCTGAAATATACAGGTCGTTGCCAGACCGCATCGCCTGGGAATAATGGCCTGCAGGCGCGGGCGCCGTGTCGGTCAGGATCGGTTTGGGCGTATCTGTCATTACCAGCCTCCAAAGCGTTGCCATTCGGCATGAACGATATCCGACGCGCCCTGCACGACATGATAGCTACGATGCTGAGCTCCGGTGGCGCAGGCGTGGTTGGGAAGGACGCGCACCCTGTCGCCGATCTTCAGGTCCGGCAGCACCCCATCCGTCCCGGGACGGACCATGATGATGCCATGCTCCTGATTGGCGTCGGCAAGGATCAGATTATCATAAGGCCGCCCGCTGGCGTCGCACACGACACCGTAACCCTGATTGATTGCCTGCTTTGACGTACCGCGATCCTGCGACATCGCCATCCAGCCTGTATCGATCAGGATCCAGCCTTTTTCCCGTTGGTGGCCGATCACCGTACCTAGTACTGAAAGCGCGATGTCATCGATCTTGCAGATGCCGACCCCAGCCATCACCAGATCGAAAAAGACGAACACACCCGCGCGCACTTCCGTCACGCCTGTCAGGTCCGTGGCATGATGTGCCGTTGGCGTGGACCCCATGCTGACCACTGGGCAAGACAGCCCCGCTCCACGCAGGATCGTCGCCGCGTCGACAACGCTGCGACGCTCTTGTTCGGCGCATAGGCGCAGGGCTTCCTCCCCACGCGCCGCATAGCTTCCTCCCGCATGGGTCAGAACGCCGCGCAATTCTCCGCCTTTGCTGAGCGCCTTGCCAATCTCGACAAGCCGCTCCACGTCGCCCGGCAGAACACCGGAGCGATGGCCATCGCAATCGATCTCGATCAGCGCTGGAATAGCGTCGCCTGGTTCACGCGAGGCGGCGGCAACTGCCTGAGCCTGCTCGACGGTATCGAGGACGACAGCAAGATCGACGCCCTGATTGCGCAGTTCGATGACTTTGGAGAGCTTCGAGGGAGCAATGCCGACCGCATAAATGATATCGCGCACGCCCGCTGCCGCAAAGAACGCAGCCTCCTTGAGCGTCGAGACCGTTGCCGGACCCTGCGGCGAAGCCATAAGGCGCATCGCGACCTCGATTGACTTTCCGGTCTTCAAATGTGGACGCAGCGTCACGCCGAGGGGTGCCAACCGGCTCCGCAGCCGCGCAATATTGCGGTCCATTTTTTCGGAATCGAGGATCAGGCACGGCGTTTCCAATTCGCTCAGGCGCAACTGCCTGTCCGACTTCTCAAGCGTTCCTGCTGTCTCTATCCGGTTCAAAATCTGGCCCTCGCTCACGTGAAGACAAATGCTGCCCTACCACCGGCAATTACGCAATTAATGCTTTATGCATATCTGATTAAGTTCTAGCTTAATGTCATGATAGGCGGATTGGTGCCCATCCAAACGGCGATCCAGAGGTGCCAAGCTGTCGGTTACCCGGAACCATGAAGTGCATGACCAATGATCTCGACCGACGATCTCATCTTTTTCAGAACAATCGCCCGCTCTCGCTCGTTGGCAGAAGCGGCGCGCAGCCTCAATGTGACGCCCCCTGCCGTCACCCAGCGTCTGCGCGCGCTCGAAGCCAAGGTGGGCGTGAAGCTCATCGACCGCACCTCGCGCGGCCTCAGCCTCACTGACGAGGGCGAGCTTATCGCAGCCGAGGGCGCCGTGATCATCGGTGCGATTGAAGACCTGTCCGAACGTCTGGCGAGCCGGACCAGCCAGGTGAGCGGCCATCTGCGCGTTGCCGCCCCTTACGGCTTTGGCAGGCATCACGTCGCGCCTGTCGTACAGCAATTTGCCATCAATCATCCCGCAGCAACAGCAACGCTGGAACTCTCCGATAGCCCGATCCGGCAGATGTCGGAGAACTGGGACATCATCATCCACATCGGCACCCTGCCGGAAAGCGACCGGCTGTTCACCACGCTCGCACCCAACCGACGCATCCTCTGCGCGGCGCCCGCCTATCTGGCGCGTGCTCATCCGATCCAACATCCAGCGGATCTATCTGACCATCATTGCCTGGCGCTGCGGGAGAATGGTGAGGATGTCACGCTCTGGCGGTTCGCCCATCCAAAGCATGGCAAGGCAACGGTGCGTATCAAGCCCCACCTCTCAAGCAATGACGGCGAGATCATCCGGGATTGGGCTCTGGCCGGACTTGGCGTGATCGTGCGCAGCGAGTGGGACGTGGCAGAAGACCTGGCGGCCGGGCGGTTGGAGGAGATTCTTCCCCATTGGTCGGTGGCTCCCGCCAACGTCGTCGCGCTCCTCCACGCCCGGCAAGGGAGAAGTGGTCGCGCCAATGCGTTTCTACAATTGCTGAGGGAAAGCCTGTCGCCAGCGCCCTGGCGGAGCGAGCGCTAACGTTCGAGGCGCGGGAGCACTCTTCACCGGCTAGCGACCGCGTGGATAGCGACGCGCAGACGGGTTTAGACAATCGGATTTTCTTGAACTGTTGAACAAGTTCAATCTGTGGGTGCCACTCATGCATGACGCGGCACGTGGTCACCAATGACGGACGCGACGCAGCGTTTGCCGGTAATGGCCTTCTGGAGGCTCTACCACTGAGCGGGGTGGCAATCTGGGCTCCGCCGTCAAATTCGGCTTTGCTCTGGCAAATGCCGAAGATGTGGCGAACGACGCGCGCCAAGCTTCAGAAATTTACTGAGCGGCAGCCACTTCGACCCGATCGCGCCCCCGGTTCTTGGCTTGATACAAGGCACGATCCGTCCTTTCCATGAGCGTTGCCCCATCGCTTGAGCCCGGCCCATCAGCATTGCCAGGCGCGGTAGCGCAGACGCCGATGCTCACCGTGACGCGCCCTTTGGGACTGCCTGGATGAGGAATGTCGAGACCGTCCAAAGCGCGGCGGCATTTCTCTGCAACAGCCAGACCGCCCTCAAGATCGGTATCGGGCAGGATGAGGACGAATTCCTCACCGCCATATCGACTTGCAGCATCGCCTGCACGCTGCAAGCAGGTGCGAAGCGCGCAACCCACGAGGCGTAAGCATTTGTCGCCGGCAGGATGGCCGAGCGTGTCGTTATAGGCCTTGAACCAATCGATATCGATCGACACCAGCGACAGCGAGCTGCCTTGCCGCCGCGCGCGGCGAAGCTCGCGGTGGAAAGCGGCGTCGAAGCCGCGGCGGTTAAGGAGCCCCGTCAGATGATCGCGCCGACTGGTCGCGACAAGGCTGCGTCGTGCGTCTCGCAACTGCCGCTCGATGCGCGCGCGGCGCGTCACGTCCAACGCGGTAACGAAAAGCTCTGTCACATGGCCCCCAGCGTCCCGCGTCACGCCAAAAGACAAATGGTAGTGGGAACCGCGCCAGCTTATCTGCCGATCAGGCAGCGCGCTGCCCTTCTTCGCGAGGTCGAGACAGTTTTGAAGTAGCCCCGCTGCCGCCGGGAAAAAGTCGAGAACGGACTTGTTGGACAGATCCGCCCGGTCGGCCTTGAGAATCCCCCTAGCGGCCTCATTGGCCATGATGATGCGCAGGGCCGGGTCGAGAACACATAGGGCGAACGGACTTGCATCGAAAACCCGTTCGATCATCTGCCGGTTGTCGTGCGAGGGAAATTGAACAAGCAATCCGCCACTGCCCTGAATCTTGCTTTGGGGGCGGTAAACAACACCGATCTTGGCTGCTGCGCGCATGTCATTTACTCCACGACGGGGTGATAGGCCGCGCATTAACGGCGTGTGCGTTCGCCTGTCATGTCAAGGAATGCAAAATTGCGACGGGCCGCTCGTCGCATCTCCTCCTGCCCACCGCTGATTGCCCCGCGCATGCGTAAAACATTGCAAAGCAAGTGTTTACAACGCTGCCATTTGCACGCGACGCTGCTAGGGAACTCGCCGATCCGCAGGTAAGCGGAGAAGGACCTCATGTGCGAATAGCGATACTGGAAGATGATCTGGCCCTGGCAGGCTTTGTCGAAAAAGCCCTGACGCAGGCTGGCCATCATTGTGAGCTGTTCTCGGAAGGTCAGCTATTGTTCCGGGCCTTGCACCGCGAGACCTACGACCTGCTGATCCTCGACTGGAACGTGCCTGGCGTATCAGGCTATGAGATATTGCAGTGGATAAAGACCAACATCGAAGCTCCGCCACCCTCGATCATGCTGACCAGTCGCTCGGCGGAGGAGGATATCGTCGCCGGCCTGTCAGCAGGCGCTGACGATTATGTGATCAAGCCGGTCGGGCCCGCGGTGCTCCGCGCGCGGGTCGATGCGCTTGCACGCCGCGCCTATCCTACGCCTGCACCTGGCGTGGAAACCTATGGACCCTATCGCTTCGACACGCGGGCGGAGACGGTTGAATTGTCCGGGCAGTCCATCAGCCTCACTGGCAAGGAATTTGCACTGGCGCTCATGTTGTTCCGCAACATCCACCGGGCCTTGTCTCGTGCTTATATCTTCGAACTGCTCTGGGGACGAAATCCGGATTTGCCGACGCGAACCCTCGACGCACATATCTCCAATGTCAGAACCAAGCTCAACCTGCGGCCTGAAAACGGCTTCAAGCTCGTCCCCATCTATGCCTATGGCTATCGTCTTGAATCTCTTGAATCGTAAAGGCGCCCTCCTTTGGGCCGCGACACTGTTGCTCGCCTGTCGCGTCTGCCCTGCGCAGTCCTTCGCCCGAGCGCCCGCTCCAGCGGGAGACGCGATGGTGCATTATATCGTGGCGCAGGGTGAGAATCTTTATACGCTTGCCCAACGCTACTTCACGCAGCCCGACGATTATAAAGCCGTTCAGCGACTGAACCGCATCGCCGATCCGCGCCGCGTGCCCACAGGCATGGAACTGCGCATCCCGCGTCGGCTCCTCAAGCGCGAACCCATTCAGGCTGTGGTTCAGAGCTATCGCGGCGCGGTGAGGATTGCGGCGCGACCGGCACTGACCGGCATGATTGTGAGAGAAGGGGACCTCATCAAGACAGGCGAGCGATCTTTTGTCACGCTGAGCCTGCCTGACGAAAGCGCGGTCGCTTTGCCTTCCAATTCAGCGGTACGCGTGCGGCTCTTGCGGCGCACGGTGTTGGGCAATCATCTTGAGCGGCTCTTTGCGATCGAGCAGGGGCGCGCCAGTGCGACTGTCACGCCGATGACCGACCCTTTGAGCGACTTCCAGTTCGTTGCCCCAACGGCAACCACCTCGGTTCGCGGCACGCAGTTCCGGGTGAGCTATGACACGGCTACCCAACGCGCGACAGGTGAGGTGCTGGAGGGCAAGGTTGCCTTCCACAGCCCCGGCATGGACGAGCAACTGGTGCCAGCCGGGTTCGGCACAACAAATGGCCTTGCCAATCCCCTCCCCCTGCTCCCGTCGCCCGATCTGCTCCGCGCCGATCGCACGCAGAGCGAGGACGATCTGCTCTTCGCCATTAGCCCGGTTGCTGGCGCCGCGCGCTACCATGTGCAGATCGGCAGAGATGCCGACTTCCTCGAAGTGCTGGATGACGCAAGCGCAACGACACCGGAAGCCCGCCTGGCCTCGCTGCCCAATGGCACCTACTTCGTTCGGTTGACCGCCATCGATCAAAATCATTTGGAGGGTAAACCCGCCACATACGCCTTCGAGCGACGGCTGAACCGCATCAGCACGAGCTTTGAAGGCAGCAAAGTTGGCCGATACCGCCAATATCTCTTCCGCTGGCGCGCACCGGATGCGCCCGGCGCACACTATCGCTTCCAGCTTTGGCGCGCGGATGAGACAGTGCCAACGGTGGATGAAATCGGGCTGAGCGGAACCTCCTTCATCATCACAGACCTCGCTAAAGGTCGCTACCATTGGCGCGTCATGACGAGCGAGATGGTGGAAGGTCGGCTGTTCGAAAAATGGTCAAGCGATCGTGAGCTCATGGTCGAGGATGCCCGATGACGCGCAGCAGCGGCTTGGGGCTGCGGGCGCAATGGTGGGGCATTCTGATCCTGACGAGCCTGCTGGTCACAGGCCTTGCGTTCGACCGCACGATGATGCGCCTCGACAATCTCGTTTACGATTACATGCTTAGGCTCGATCGCCCAGAAGCGGTCGATCCGATCATGCTCGTTGCGATCGACGAGGAGAGCCTGCGCCGGATTGGCCGCTGGCCTTGGCCCCGCGGAATCCATGCGGAGCTGATCGACGGTCTCGCCAGCGCAAAGCCGCGCGCAATCGCTTACGACATATTGTTCACGGAAGATGGCGAAGAGAGGCAGGATCGGGAGCTGGGTCTGGCTCTTGCGGCGGCACGGCCTATCTTCCTTCCATTGTCGATGACGGTGCCGGGGTCGGGCGGCGCCGCCTTCGATGTGACACTGCCGATCGCGCCGCTGCGCGACGCGGCAAGCGGCATAGGCTTTGCCAATCTGAAACCGGATGCGGACGGGATCGTGCGGTCAGCCCCTGCCACGTTGAGCGCTGACCGCCGCTGGCCGCACCTCATGGAACTCGTGCGGCAGAGCGTTGCGCCCGGCACCGCAACAGCCAACGGCCCCCAATTGATTCCCTTCGCGGGAAGGGCGGGGTACTGGCCTACCGTTTCCGCCGCATCGGTCATAGCGGGAGAGGTGCCAGCGGAGCTGTTACGCGACAAGATCATCCTTGTCGGGGCGACAGCACCGGGCCTCGCCAGCCAATATCCAGTGCCTGTGGGCGGTGTCATGAGCGGCCTTCAGGTGGAGGCAAATCTGCTTCACGGCTTGATGGGAGACCGGATGATCCGGCAGGCAAGCGGCGTTGCCTATCTAATCTTCTCCCTGCTGGCGCTGCTGGGCTTGATGATCGCGCTTGGTCCGCTTCATCGCATTCCAGCCCTCATCAGCTTTTCCCTTACGGCGCTTGCGGTGCTGGTCGTCTCGGCAGGCGCCTTCTCCTTTTTTCGGCTGTGGCTACCGCCTGGCGCTGCACTCGCTGGCCTATTGATTGCTTACCCACTCTGGGGATGGCGGCAACTGGCTGTTGCGCAACGCTTCATGCAAGCCGAATTGCAGCGGTTCGAGCAGGAGCCGCCGCTGCTCCCGAACATGGCGCCATCAAGCGCAGCATCCGGCGCGGTCGCCTCGACGATCGCCCTGCTGCGGTCGACCATCGCCAGGAATCGCGAAATGCACCATTTCGTCGCAGCGCGGCTCGACCAGCTTCCAGACGCGACGTTGATCACCAATCTCGATGGCGAAGTGGTGCTGGGCAATGCTGCCGCGAAGCGGTTATTCCCGGATGTGGCAATCGGTCAGGGCCTGGCTGCAAGCCTATTGCTCGCCCGCTTTCAACAGGGCGGAAAGCGGATGGCGCTCCCCTTTCCTCCCGGCGCAGAAGCCCCGGCGAGCATCGAAGCCGTGCTGGACGATGGCCGCTGCTTCTCCATCAAAACGGCTGAGCAGACCGCCCTGCAGGGCAATCGGATCGGCTGGATCATCCGCTTTGTCGACATTAGCGAGGCGAAGGCGGCACAGCGGCAGCGCGAAGACATCGTCCACTTGCTCACACATGACATGCGCTCGCCTCAGGCATCCATATTGGCAGTTCTGGAGACGTCGGATCCACTTGAAATCAAACCCGAAGCATCGGCAAGGATCCGCCATTATGCAGAGCGGACGCTCGGACTGGCGGACGGGTTCGTGCAGCTCGCCCGCGCTGAAAACCTCGATTATATGCTTGAGGAGATCGACCTTAGCGACATGCTGATGGACGCGATCGACGATCTTTGGCCGCAGTCCAAAGCCAAGGCGATCAGCATAACGACATTTGGTGAGAAAGAGCGGCTGCTCGTGACCGGCGAGCGTTCACTGATCACCCGTGCTCTGGTGAACGTCATCGGCAATGCCGTGAAGTTCAGCCCAGCACACTCTGAAGTCAGTTGCACGCTGGCGCAGGAAAGCCGGAGCGACGGCTCTGTGTGGGCGCGATGCGCAATCTCGGATAGTGGCCCCGGTCTCGCGCAGGAACATCAGCACAAGATTTTCGAGCGATTTCACCGCGGGCCAACGGGCATCGGCCCCACCGTCGATGGCGTCGGTCTGGGGCTCAGCTTCGTTCACACGGTCATGGTGCGGCATGGCGGCGAGGTGCGTTGCGACAGTGAATTCGGCCAGGGCGCCACCTTCACCCTTCGTCTCCCAATCGCTCCGATGCATGATCGGGTGAAGACTTTTGAAGCTGGTTGACCAACGCGTCGGCCAGCCGGTTGCTCAGGTCCAACGCCGCTTTGCTTGAACGCTCGTTCGCATAGGCGCGGAACAGCTCACGCCCACTCACCGCATCGGTCAGCCTCATCGTCGCGCGAACCGTCGTCGCAGAATGCGAGCGTGCCGGAGCCATGATCCAGCTATTGTTCGCATTCTCTTGTTCGTCAGGCGCGAAGAGACCGGCCTTTCCACGCATTTGCGAGACGGACAATTGCAGTCGATAAGATGGGTGTTCCGAGAGGGTGAAGCCCTGCGCCTTCAGGCCGTCCATGAAGACGGATCGGAACTGCGTGGGAACGGTGGCATCCGTTGAGATGGCAATGCTGGCCGGATGGGGCGCATCGCCGGAATGGCCCACCTCAAGGCGCGTGCTGGGCGCGCAGCTTGCCACGAAAAAAGCCACGCCGATTGCGGGCAGGATTTTCAATTGAAACATGATGTTAGGGCATAGCCCTTCGTTTCTCATCCTTCCACCCCTTCCTGCGCGCGCAAGTCCGCGTTCATGGAAAGATTTTGGAACGAATGGCAAGCACGAGGGGGCTGTCGAGCGACAAGCATCCCCTCGCATGTCTCCGATATCAGGCTGTCACGCTTACGCTTGCAGC
Source organism: uncultured Alphaproteobacteria bacterium (assembly GCA_966205705.1). Classification (GTDB taxonomy): domain Bacteria; phylum Pseudomonadota; class Alphaproteobacteria; order Sphingomonadales; family Sphingomonadaceae; genus Sphingobium. Next base: position 23,893 of record CBIHKY010000047.1, read on the forward strand.
GCTGCTGCGGCGGCGCATTCTCCAGCCCATCACGCCGAAGCCAGCCATCATCATGGCCCAGGTGCCCGGCTCGGGCACAGACGGAACGACCGTCCCGTCGCCAAGATCCTTATACCAGCCCACCGTGTGATTATCCGACTCATAACCCGCGCTTCCCGGCGCTTGCTTGAAGACGATCCGGTCAAAGCTGGAGGACTGATCGTTCATGAAAAAGTTCACGAACACATAGGGCTCGCCTGAATTCTGGCCGCCATTGGGATTGCCATAATAGGGTCCCTGGAGACCCACGAACGAAATGACATCCGTCGGCGAGAAGGTGCCGAGCAGATTGGCGCCACTGTAGAATTCGAGCATGTTTCCAGCATCAAGCGCCGAGAGCCAATATCCGAAATAGTTGACGCCATTGGCCCCTGTGTTCGTGAAGTCGATGGAATAGGAACGATCGGACGAACCCAGACCCGCGACGGCATATTGCCCCGCACCGCCAGCGCCGCCATATTGGTTCGAACCAATCACATTCAGCCCGGTATAGGTACCGGAGATAGGTCCATTGCCGAAACCGGCATTGTATGAACCTTGTCCAAGCGGAGCCAAATCGAACGTTTCGATCCCATAATAATCAAAAGTTGCAGTTGTGTTTTGAACGCCCGCCGCTTCCACGCTCACGGTAAAACCGGCAGGCAGTGCTGCGCTGGCGATGCCAGACGTTAGCGATAGAATGGCGGTTGCCGCCACGACGATAGAACGCATAATCATGCTCCCCTTATACTGCGCGCAATATGGGCTACGACACCGCTCGCCGCCTCATATCGCATGATAGATCGGCAACTACGCCCAGAACCGCGCTGGAAAAAGTCAAGCAATGTAAAGCTGTACGGTGAGGACAGGCATCCGGCATGCCCCGACCCAACCGTTTCTCTTCAATGATGATAGTATTGCAGACTAACAAATGTTTACCGCCGTCATCAGCGCTGCCGCCAAGGCTTACAACACGGCCAATCCTGGCAGGGTGTCCTCCTGTGGCAATATGTGGACCGCACCCGGGCTGCACGAGCATTCATTCAATGGGCACAAACGCCACGCTCCGTCGACCAATGATTGTCTATCGATATAATTGAGTCAAAATGATCTCACTCGGCCGAATCGGACAACCGATAAGTCTCGTTGGAGGCGGTTTATGAGTTTGAAGCCAATAATCCTCACTTTGCCCGGGCGCTTCAGCAGTGGTCCAGACCATTGGCAGTCGATCTGGGAAGCGCAGCGCACTGATTGTTCGCGCATCGAACTCGGCATGTGGGATTCGCCGCAGCGGAACGGTTGGGTGAACAATATCAACCATGC
>CBIHKY010000048.1:0-24931 GCA_966205705.1 uncultured Alphaproteobacteria bacterium
AATCACAACAACCCTCTTAATGCGCGCCTATGCATAATTGTTGGTCGGTATAAACTTGGCGACAATCGTTTGCACCGTGGAGATGCTTGCTAACTGATTAGTGTGACGGCAAGAAGCAGGTATGAACACAGTCACGTCATCCATCTGTCAATACACTCACTTCTACAGCGATTGGTATGCCCGCTGGGCACCTCATATAGGTTCACCCGTCGGCGTTGATATTAATGTTCCAGCGTCATACCGAAAGGCGTGGGAGTGGGCGGCGATTCTCGAAGGTATTCGGAGCAGAGGCATGATGCACGAAGGCGCCAAAGGCGTCGGCTTCGCAGTCGGTCAAGAGCCGCTGGCGTCCGTTATCGCCGCGCGAGGTCCCCAGGTACTTGCGTCTGATTATTTCGAAGGCAACCGGTGGGCGGATTCCAACGAGCACGCAGCGTCACTTGAAGCGCTTTATTGGCCTGGTGAAATCTCCCGCGAGTTATTTAATGCGCGGGTCGCATTCAGACCGATCGATATGGCCGACTTATCCAGCTTGCCAGATAACGAGTTTGAGTTTGCTTGGAGTTCCTGTGCGTTCGAGCACATTGGAACCCTGGAAGACGGTCTGGAGTTCGTGATTGCCGCAATGCGGGTCCTGAAGCCCGGAGGCGTTGCCTTCCACACGACCGAGATAAACTTGGTGTCCAACGATGAAACAATTATTGATGGTGGTAATTGTATCTACCGGCGTCGGGACATTGAGGAGCTAGATCGGCGACTTAGACGGATCAGGTGCGGACTTGAAGTAGTTGACTGGAACCCAGGTTGTCATTCTTACGACCTGAACTATGATACCTTTCCGTATTTCCAGAGTGGTCGGCCGCACATAAAACTTGAACTTGGAGGATTCGTGACAACCTCTATTCTCCTTATTGCACACAAAGGGGAATGAACTGAATAGTCCGAGCACAAGCTTATCTACGCCGATAAGATTGACGTAGTACTATTCCTTCATTAACCATTGAACACCAAACACGGCGCGAGCATACTACTGCTTAGAGTCAAGCAACACGGACAGAGAACAAGCAAAACCGCCGATCAGGATACGCGGCGCAGATGCTTTCCGCCGTAACGCTGACCGAGATATCCGACGAGATTCTGCAACTAGGTATGCGCGTTTTGCGCGGTCTCGCTGCTGCAAGGCAGTGGATTTTTGCTCACGCCAGCAGCGCGACGCTCGACCTTCTCGCAGAGCAGCTCGAAATCCTGGCGCGACAGGAGGTTCTTTTCGCGCATGACGCAAAGCAGACTTTCGAGAATGATCATGCTCTCGTCGCCTGGGCTGGCTGAAACTGGCTCACTCATTTTATTGCGCCTCTCTCCATTATTACAGAGAGACTACGCCAATTTTGCCAGTCCGCAAGGGGTCATTCGAGCCCGCCGCCCAACGTCCTGTACAGAGACACGAGATTGGCGGCCCGGTTGAGCCGCGTCGTGACCAGCGCCTGCCGCGCCGCATAGGCGTTACGCTGTGAGTCCAACGCGATCAGGAACGAGTCTATACCGGCCCGATAACGGGCGTCAGCCAGCGTCGCTGTGACATCTGCTGCGCGTGCGCGCGCTGTCTGCGCGGCAATCTGCTCATCGATCGTTCCACGCTGGGCGAGCGCATCGGATACTTCGCGGAAGGCCGTCTGGATCGTCTTCTGATAGGTGGCGACAGCCACCTTCTGTGAGGCTTTGGCATAGTCCAGATTGCCCTTTCGTTGCCCGAAATCAAAGAGCGGCAGCGAGACGGATGGACTGACGTTGTAGGTTTCCGTTCCCGAACTGAACAGACTGCCAAGGGCCGAACTGATGAGCCCGGCCGTTGCGGTCAGCGAGATGGTGGGGAAGAAGGCCGCGCGCGCTGCGCCGATATTGGCGTTCTGCGCGATCAACTGATGCTCGGCACCCAAAACATCGGGGCGGCGCAGGAGCACGTCGGATGGAATGTTTCCGGGGAGCACATCAATCGTAGCGGACTTCTCGCCCAGTCCCTCGGGCAACAAGGCGGCAGGCACGGTTGCGCCGGTCAGCAGTTGCAGGGCGTTCACGTCCTGCGCGATGCGCGTACGCAGCGCCGCGATGTCGTTGCGTGCAGATTGATAGCTGGTTTCCGCCTGACGCGATTCCAGCTCGGATGCGACACCGATGCGGAATTGCGCGCTGGTGAGCTCCAGCGTCTGCTGGAAGGCCGTGAGCGTCTGCTCGGCAATCTTGAGCTGATCGCGATCCGACGCCAAGGTGAGCCAGGCATTGGCAATCTCACCGATCAAGGCGACGCGCGTGGCGCGCTGCGCTTCCTCAGTGGCGAAATATTGCTCGAGCGCAGCCTTGCTCAGATTGCGAACGCGACCGAACAGATCGATCTCGAACGACGAAATGCCGACATTCGCTGTGTAATATTCAATGTCCGTTGTGCCACCGCCACCCGTTCCGCCGGCCCCCGCCGCGAAAGCTGCCGAGTTGGTGAATGTACCAGCACCGCTCGCACCAACCGATGGCAGCAGATCCGAGCGCTGCACGCGATATTGCGCGCGTGCCTGAAGGACATTGGCGGCAGCCAGACGCAGGTCCTGATTATTATCAAGCCCGGTCTGGATGACCTGCTGCAAACGCTCGTCCACGAAGAACTGACGCCAGCCGATCTTGCTTATGTCCGGCGCGTCTGTTGCGGCGGCGGGATAGACCCCCTCACCCTGCGGCAGGGTCACCGGCACCGCAGCCTGCGGGCGATCATATTTCGGCGCGAGATTGCAGGCACTCAACATGGTTGAAGCAGCAAGAGCGAGCAGTGCGGATTGGGACTTTTTCACAGCCTTCAGGCTCCATGAGGCGCGGACGCGCCACCGTTGTCGAGAGGATCGTTCGGCGTTGCGGGCGCCTTCGCCTTTTCACGGCGACCGGTGAACAGCTGCCAGACGACCACGAAGAACATGGGAACGAGGAAGATTGCGAGCACGGTAGCCGAAAGCATGCCGCCGACCACGGCCCAGCCAATTGCGTTCTGACCGCCAGCACCCGCTCCGGTCGCGACTGCCAGAGGCAGCACACCGAAGATGAATGCGAAGCTGGTCATCAGGATCGGCCGCAAACGCAGCTTCGCCGCACTGACCACAGCATCGAAGGCGCTAAGGCCCCCGCGCATCTGCTCTTCGGCGAATTCCACGATCAGGATCGCATTCTTGGCGGATACACCGATGGTCGTGATGAGACCGACCTGAAGGTAGATGTCATTATTGAGACCAGCCAGCGTAGCGGCCAGCAATGCGCCGACTATGCCGAGCGGCACCACTAGCAACACCGAGATCGGCACCGACCAGCTCTCGTACAGCGCTGCAAGGCACAGGAACACCATCAGCAGCGACAGTGCATAGAGCGCAGGAGCCTGACCGCCCGACATTTTCTCTTCATAAGAAATGCCCGTCCATTCCAGACCCGTGCCGGGCGGAAGCTTTGCCTGAATCTCCTGCATGGCTTCCATCGCAGCGCCCGTCGAAACGCCCGGCGCCGGAGCACCCAGAATTTCGGAAGATGGCAGGCCGTTGTAGCGCGTGAGCTGCACCGGCGCCTTCTCCCACGTCATCGTCGCGAAGGCCGTGAATGGCGTCATGCTGCCAGTGGGGCCCCGGACGAAAAGATCCGCGAGATTCTCAGGCGCCATACGAAACTGGCTATCTGCTTGCAGATAGACCCGCTTCACCCGGCCCCGATCGATAAAGTCGTTGACGTACGTCCCACCCCACGCCGTGGTGATGGTGCTATTGATGCTGGCGATATCCAGCCCCAGCGCGCGTGCCTTCTCCTGATCGACATGGACCTGGAGCCTTGGCGCATCATCAAGCGCGTTTGGACGCACTCCAACGAGCCTTGGATCCTGCATCGCCATGCCGAGCATCATGTTGCGGGCTTGCTGAAGCGCCTTGTAACCAATGCCAGCCTGATCGACGAGATGAAGGTCGAAGCCGGTCGCATTGCCCAGTTCCTGCACGGCAGGCGGCGTAATCGCGAAGATAAGACCGTCACGATATTGGGAGAAAGCGCCCATCGCCCGGCCAGCGATGGCCTGAGCCGTATTGGCAGCGCCCTCACGCTCCGCCCATGGCTTTAAGGGCACAAACGCGAGACCGCTATTCTGACCCGCACCGGCAAAGCTGAAGCCGCTGACAGTGAATACGCCAACGATATTCGCGCTTTCCTGCTTGAGATAATGATCGCGGATAAGCGCCAGGCCAGCATCCGTACGCGCGGCGGTCGCACCGGGAGCGCCCTGCACGATCGAAATTACCGAGCCCTGATCTTCTTCAGGCAGAAAGCCGCTGGGCAAACGCACGAACAGGAACGCCATGACAGCGATGATGACACCATAGACCAGCATCGACCGCTTCCAGTTGCGTGACACCTTCCGAACGCTGTTCTCATATTTATCCTGCCCCTTATCAAACTTGCGATTGAACCAGCGGAAGAAGCGCGCGAGCGGACCATTGCCTTCCACACGATTCGGGTCATGCGGCTTGAGCATGGTTGCGCACAATGCGGGTGTAAAAATGAGAGCGACGATCACCGACAAGACCATCGCGGAAACGATCGTGATGGAGAATTGGCGATAGATCACGCCAGTCGAGCCGCCGAAGAAGGCCATCGGCACAAACACGGCAGAGAGTACCATCGCAATGCCGATCAGGGCGCCCGATATCTCGTCCATCGATTTGCGCGCGGCATCGCGAGGACTGAGATGCTCTGTGACGATCAAGCGCTCGACATTTTCCACGACCACGATGGCGTCATCAACGAGCAGGCCGATGGCAAGGACCATGCCGAACAAGGTGAGGGTGTTAATCGTAAATCCGGAAACGGCGAGCACTGCGAACGTGCCAAGCAACACCACTGGAACCGCCAAAGTCGGAATGATCGTGGCGCGCCAGTTCTGCAGGAAAAGGAACATCACGAGAAAGACGAGAACGACCGCTTCAATCAGCGTGTAAACGACCTGCTCGACCGAAAGGCGCACGAAAGGCGTTGAATCAAATGCGTAAACGACCTTGATGTCGCTCGGCAGCTGCTTGGCGATTTCGTCCACCTGCGCCTTGACGGCATCGACGGTCGAAAGCGCATTGGCTCCAGGAGCGAGCCTGATGCCGATGCCGGCCGCTGGCTGCCCGTTCCACTTCACGTTAAAGCCGTAATTTTCAGCATCTTTCTCGATCCGTGCGACATCGCTGAGCCGAACCAGCGAGCCATCCGCGCCACTCTTCACCATGATGGCGGCGAACTGATCGGGCGTCGTCAGTCTCGACTGGACGGATACCGTTGCGTTGAGCATCTGCTCTTTGGGCGAAGGGAGCCCACCGAGCTGACCAGCCGAAACCTGCGCATTCTGGGACCGGATGGCAGACGTTACGTCATCCACCGTGAGCGCATATTTGTTGAGCTTGAGCGGATCGAGCCAAATACGCATCGCATATTGGGACCCGAACACTTCACTGTCGCCCACGCCCTCGACGCGCGAAAGCGGATCTTGCAGCCTGGACGCCACATAATCGCCGATATCGGCGCCATCATGAGCGCCCGTCTCCGAATATAGGCCAAGCACGATGAGGAAGTTGGATGTCGATTTGGCGACCTGAATACCTTGCTGCTGCACTTCTTGTGGGAGCAGCGGCGTCGCGGCCTGCAGCTTGTTCTGCACCTGCACCTGCGCGATGTCAGGGTCCGTCCCCTGCTCGAAGGTCAAGGTGATCGTAACCGCGCCATTGGAGGAGGAGGATGAAAAATATCGAAGATTATCGAGACCTTTCATCTGCTGCTCGATGATCTGCGTCGTCGTGTTCTCAAGCGTTTCCGCATCGGCGCCGGGATAGGTCGCCGTAATCGACACCGCTGGCGGTGCAATTGCCGGGAATTGCGCGATAGGAAGCGAGCGGATTGCGAGCACACCGGCCAGCATGAGAACGATCGCGATCACCCATGCGAAGATGGGGCGATCAATAAAAAAGCGGGACATGTGGGCTTACTCCGCTTTCGCGTTGTTTGAGGCGCCTGCCCCGGCTGCTTGCTGGCCAGCAGGCTGACCTTGCTGTGCGTCGGCTTTGGGATTCCAAGGTTGTGGCGTGACGGGCGTGCCTGGCTGGAGCAACATCGCGCCTTCCACGATCACCTTATCACCCGGCTTAAGCCCGCCCGTGACGATCCAGTTATCGCCCGAGGTGCGGCTGGTCTCCAATGGGCGTGGCTCGATCTTGTTGCCGGCTCCGACGACGAGCACGAGTGCCCTGCCACGCTCATCGCGACTTACGGCGCGTTGAGGGACCAATATGGCGCTCTGGCGCGTGCCTTCGGTCAGTCTGGCGCGTGCATACATGCCCGGCAACAGCAGCCCTTCCGAGTTGGGGAACAGCGCGCGGATAACTTGCGATCCCGTTTGCGGATCAACCGTCACATCGGCAATGCGCAGCTCGCCTTGCGGCCCGTAAGTGCTGCCATCTTCAAGAACCAGCTGCACCTTGGCGTTGCGGTCCCTCGCGACGGAACCCGCCATGATCTCCTGCCGCAGCTTGAGCAAATCGGTGCTCGACTGGGTGATATCGACATAGACGGAATCAAGCCGCTGGATCGTCGTGAGAGGTTCGGTCTGCGATGCGGAAACCAAGGCACCGACGGTCGACACGGAACGACCGATGCGGCCCGAGATCGGCGCGCGGATCGTCGTGCGCGCAAGATCAATCTCGGCGCTGCGCAAAGCTGCCTGCTGCGCGCCTACGTCGGCGCGGGCCTGCGCGGCGCTCGTCTGCGCATTCTCATAATCCTGTTTCGAGATGGCGTTGATCTTCACCAACTCGCCATAGCGGCGCGAAAGCGCGGCGCTTGAGGCGATCGCGGCCTGCGCACGGGCAAGCGCCGAGCGCGCACTGGCGACCTGCGCACGATAAGGCGCGGCATCGATCCGGTAGAGCGGCTGGCCCTTGCTGACCATATCCCCCTCGGTAAAGAGCCGCGCTTCTATGATGCCGTTCACTTGCGGGCGCACTTCGGAGGTCTCGAACGCTGTGATGCGACCGGGCAACTCCCTCATAAGAGTGACCGCATCCTGCTTCACGCTAATCACGGACACGGGCGGCGGACTGGCTCCCGCATCCTGCTCGGCGGGCTGACTGCCACATGCAACGAGAGCGAGCGCAAGCGCTGGCGCAGTGTGACGAAAAAAAGTCATTTGAATCCCTGCCGATTAAAGTATGAGAGTGAGCGATCACTCTCAATCGCCGTTATCTCCAACTTGTGAGCGCGGTCAACAATTAATATGGGTCAAAATGATGCAGACGACGAACAGCCGACCCGAGACTTCGGCTGCTGACAAGGACCGTGCAGCGCTGCGACGCAGCAAAATCGTTGATACAGCGCGCAGATTGTTCACGGAGAATGGATTTCACGCGACAGGTGTGGCCCAGATTGCAAATGAATCTGGTGTTGCGGTTGGACAGATCTATCGCGACTTCTCCTCTAAAGAGGCGATCGTCGCTTCTATCGCGAAGACCGACTGCACTGACTTTCTCTGCCATGATTCGCTGCGGCGCGGCATAGAGAGTCGCGATCAGGATGCGGTGTGGGCTTGGCTTCACGAGTTCATGAGCCACGGCGATGCCGATGAGGGCGTTTTGCTTACTGAGATCGTTGCTGAGTCAACGCGCAATCCTACCATTGCTGAGATATTCACGACGACAAGCGGAGATATGCGTCGCGCGATGCTGGCGGCAATCGAGGTCCTGGCGCCCGGCGAAGCCTTGGCACAACGGAGAGCACAGCTCGCAGATCTCACGTTCGCCCTGTCGCTTGGCCTGCTCCAGCACCGCGTTTTGGATCTGTCTGGTGGCAATGGTGATATCGTCGAGACGGCCATGCGGCTTATCCGCACCGAAATAGCCGACATGCGCAAAGATGTGCCAGTTGAGGCTTAAGCGCGTAATGCGAACGCTGCATCCGCAACGTCTGTGCCGAGCTCGGTCATCCTCCGTTCACCCCTGGCCTGCATAGTCCGCGCATCTCTTGGCCGACCCTGGCTCTGCACAGCATGACTGCGAGGCGCTTTTGAACTTTCTCTACTCTCCTTCGCGGTTCAGGGCAGCGCCCTTGCTCAATTTCCATGTGACGATTGCTGCTCAGGGACATAGACTGACCCGATGAGCTTTTCAGCACCCTTGCGCCGCGCCCTTACGGCAGCACTCGCCTTTACCTTCATCAGCGCGCCACTGGCAGCGCAAACGCCACCCACCGCTCCCACCCGTGGCGCGGCGACCAAGCCCCCCCTCGCCGCCGCACCGCGCCCATGGCTCTACGAGAAGAGCGATGTGCCGATTGATGAGGCCTGGCATTTCGGCGTGCTGCCCAACGGTTTACGTTATGCTGTGCGGCGCAACGATGTGCCTGCCGGGCAAGTCTCCATCCGCGTGCGCGTCGATGTGGGATCGCTCAACGAAGAGCCGGACGAAGCGGGCTTTGCGCATTTTATCGAACATCTGACCTTCCGCGGATCACGCGACGTGCCGGATGGCGAATCCAAGCGCATCTGGCAGCGGCTGGGCGCCGAGTTCGGCAGTGACAGCAACGCGCAGACCACGCCGACGGGCACGACTTATGCGCTGGACCTCCCCCGCGCGACGCAGGCAGGCATTAACGAAAGCCTTGGCATCCTGTCCGGCATGATGGCGCATCCGAACATTGCGGATGGCCCGGTCGAGGCCGAGCGCGCCGTGATTCTGGCCGAGCGGCGCGAAGGGCTCAGCCCCGGTGCGCGGCTGGGCGATGAGATTCGCGCATTTTATTTCGCCGGACAGAGGCTCGCAACGCATAGCCCCATCGGCACGGAAGAGACACTGACCAAGGCGACGGCGGAGCGACTGCGCGCGTTTCACGAGCGCTGGTATCGCCCGGAAAGCACGGTCATCTCGATCTCGGGTGCGATGGACCCAGACCAGCTTGAAGCGCTGGTGAAACAGCATTTCTCCGGTTGGAAGGTCGGTGGCCTTGCAACGCCCGCGCCAGACTTTGGCAAGCCCGATCCTTCGGCTCCCGCCGCCAAGGTGGTGGTCGAGCCAAGCGCGCCTTACACGGTAGGTCTCGCCTATTTGCGGCCCTGGACGTTCAACGAGGATACTATCCGGTTCAACCAGTTACGACTGGCCGACGTGGTCGCGCTTGAACTCATCAACCGACGTCTTGAGGCCGTCGCAGCCGATGGCGCGAGCTTCGTGCAGGCGAGCGTAACGCTCGATAACAGCATGCGCTCGGCGAACGCGACCTATGTGACCATCGTGCCGCTCGGCAATGATTGGGAGAAGGCGCTGCTCGATGTGCGCGCGATCATCGAGGATGCGCGCCGCACGCCAGCCAGCCAGGCCGATATCGATCGCGAATTTGCTGGCATGGAAGCAGGCTTCGTCAATCAGGTGGCCACATCCGCCATCGAGGGCAGCGAACAGCAGGCCGAAAGCATCATGGGTGCAGTGGATATCCGCGAGACGGTCGTGTCTCCGCAGGTGCAGCTCAACATCTATCAGACTGCGCGCCAGTTCATGACGCCCGATCAGTTGCTGGCATCAACCAACCGGCTATTTTCGGCAACCGCCGTTCGTGCACTGCTGAGCATTCGCGCGCCGCAGGAGAATGCGCTCGCCAAACTTACCGAGGCGGTCAACGCGACCGTTCAGCCTTCCGCCGCTGCGCGACTGAGCGATCTGCGCGTCACGATGGACGCGCTGCCCGCCCTGCCCCCGCCGGGCGAGGTTGCGCTGCGGCTGCCATTGGGCGTGCTCGGCATCGAGAATGTCTCGTTCGAAAATGGCGTGAAGCTATTGGTCATCGGCAACAAGGCGGAGCCCGGCAAGGTTCATGTGAATATTCGCTTCGGTCATGGTCGCCAGAGCTTCTCGCCCAAGAGCAAGGATGCCCTTTGGGCGGCACCCTACGCCCTGATGGCAAGCGGCATTGGCGATCTTGGTCAGCGCGAATTGAGCGATCTGATGAGTGGCCGCCAGCTAGGCCTTGGCTTCGGGATCGATGACGACGCCTTCACCTTCAGCGCCACGAGCAGCCCAGCCGATTATGCCGATCAGCTACGCTTGTTCGCGAGCAAGCTCGCCTACCCCCGCTGGGATGAAGCGCCCTTGCGCCGATCAATGGCGATGCTGCAATCCAGCTATGATCCCATTCCCGGTTCCGCCGCAGAGGCAATCAGTCGCAATCTCGACTGGATGCTGCGCGACCATGATGGCCGCTATGCCCCAGCCACGCCTGAGGATGCAAAGGCGCTCACCCTGCGCAAATTCCGCAAAATCTGGGAGCCGCGCCTCAAGGAAGGGCCGATCGAAATTCAGGTCTATGGCGATGTGGACGTGGAAGAAGCCATTGCCGCGGTGGCAAAGACATTCGGCGCCCTGCCCGCGCGCAAGGACAAGCAGCCGTCAGCAGCAAATGGCGTGCTGCGCTTCCCTGCCCCTGTCACCACACCCGAAGTGATCCTGCATGACGGCCCGCCTGAGCAGGCTGCGGCTATCATTGCCTGGCCGACGGGTAGCGGCGTGGAGCGAATCCGCGAAAGCCGCCAGCTTGAGATGCTGGCGCGCATCATCAATGATCGGTTGTTCGAGAAGCTGCGTTCCATTGATGGCGCTGCCTATACGCCAAGCGCATCGAGCGTGTGGCCCGAAGAAATGAAAGGTGGCGGCTTTTTGATTCTGCAAACCCAGCTGAAACCAGACCGCATCGCCTATTTCTACCAATGGGCCGATGAGATTGCGCGCGATCTGGCGACCAATCCCGTCACGCAGGATGAGCTGGATCGTCAGGTGGAGCCGGTGCGCCAGCTGCTCAACCGGGCCGCCTATAGCAATGGCTTCTGGATGAACCAGTTGCAGGGCTTTGGACGCGATCCTGACAAGCTGACCCGTGCAGCCAGCCTTGGGACGGACCTGGTCGGTGTGACGCCAGCCGACTTGCAGGCACTGGCTGCCCGCTATCTGCTGGATCAAAAGAGCTGGTCTGCGATGGTACTGCCGCGCGGCGTGCCGGTGCCAGCGATCGCCGGCCTGGGGGCAAAGGGTGCGAACGTGCAGGCGTCGGCTGCCACGTCTCCAGCGCCGGAAGCTGTGCCAGTCGCGCACTGAGCACTTGCGCAGCGGCGGTCGACCGCCCAAATGGGTCGCATCACGGCCCATATTTGGGCCCAGGCCGGCATGACGGCCCGACATCCCGTTTGCGCGAGTAGATAAAATGTTCATCGAGACAGAGCCGACCCCAAACCCCGCGACGCTCAAATTCCTGCCGGGACGCACGGTGATGGCGGCTGGCACGCGCGATTTCGCCAATGCCGATGAGGGCGACGCCTCTCCGCTCGCGCAGGCGCTGTTTGGCCTTGGCGATGTGACAGGCGTTTTCTTCGGGCGGGATTTCGTGTCCGTCACGGCAGCGCCGGGCGTGAACTGGAGCGATCTGCGCACCGACGTCATCTCCATTCTCCTCGATCATTTCTCGGCGGACATGCCGCTCTTTCATGGCGGATCGGCGCTCGGCATCAGCGTGCCAGCCGAAGGCGAAGCGCTGGAAGCGATGCCGGGGGATGATCCGGAAGATGCTGACATCATTACGCAAATCCGCGAGCTTATCGATACGCGCGTCCGCCCCGCTGTAGCGAACGACGGTGGCGACATCGTTTATCGCGGCTTCCAGCAAGGCACCGTGTTCCTGCGCATGCAGGGCGCTTGCGCTGGCTGCCCCTCCTCAACGGCGACGCTCAAGAACGGCATCGAGCAATTGCTCAAACATTATGTGCCGGAAGTGACGGAAGTGCGCGCCGTCTAATGCGAGCGAGCGTGAGGGGCTAGGCGAGGCAATGGGTCGGGGGAAGCAGAGGCGTGACTGAGCGATACCTTGTGATCGATTGCGCGACGCCCGCCTTGTCGATTGCGCTGTTCGACGATGACGCGCTGATCGCGTCCAGCCATGCCGAGTTGGGCCGTGGCCATGCCGAGGCATTGCTGCCCGCCATCGCCGCGCTGCCCGAAGGGGGTCGGTGTGACCGCATTCTGGTCGATGTCGGGCCGGGCAGCTTCACAGGTGTGCGGATTGGCGTGGCGGCGGCGGTCAGCCTGGGTTTTGGCTGGGATGTGCCGGTCGAGGGCTATGGCTGCCTTGATCTCGTCGCTTCGATGGCACGCGAGCGCCTCGCCCCGGACAGCGATTTTGCTGTGGTGATGGTCGGTGGTCATGGTGAGCTGTTCTGGGCCGTTGCACCTGCAAGCGCAGATAGTCCTGTGCAAGCCGCGCCACTTGCCATCCAATCCACCCCGATCGAAACTTTGGTGGGAATGATTGACGTCCAACTCATCGTCGGATCGGGCGCGCAAATATTGCTCGACGCCGAGGCGCCGGGACGCGCGGTGCCGCTCTTGCCGGATGCGCGAGAAGCGCTTCGCCTCCCCTTGCTTCAACGACAGCGCAAACCCGTGCCCGACTATGGGCGCGGAGCGGATGCAAAGCCGATGGCGGCGGCCCGCGTACGAACGCCAGTCGAGGTGCGTTGATGAGCGACGACGACGCGCTGCGAATCGACATTGTGCAGCAACCTGACGACAGCGACATTGCCGATGCGATGAGCATCATGCAGCCCGCCTTCCCGCCAGAATATGGCGAGGCATGGTCGGCCCCACAGCTTAGATCCATGATGCAATTGCCCGGGGCAATCCTGGTCATCGGACGCGTGGGACCTGTGCCGGCCGGCTTTGCTCTACTTCGCTCTATTGTTGGCGAGGCGTAACTTCTTCTTCTGGCAGTCCATCCAGATCAGCGCGGTCGCAATCATGGGCGGCGACTGCTTGACCGCTGCATGAGCGAAGCTGAGGGAAGCGGCGCGCAGACAATGTTTCTGGAAGTGCGCTCGGGAAATCCAGCGATGCATCTTTATAGCAAGGCAGGGTTCCACCAATATAACCTTCGCCAGAACTATTATGTTGGGAACAATGGCGAGCGGTTCCATGCGCTCAGCTTCAAGATCATTTTGGGACAGAGCTGATTTCTATCGGGTAGGCGGGTTGCTCTTTCGCGCTGTGCAGCATAAAATAAATCACAGACTTCGTTTAAGAAACCGATTCTGGTTTCAAAACATAATCGCAATATTGAAGGGCTCCAATATGTCGGAAGACAATGTACGGGACGAAATGCTCGTAACGCTAACCTCTGATATCGTTGCTGCGCATGTTTCGAACAACAGCGTTGCCGTTTCAGATCTGCCGGTTCTTATCCAGAATGTTTACGGCGCGCTTGCTGGCCTTCACAAGGAAGCGCCGCCCGCTCAGCCCAAGCAAGAGCCTGCGGTTTCCATTCGGGCATCCATCAAGCCAGACTTTATCGTCTGCCTTGAGGACGGCAAAAAACTCAAAATGCTCAAGCGCCACCTGATGACGCATTATCAGATGACGCCGGACGATTATCGCACCAAGTGGGGCCTCCCTGCGGATTACCCGATGGTCGCGCCGAATTACGCAGAGCAGCGCCGCACGCTTGCCAAGAAGATTGGCCTTGGCACGTCGCGTCGGCGTCCTCGCAAGTAAAACGCGCCGATTTTGCGAGTTATAGGGCGCTGCCGGTTTCCAGAACTGACAGCGCCTTTTTTTTGGATCGCAACCGGCACCTTGTAATTTAGCGGGTTCCTGTCGCGGCAATTTGAGTTACACAGCCCTATGAGCCGGACAATCGATATTGAGGCGCTGTGCGCCGAGCGTGGTCTGCGGATCACGGATCAGCGTCGCGTCATTGCGCGCGTTCTCTCCGAGAGCGAGGATCATCCCGATGTCGAGAAGCTGCACGAGCGCGCTTCCGCCATCGATTCCAACATCTCCATCGCAACCGTGTATCGCACCGTGCGCCTGTTTGAAGAAGCAGGCATTCTGGAGCGTCATGATTTTGGTGACGGCCGCGCCCGTTACGAGCCTGCGCCAGAAGCTCATCATGATCACCTGATTGATGTTGAGACCGGCAAGGTCGTTGAGTTCGTCGATCCGGAGCTGGAGCAGCTTCAGCGGCTCATTGCGGAGAAGCTTGGCTATCGCCTCGTCGATCACCGCATGGAGCTGTATGGCGTGGCGCTCGACCGCGACCGCAAGGACTGAGACGGCGGGCGACCTGTGGCTTTGCTCCCCGGTCGCCTTTGCTCACCTTTACAGGTTAAATGAACCATCTTCGTGTGTTCTGGCGTCTGGCGCGGCTGATTGGCCTCGTACTGGCCTGTATTGTCCCGCATTTGCTCGCCCGCCGTTCGGGCCACTCGCCTTGGCCCCGCCGCTTCCTTGGCCGCGCGGCCCGGGCTGCCGGGTTCGATGTGCGGATCAAGGGCGCGCCTCTGCTGCACGATGTGTTCTTCGCTGCTAACCATCTGAGTTGGATCGACATATTGGCGATGGGCGGCGCAACAGGCTGCGCTTTCATTTCCAAGGATGGCATCGAGCGCGCGCCGATCGTCGGTTGGCTGGCAGCGCAGAACAACACGATCTTCATCGCGCGTGAACGACGCGGCGTGATCTCTAGCCAAATCGAGAGCGTCCGCAACGCAATCGCCTCCCATCAGCCTATCACCCTCTTCCCGGAGGGGACGACGGGCGACGGCACCAAATTACTGCCGTTCAAACCGGCGCTTTTTGCCGTGCTGTTACCGCCGCCCCGTGCGATTCTGATCCAGCCGGTGCTGATCGATTATGGTGACGCGACCGACATTGTCGTGTGGCGCGAAGGCGAAAGCGGCATTGCCAATGCGCTGCGCATCTTGGGCGCGCCCGGTCGGCGCATGGTGACGCTCCATTTTCTCGATCCGTTCGATCCTGCGGCTCATGCGGATCGCAAGGCTTTGGCCGCTGAAATCCGCACGCGCATGGAGACGGCGCGCGCGAACAAAGCCTAGCCGACCACCCACGCAGGTCCTGCATCGCCTGAGCACTTCCGTGCATGGCCCATCCTCTGTATAGGCGCGGCCATGAGCAAGACTGCCCCCAAAACTTTCCAAGTCACATCCTATGGCTGCCAGATGAACGTCTATGATGGCGAGCGGATGAGCGAGCTGCTCGCCGGGCAGGGCATGACCGCTGCAGCCGAAGGCGCGGACGCCGATCTGGTGGTGCTCAACACCTGCCATATTCGCGAGCAGGCATCCGAGCGGGTCTTCTCCAACATTGGCCGCCTCGCCCGCGAGGATGGCACGCGGCCTATGATCGCGGTCGCGGGCTGCGTGGCGCAGGCTGAGGGTGCGGAAATCACCCGGCGCACCAAGATGGTCGATATCGTCGTCGGCCCGCAGGCCTATCACCGCCTGCCCGGCCTCATCGATGATGTGATCGCAGGGCGCGAAGCGGTCGACACCGATATGCCGCTCGATTCCAAATTCGACGCGCTGCCAGTGCGCGCGCGGCGCAGTGCGCCATCCGCCTTCCTCACCGTGCAGGAAGGGTGCGACAAATTCTGCACCTATTGCGTGGTGCCATACACGCGTGGCGCAGAAGTCAGCCGGCCCTGGTCTGCCATTCTCAATGAAGCGCGGGCGCTGGTGGATGCGGGCGCGAAGGAAATCACGCTGCTCGGCCAGAATGTGAATGCCTGGATGGGTGAGGATGAAGCGGGCCGCGCACAGGGCCTCGATGGCCTGATCCGCACGCTCGACAAGCTGCCCGGCCTTGCGCGTATCCGCTACACCACCAGCCATCCCAATGACATGACGCAAGGGCTGATCGATGCCCATGCCGATGTCGAGAAGCTCATGCCCTTTCTGCATCTGCCGGTGCAGTCAGGCAGCAACCGCATCCTCAAGGCGATGAACCGCAGCCATGATCGCGATTCCTATCTGCGCATCATCGAGCGGGTGCGCGCCGCGCGCCCGGACATCGCGATCTCCGGTGATTTCATCGTGGGCTTCCCCGGCGAGAGCGAAGCCGAATTTGAGGAGACGCTGAGCATCGTGCGGGAAACCGGCTATGCGCAATGCTATAGCTTCAAATATTCCCCCCGCCTTGGCACGCCTGCGGCAGACATGGATGGCCAGATCGCGCCCACACTGATGGAAGAGCGCCTCAAGCGGCTGCATGAGGAGCTGGGAATCCATCAGCTCGCATTCAACCAAGCAACAGTCGGCAAGCGTATCTCTATCTTGCTGGAGCGCAAGGGTCGCCATGCCGGGCAGCTGATCGGCAAATCACCCTGGCTGCAATCCGTCCATGTCACGGTGCTAGATGCGCAGATTGGCGACTTGATCGAGGTCGATATTTTGAGTGGCGGGCCGAACAGCCTTGCTGGCGCGCTCCCGGCTCATGCGCCTGCCTGAAACCGTGCCTGCTCCATTTTGGAACAGTAAGCACCGAAAATCACAGCCTTTCCACTCGGCTCGTCTTAGTTAACAAAGATGTAACCATATTGCAGTCGCGCCGACTTATTGCGCTGCAAAAGGCTTCCCTGTCAGATATTTACAGGGAAACAACATATGACGGCTCGCTTCATCGCTACAACCGGCGCACTCGCGCTCGCTATCGGCCTTTCCACAGTTGCGCAGGCTACGGTCATCGACCTCAACGAATTGCGCGACACGAAAAACAGCACATTCTATGTCTATGGCCCATACACAGAGCCAAGCGGCAATTTTAAGCTGACGTCCAGCAATTGCATCGCCAGCAACAAAGGCCCGACCTGCTTCACCTCCACGCCAACATCCGGCCTTGGCAGCCTTGATCGCGTTGGCGCAGCGCTGACCAATTATGGCGGCGGCGCAATGGTCAGCCTCTCGCGCGTCGATGGCGCGGCCTTCCTGCTCGACACGATCGATTTTGCGCCACTGTACAATAATTTCAGCGGCTATGCCTCCTCGACGCTGGACATCCTCTTTTCGTTCAAGCTGGCCGATGGCTCAAACTCAAGCAAAACGCTGACGATTGCCAACACGCCTTACGAGCGCCTCACCACGACGACGCTCGACTTCTCTTCATACGGTTCGCTGCTCTCGATCGGCTGGACAGCCAAGGCTGGCTCCAGCGGCTTTGTGCAGTTCGACAATATCCGCATCGAGGACAATGTTGCTGCCGTGCCTGAGCCACAGACCTGGGCGCTCATGATGCTCGGCTTTGGCATGCTGGGCGGCGTGCTGCGCCAGTCCAAGCGCAAGACCGCCCTCACCTTCGCCTGATCCTTTCTCCAGCGCTGGCCCCCGCTTGCACGATCGCAGGCGGGGGCTTTTTTGTGCCTTCAGCCCGCCACGCCCCTCGCCTGCCACACGCAAAGCAGACCTGCCGCTTGATTTGCCGCCGCATCTCGGCCAACAGGCAAGAGAGACTCTGCAAGCATCAGCCTGCAGGAATAATCTCCCGAATACACCGCTTCATCTCTTTGCAGCTTACGGCCCACAGCCCGCGCGGCATGGACGAGCATCCACAGAGACGCGACAAAAGAAAATATGAAATTTTCCCGATTTTTCAGCTTTGCCAGCCACGATCTCGCTATTGATCTGGGCACCGTCAACACGGTTATTTACGTCGCCGGCAAAGGCATTGTTCTCAACGAGCCATCCGTGATCGCCATCGAGACGATCAACGGCATCAGCGAGATCAAAGCGGTTGGCGATGAAGCAAAGCTGATGCTCGGCAAAACGCCGGAAGGCGTGCGTGCGCTTCGCCCTCTGCGTGAGGGCGTGATCGCGGACATCGATATTGCCGAGCAGATGATCAAGCGCTTTGTCGACAAGGCGCTGGGCGGACCCAGCCATTTGCGCCGTCGCAATCGGGTGGTCGTGGCTGTGCCATCGGGCGCGACGATGGTCGAGCGGCGCGCAATTCGCGACGCGACCTCCAATGCAGGCGCGTCACGCGTGCAACTGATCGAAGAGCCAATGGCGGCGGCAATTGGCGCAGGCCTGCCGGTCATCGACCCCATCGGCGCGATGGTCGTAGATATTGGCGGCGGCACGACGGAAGTCGCCGTGCTCTCGCTCAGCGGCATTGCCTATAGCGGGTCGGTCCGCGTGGGTGGCGACAAGATGGATGATGCCATCGCATCCTATATCCGCCGCCATCATAATCTCATGATCGGTGAAATCACCGCCGAGCGCGTGAAGCAGACGATCGGCAACGCCATGACGCCGGTGGGCGCAGGGCAGCCAATGGGCGTGCGCGGGCGCGATCTTGTGAATGGCCGCCCGGCCGAGATCGAGATCACCGAGGCGCAGATTGCCGATGCGCTGCGCGAGTCCGTCGGCCAGATCGTGAGCGCAGTGATGAATGCGCTCGAAGAGACACCGCCCGAACTCTCGGCTGACATTATCGACGAAGGCATCACGCTGACCGGCGGCGGCGCGCTGCTGCGCGGCATCGATGAGGCCATTGCCGATGCGACCGGGCTCTCCGTGAAAATCGCCGAAAATCCGCTGATGTGCGTGGCGATGGGCGCAGGCCGTGCGCTTGAAGAGACCGTCTATGATGGCGTGCTTGCCCTCGCTTGAGGACGGCTCGCCGCAGATGGGCTGGCTTATCTCATTAAAGCGCAGTTGGCCCCTTGTCCCCTGCCCGTCTCGTCTGGCATGAAGATGGGGATGACAGCATTTCTCACCGCGCACCGCGCACTGAGTCGCCCTCTTGCCTAAGCGGCAGCCCCCGGCCCAAGCCGGTGACCAAGCCAGGCTCGAGCTGGTATTCGATAAGCCCTATCTGCTGGGCTCCCTGTTCGGCGAATATGATCAGAACCTCGTTGCGATTGAAAACCGCCTCGGTGTTTACATCGCTGCGCGAGGCAACAAGCTGCAGATCGAGGGCGAGGCGCAAGCCGCTGCCCGTGCGCGCGAGGTGCTGCAAGGGCTGTATAATCGGCTCTCGGTCGGTCAGCAGATCGATACCGGCGCCGTTGAGGCCGTGATCGCCATGTCCGCGGAACCGCTGCTCGATGGCATCATCCGCCGCGATGTCTCCGAGCCGCCCAAGGTGATGATCCGCACGCGCAAGAAGACCATCGTGCCGCGCTCGGAAAATCAGGGCCTCTATATGGAGGCACTGGCCCGCAACGACATGATCTTTGCCCTCGGCCCGGCAGGCACCGGCAAGACCTATGTCGCGGTGGCGCAGGCCGTCAGCCAGCTCATCACCGGATCGGTCGATCGCCTTATTCTGTCGCGCCCTGCTGTGGAAGCGGGCGAGCGACTGGGCTTTTTGCCTGGCGACATGAAGGAGAAGGTCGACCCTTATCTGCGCCCGCTTTACGACGCGCTTTACGATACTTTGCCTGCCGAGCAGGTGGAGCGGCGCATTGCGAGCGGCGAGATCGAGATTGCGCCGCTGGCGTTCATGCGCGGGCGCACGCTCGCTAACGCCTTCATCATTCTCGATGAAGCGCAGAACACCACGATTGCGCAGATGAAGATGTTCCTCACCCGATTTGGTGAAGGCAGCCGCATGGTGATCTGCGGCGATCCCAAACAGGTCGATCTGCCGATGCCAGGCTCATCGGGCCTTGCCGATGCGGTGAATAAGCTGGAGGGGATCGAGGGCATTTCGGTCAACCGCTTCACCACCGCCGATGTCGTGCGCCATCCGATTGTGGGGCGGATCGTTGCCGCTTATGAGGGTGACAATGCTTGACGTTGTGATGGATGCCGGGCCAGCTTGGCCGGAGGCGACCGACTGGGAGGCGCTTGGTCTGCGTGCCGTGAAGGCTGGGCTAGCCCAATCCTCTCAGGCCTATGTCATTTCCGCCAGCAAGCCGCAGGTTGAGCTCTCCATCAAGCTCTCCGACGATGCCGAGGTGCAGGGGCTTAACGCCTCGTTCCGCGGCAAGGACAGGCCCACCAATGTCCTCTCCTTCCCGATGATACAGCCCGATCTGATCGAGGCGATCTCAAACACCGATGATGGCGAAGTGCTGCTGGGCGATATCATCCTTGCCCATGAGACCTGCGCGCGTGAGGCGCAGGAGCGCGGCGTATCGCTGGAGTCTCACACGACCCACCTCATCATTCATGGCACCTTGCATCTGATCGGCCATGATCATGAGAATGATGCCGAGGCGCAAGCGATGGAAGTGCTGGAAATACGAGCACTTGAAACATTGGGCATTGCTGATCCATATGGGGACCGCGAACCCGGCTCAACGGGCGCAATCGACGAAACAGGGATTTGACCGACACAATGTCCGACACAGCCACCGCCTCTCCATCCAAAGAGGGCGATAGTAGTAGCGACGGCGGCCGAATATGGCGGGGCCTCAAGGCCCTGCTTTTCGGAGATAATGGTGGCACGAACCTCAGGCAGGCGCTTGAGAATGTCATCGAGCAATATGATGGGCAGGATGATGACGGCCCATCCAAGGACGATCTGGCGCCCATCGAGCGGCAGATGCTCCGCAACATGCTCCATTTTAGCGAACATACGGTTGATGACGTGGCTGTGCCGCGCGCGGACATTATCGCGATTTCGCAGGATGCGAGTTTCCCCGATTTGATGGCGCTCTTCACCGAGGCGGGCCATAGCCGCATCCCGGTGTATAAGGACACGCTCGATCATATCACGGGCATGATCCACATCCGCGATGCCTTCGCCATATTGGCTCGCGCGGAACCCTATCCGGACAATCTGGAGAGCCTGATTCGTCAGCCGCTCTATGTGCCGCAGAGCATGGGCGTGCTGGATTTGCTCGCGGAAATGCGGGCCAAGCGCACGCATCTGGCGATTGTGCTGGACGAATATTCAGGCACGGACGGCCTGCTCACCATTGAAGATCTCGTCGAGGAAATCGTCGGCGATATCGAGGATGAGCATGACGATGAGCCCGAAGCCATGCTGGTGCCACTGGAAGGCGGCATGTGGGATGCCGATGCACGCGCAGAACTGGACGACATTGCCGAAGCGATCGACCCCAAGCTTGCCGAAATAGATTCCGACGTCGACACGATCGGCGGACTCACCTTCGTGATCGCTGGCCGCGTGCCGGAAACGGGCGAGACCGTGCTGCATGAGCAGAGCGGCTGGCGGATCGAGATTGTCGAAGCAAACCCGCGCCATGTCATGCGCGTGCGGTTGCACCCGCCTGAGACGATTGCTGCTGCTCAGGAAGATTGAAGCCTAAGCGGCGCCGGAGGTATCCCTCAGACGCGGGCACTTAAGCTGCGCGCGCGGTTGCGACTCTTGCCGGGCGATCAATGCCAAGCTCTGCCAGTAGCTGAGCCAGCCAGCGTGCATCATCTTCTGCGCGATGGCGGCGCATGCGTTGGAGATCAACGCTCGCCAGCGCCGCCTTGAGACGATCATTGCCAACATCATTGAAAGCGCGCAGCTCAGCAAGGCAGCGCACAGGCAAATGGTGCGGGTCGCCCGCCGCCTCGAACAACGCACGAGACCAGCTATCATCGAAATAGCTGTCGGCAATCACATCGCAGCCCTGCACCGCAGCTTTGAGCCGCGCGGCAACGTCCGCAACATCCAGCCCCTCGGCGTCCAGCTTCTCGCGTGTGATGCCGTGCAGGCCTTCGGCTTCCGCACTCCATTGCCAGTCCGACCAGCTTGCATGCGGACGAATCAGCCATGACCGGCTCCATCC
Organism: uncultured Alphaproteobacteria bacterium; assembly: GCA_966205705.1. GTDB lineage: Bacteria > Pseudomonadota > Alphaproteobacteria > Sphingomonadales > Sphingomonadaceae > Sphingobium. Next base: position 21,616 of record CBIHKY010000048.1, read on the forward strand.
GCTCGCATCGGCAATGCCGACCTCGATGGGAAAGGAGCGACCATATTGCGGCAGGCATGATGCTTCAAAATCGATGGCAATAAACGCCATGTATAAATCCTCTGGCAATCGAGCGGACGAAAACCGCTCTTAGCCTCGATAGTCACCCGCCAGCATGACGCCCGGTATGGGCTTTCGTTCCAGTCCTGCCGCTTGCAAAAACGACCATAATAAGTGCAGATTAAGAAATGCGGCAGCGCATATGGACGCGCCGGCGCACATAAAGGCGATCAATGCCCAGTTCTATGGACGCGCGCTTGGGCTTCGGTCGATAAAGCTGGTCAACGCTGTTGTGATCGCCACGGCTCGCGTGCCCGTTTACGCCCTTACCCCAACGGCAGTAGCGCTGCGACGATCTGGCGATCTTCCTGGCGAAGCACGCCCCATGCGCGCGCGGCAGCGCGGCTGTCCATCGCCTCGACACCGATGCCTTGCGCCTCAAGCGCTTCCACGAACAGACGGCCCGGGCGCACGAGGCCCGCACCTGTGCCGAGCAGCAGAAACTCAGGCGTGGGTGATGATTGTAACAGGTCCGCCAGCATATCAGCGCTCAGCAGATCGACGCGCGCGGGTGCAGCCCAATCCCGCGCATCATCGGCCGTGAGCCACAGCCCACGCTCGAACAGGCGTTCGCCCACCCGGAAGCCCTGCCCCGAAAAGCCGGTCACAACCGGGCCATTGGTCAGATCTTCGCGACGAAGCTCCACATGCTGTCCTTAGCAATCAGAAATGAAGCGCGGCATCAACGCCGCGGCATCGTCTCATTCTGGGTGATGCGCTCTGCGCCAGCAACCGCCGGGCCAGCCTTCGCCACGAAGCTATCCGATCCGACCTTGGTCCAGACAAGGATCGGCGCGGACATATACATGGACGAATAGGTGCCAACGAAAATGCCGAACAGCATTGCTGCGGTGAAGCCGAAGATCACCTCAGGTCCAAGCAGCAGCAGCACGAGCAGCGTGATGATCATCGTGAGCGATGTCATCACCGTGCGCGCCAGCGTCTCGTTGATCGACAGATCGAGCAACTCGATCAGCGCCATCTTGCGATATTTGCGCAGATTCTCACGAATGCGGTCGTAGATGACGATGGTATCGTTAAGCGAATAGCCAATGATGGTCAGCAAGGCCGCGACGATGTTGAGGTTGAATTCCATCTGCGTGAGCGCGAATAGGCCCAGCGTCAGAACAACGTCATGGACCAGCGCAAACAGCGCGCCCACACCGAATTGCCACTCGAAACGCACCCAGATGTAGATGGAAATGGCAATCATCGCGAAGAACATCGCCCAGGCGCCGGTGCGGAACAATTCCCCGGAGACCTTGCCCGATACCGTATCGACACTGCCGAACTTGGCATCCGGATTGGCTTTGAGGATCGCTGCTTTCAGCCGATCCGCAGCCGCATTGGCCGCATCCTCGCCACCTTCGGGCAGGGGCGTGCGGATCGCGACATCGGTCGGCGCGCCGAACTGCTGGATGTTCACATCACCTTCGACGATGCTGCCGATGGTGTTGCGCAGATCATCAAGATTGGCTGGCTGGGAAAAGCTGACGCGCATCATCTGCCCGCCAACGAAATCGACGCCCAGGTTGAGGCCGCGCGTTGCGACCAGCGCAATCGACACAAGGATCGACAGGACGCTGATCGCCATGGCGACATGACGCCACTTGAGGAAAAGGATGTTGGTGTCGTCAGGGACGAGCTTGAGCAAACGCATTGTTCCGGCCCCTCAAATAGTCAAAGTCGTTGGCCGCGAGCGCAGTCAGATGGAGGCGAACATGCGCGTCACGGTCACCGCCGTGAAGACGGACGTGAAGATGCCGATCATCAGCACCACGGCGAAACCCTTGATGGGGCCAGACCCGAAGTAGAACATCAGCACGGCGGCGATCACGTTGGTCGTGTTCGCGTCAAAGATCGCGCGCTGCGCTTCCTTATAGCCCGTGTCGATGGTGGTGATGATGTTGCGGCCCCGCCGCTGCTCTTCGCGAATGCGCTCATTGATAAGCACGTTCGCATCGACAGCCGCGCCGACAGTGAGCACGAACCCGGCAATGCCCGGCAGTGTCAATGTCGCGTTAAACAGCGCCATCACGCCAAGGATCAGTATGATGTTGATGATCAGCGCGATGTTCGCATACATGCCGAAGCGTCCGTAGACGACTGCCATGATGATCAGCACGATGAGCGTAGCGACGCCGCCTGCAATCACACCCTTGCGGATCGAGTCCGCGCCAAGGTCCGGTCCGACGGTGCGCTCTTCCACAACCTTGAGCTTCACAGGCAACTGGCCGGAGCGCAGCGCGATCGCAAGCTGATTGGCGCTTTCGACCGTGAAGTTGCCGCTAACCTGCGCGGAGCCACCCAGAATAGGCTCATTGATGTTCGGCGCGGAAAGCACCGTGCCATCCAGGATCATCGCGAAGGGCTTGTTCACATTCTGCTGCGTGGTGCGCGCGAATTTGTTCGCACCCGATCCGTTGAAACGGATGCTGACGACCGGCGCATTTGTCTGCTGCTCAAAGGTCTGCTGTGCGTCGATCAGTTCATCGCCAGCCACCATGATCTGGCGCTTGACGGCAATCACCGGGCTGCCCAGCGGATTGTCCGGATAAGGCACGATCTCGCTGCCCACCGGCGCAATGCCTCGGGCGAGATCTGCCGGACTTGCCGATGTATCGACCAGCTTGAACTCAAGCTTGGCCGTCTGGCCGAGCAGATCCTTGAGCTGTGCGGGATCCTGAAGACCCGGCACCTGCACGACGATGCGGTTATCGCCCTGACGGATGATGGTGGGCTCGCGCGTGCCCATCTCATCGATGCGCTTGCGGATCACTTCGGTCGCGACTTCCATCGCGCTGGCAATCGAGTTGTTGATACCCGCTGCTGTCGGCATGATGACGATGGTCTTGCCATCGCGCACCTGCACGTCAAAATCGCGCTGGCCGGTCAGGCCCGCGCCTTGCGTCAATGGGCGAATGCGCTCGACAGCGGCATCCACTTGCGACGCATCGCGCACCATGAAGCTGAGCGCATTGCCGCGCGTGGACATCTCACCGATAGCGATGCGATTGTCAGCACGCCGCAGATCGACGCGAACAAGCTCCTCAATCGTGGCGATGCGTTGCTTCGCCACATCCTCGGTGCTCGCTTCGAGCAGAATGTGGCTGCCCCCGGAGAGATCAAGCCCCAGATTGACACGCGCCTGCATGAAGCGCGGCAATTGCGCCGTCGCCTGCTCAGGCAGAAAACTCGGGACGGCGTACAGGCATCC
>CBIHKY010000049.1:0-24544 GCA_966205705.1 uncultured Alphaproteobacteria bacterium
GCCGTCTTTTCAAGGGGGCTGGCCACGGCTCCAACCACGGACAGACCCGGCGCGCATGAGCAAGATCAAAGTAAAGAACCCAGTCATTGAGATCGATGGCGATGAAATGACCCGGATCATCTGGGAATGGATCCGCGAGCGGCTGATCAAGCCCTATGTCGATATCGACCTGCATTATTATGATCTGAGCGTTGAAGAGCGCGATCGCACCAACGATCAGATCACCATCGATTCAGCCAATGCCATTCAGAAGCATGGTGTGGGCGTCAAGTGCGCGACCATCACGCCCGATGAACAGCGCGTCGAGGAATTCAATCTCAAGCAGATGTGGAAGTCGCCAAACGGCACGATCCGCAACATTCTGGGCGGCGTCGTGTTCCGCGAGCCGATCGTGATCCAGAACGTGCCGCGCCTCGTTCCAGGCTGGACGGACCCGATCGTCATTGGTCGTCACGCATTTGGTGATCAATATCGCGCGACCGATTTCCTTGTCCCCGGCCCCGGCAAGCTGCGCCTCATCTTCGAGGGCGACGATGGCGCAGTGATCGACCGCGAAGTGTTCCAGTTCCCGGGTGCTGGCGTTGCGATGTCGATGTACAATCTCGATCAGTCGATCATCGATTTCGCCCGCGCCTCCATGAATTATGCTCTCGAGCGCAAATGGCCGCTCTATCTCTCCACCAAGAACACGATCATCAAGGCCTATGATGGCCGCTTCAAGGATCTGTTCCAGGAGATTTTCGAGGCAGAGTTCAAGGACAAATATGCTGAAGCTGGCATCGACTATCAGCATCGCCTGATCGACGACATGGTCGCCTCCGCGCTCAAGTGGAGCGGCAAGTTCGTCTGGGCATGCAAAAATTATGACGGCGATGTTCAGTCGGATACGGTTGCACAGGGCTTCGGCTCGCTTGGCTTGATGACGTCCGTGCTGATGTCACCCGACGGCAAGACCGTTGAAGCAGAAGCGGCGCACGGCACCGTCACGCGTCACTATCGCCAGCATCAGCAAGGCAAGGCAACCTCGACCAATCCGATCGCGTCGATTTTCGCCTGGACCGGCGGCCTCAAGTTCCGTGGCAAGTTCGATGAGACGCCAGAGGTGGTCCGTTTTGCCGAGACGCTTGAAAAGGTCTGCATCAAGACGGTCGAATCTGGCGCGATGACCAAGGATCTTGCGCTGCTCGTCGGCCCGGATCAGGCCTGGATGACGACGGAGCGCTTCTTCGAGGAAATTCGGGTGAACCTGGAAACTGAAATGGGCAGCTGGAAGTAATTGATACGCCGGCGCCGCCGTGGAAGCGGTGGCGCCGGCTATTTTGATCCTTTGATGCTGGCGCGAGCGCCTGGTCAGGTGGTTTTCGGGCAGCGATGATGTGCGAAGCGGAACGACCATTCGGACTGCGTTTGCGTTTTGTGGCCCGGCCATTGGAAGCGAACAAACCGCCGCGCAATCAGCGCAGTGACCGATTGAAGATATCTCCCGGGCCATAGCATTCGCTTGGCAGCACGATCGCAAATGGATGATGGCTGCGATCTCTGGATCTCTTTGAGGAAGTCGGCGCCAACCTCTTTGCGGGTTCAAACCGTCGCCTATTGAGCCAGCCTCTTGGAGACGTGAATCATACCTATCTTCCCGACACCATGATGCAAAGAACTGCTCTCCGCTCATCCATCTGGTTGCAGCATAGACCGCTTGCGCTGACCTCATCATCGTCAACAAGGCCTAGTTTGAGAGAATGTGCGCGTGAGGCGAATGCGGGAATGCGGCCCACAATGTGGCAGTGCTTGAAATCGCGCTCGCTAAGCCACTGCTTACCGCTGATGTCGAATCGAACAATGCAACCACGAAGGACAGACTAGGCGCACGCCATCATGACTCGATGCGTCTGTCACCCCGAGATGTGCAGTCAGAAACTCGCCTACTTCAGGCAGCAGCCAGCGTCGCCTTTACCGCATCCAGCGCTGCCTGCGCTGCAGAAGCATCTGGTCCGCCGCCCTGCGCCATGTCAGGACGACCACCGCCCCCCTGCCCGCCCAGCGCCTCCACGCCAGCGCGCACCAGATCGACAGCGCTCAATTTGCCGAGCAAATCCTGGGTCACGCCAACCGCGATGCTCGCGCGGCCATCATTGGTCACGACCATCGCAGCAACGCCGCTGCCAATGCGAGCCTTGGCTTCATCCACCAATCCGCGCAGCGCCTTGGGATCGAGCCCATCGACATGCTGCGCGCTGAATGTGATGCCATTCACCTGCTCGTCGGCGACAGGTTGCTGCCCCGATCCCGCGCCACCACTGCCTGCCAGCGCAAGCGCCTTCTTGGCATCAGCCAGTTCGCGCTCCAGCTTGCGGCTCTGCTCAACCAGCGCGGACACGCGTCCGGCAGCGTCGTCGGGCGTTGTGCGCAGACTTGATGCGATCGCGCGCAACTGCTCATCGCGATGTGTCAGCCACAGCCGTGCAGCCTCGCCGGTGAGTGCCTCGATGCGGCGAACGCCACTGGCAACCGCGCTTTCCCCGATGACCTTGAGCAGTGCGATATCGCCAAGCGCGTGGACATGCGTGCCGCCACAAAGCTCAACCGAATAGGTGCCCTCATCGCCCGACCCCATGGAGAGGACGCGGACTTCATCGCCATATTTCTCGCCAAACAGTGCCATCGCACCGGCTGCGATCGCATCGTCGGACGACATGAGGCGGGTCGAAACTTCCGAGTTTCCGCGGATCTGTGCGTTCACATCCGCTTCGACGGCAGTAAGCTGTGCGGCAGTCAGCGCTTCTGTATGTGAAAAGTCGAAGCGCAGCCGATCTTCGGCAACAAGGCTGCCCTTCTGCGTCACATGGGCGCCCAGCGTCTTGCGCAGGGCTGCATGGAGCAGATGGGTTGCACTGTGATTGGCGCGAATACGAGAACGGCGTCCGCCATTCACTTGCATGTGAACGATATCGCCGACGGAGATATTCCCGGCCTCGATCACCATGTGATGTGCATGGAGGCGCCCAAGCGGCTTGGAGGTTTCCTCCACGATGGCGGACAACCCGGCCGCGCTGCTGATCCGACCGCTGTCGCCAGCCTGGCCGCCGCTTTCGCCGTAAAAGGGCGTTTGATTGGTGACGAGAACGACCTTGTCGCCGACTTGCGCTGCCTCAACTCGTGCGCCGTCTTTGAGGATTGCAACGACGCGGCCTTCGCCGACTTCGCTGAGATAGCCCGTAAACTCGGTTGAGCCTTCTGTTTCGGCAATGTCGAACCAGACTTCCTCGGATGCCTTTTCGCCCGAGCCTTTCCACGCAGCGCGCGCGGCGGCTCTTTGCATGGCCATTGCCTGATCGAAGCCCTCGCGGTCCACGGCAAGACCCTGTGTGCGCAAGGCATCTTCGGTCAGGTCATAGGGGAAGCCGAATGTGTCGTAGAGCTTGAACGCAGTTTCACCCGGCAACGTCGCGCCCGGCTCCAGGCCGATGACGGCCTCGTCGAGAAGCTTGAGGCCTTTGTCGAGTGTCTGGCGGAAGCGGGTTTCTTCGCGCAGTAGCGTTTCTTCGATCAGGGGCTGAGCGCGCAACAGTTCAGGGAAAGCCGCGCCCATCTCCACAACGAGGCCACCGACAAGACGGTGCATCAACGGATCGGCCGCACCCAGCAGATGCGCGTGACGCATCGCGCGGCGCATGATCCGGCGCAGCACATAACCGCGACCCTCGTTGGCAGGCAGCACACCATCGGCAATCAGGAAGCTCGTCGAGCGCAGATGATCGGCAATCACGCGATGGCTGGCACGCGCGTCGCCTTCCGCTGGCTGCTTGGTCAGCGCGACCGACTGCGCGATCAGCGCCTTGAAGATATCGATGTCGTAATTGTCATGCACGCCCTGCAGAACCGCGGCGATGCGCTCGAGGCCCATGCCCGTGTCGATCTGCGGCAATGGCAAGGGAATGCGGGTGCTCTCGTCAATCTGCTCGAACTGCATGAACACAAGGTTCCACAGCTCGACAAAGCGATCGCCATCTTCATCGGGGCTGCCGGGAGGGCCGCCGAAGATATGATCGCCATGATCGTAGAAAATCTCGGAGTTCGGCCCGCAAGGCCCGGTGGGCCCCATCATCCAGAAGTTGGACCTGGCGCCAAGCCGGATGATGCGGCTCTCCGGCAGGCCGGAAATCTTCTTCCACAGCTGGAGCGCTTCATCATCATCTTCATAGATAGTGACGGTGAGCTTCTCGACCGGCAGACCGACTTCCTTGGTCAGCAGCTTCCAAGCGAACTCGATCGCGCCTTCTTTGAAATAATCGCCGAAGGAGAAATTGCCGAGCATCTCGAAGAAGGTGTGATGCCGCGCGGTATAGCCGACATTATCGAGATCATTATGCTTGCCGCCAGCGCGCACGCATTTCTGCGAGGAGGTCGCGGTCTTGTAAGGTCGCGATTCCAGCCCGGTGAACACATTCTTGAACGGGACCATGCCAGCGTTCACGAACATGAGGGTGGGGTCATTATTGGGGACGAGCGGCGAGGACGCCACCATCTCATGACCATTGGCCCCGAAATAGTCGAGGAAACTGCGGCGAATATCGTTGGTCGACGTCATGAACGAGCGATTAGGGGAAGCTGCGCCCAGCGACAAGCGGTGAGTGCATGGAAGACGAAGCGAAAATGCAGATCATGTCTCACCTTGTGTCATGCATGCCTGCCAAAGGCTTTTTCAGGCTGCCAAAATGGCCGCTGAACCCTGCTCGGCTCAGCGACCAGCATGTTATGGATTATTCGTCGTCACCGTCGGCAGCGTCAGGACCAGTCATCATGCCCTCAGCCACCTTCTCGGTGCGCGCACGAATGGCCTTGTCGAGCTTGTCCATCAGCTCGGGGTTTTCCTTGAGGAAGGTCTTGGAATTCTCACGCCCCTGCCCGATGCGGACCGAATCATAGGAGAACCAGGCGCCGGACTTCTCAACAATGCCCGCCTTAACGCCAAGATCGAGAATCTCGCCGACCTTGGAAATACCCTCGCCATACATGATGTCGAACTCGACCTGCTTGAAAGGTGGCGCAACCTTGTTCTTCACCACCTTCACGCGAGTCGCATTGCCAACGATATCGTCGCGATCCTTGATCTGGCCCGTGCGGCGAATGTCCAGACGCACCGATGCGTAGAACTTCAGCGCATTGCCGCCCGTCGTCGTCTCCGGGTTGCCGTACATCACGCCGATTTTCATGCGTAGCTGATTGATGAAGATCACCATGCAGCGCGAACGGCTGATTGAGCCTGTCAGCTTGCGCAGAGACTGCGACATGAGGCGCGCCTGCAGGCCGACATGACTGTCGCCCATTTCGCCTTCGATTTCAGCACGGGGCACGAGCGCAGCGACCGAGTCGATCACCAGCACATCGATAGCATTGGAGCGCACCAGCGTGTCGACGATTTCAAGCGCCTGCTCGCCCGTGTCCGGCTGCGAAACGATCAGCTCATCGATGTTGACGCCGAGCTTCTTGGCATACACCGGATCAAGCGCATGCTCGGCATCCACGAAGGCAGCCGTGCCGCCGGTCTTTTGCGCTTCGGCGATCACATGGAGCGCTAATGTCGTCTTGCCGGAGCTTTCCGGGCCATAAATTTCGATCACACGGCCGCGCGGCAATCCACCAACGCCAAGCGCAATATCAAGCCCAAGGCTGCCGGTTGGGATCACCTCAACCTGCATCGTCTCCTTGGAGCCGAGGCGCATCGCGCTGCCTTTACCAAAAGCGCGGTCAATCTGCGCCAGCGCAGCATCCAGCGCCTTTTGTCGTTCAGTGGTGGTTGCCATGTTCTTCTCGCCGTCGATGAGCTTCAAGCTTGCCGTCATGTGCGTGCTCCTCTTGGAAGTCAAATCCTCGTGGCGCTCTGGCCATTTCGGCTTCGTATCCTATTTGTTCTCATAGAACAAGAGGGGAACACGCATGTGCGAGATTAGGCGACTTTGGTGATCGGGACGACAACTGGCGCTGGCGTCTCAGGTGTCCCGGCCAAAGCACCAAGTTCAACACTGAGGTCAGGCGCGCGCAGATCCGGGCGACGACCCGGTGGCACGAGGCGCGCGATGGCGCTGAGTTTCTCGACTGCCGGCGCAGGCTCTTCTGCCGGCATCGCGATTTGCGGACGCAAGCTGAGATCTGCCGACCAGAGCCGCTTCACGAGTGATCCCGCAACCGCCAACGCGGAAGGGCGAAGCGCGTTCACATCCATGCCGTTGGTGAACAGCGAGACGATCAGACGGTCCCGCAATTCTTCGGAATGAAAATCAAACGCGACGCCAAGCCGCTGCGGCGAAGAATAGCGGATGAAGCCGCGCACGATGCCGACTTCCGGCAGGATGATCTGCACGCGATCCCCCACGGCAAGCTGCACCGGATCGCTGATCGCCATGCCCAGCCCGGAGATGGAAATGTCACCACGCGATGAACTGATCATCTCGCCCTGCGCGCCCACCAGAGTGACGGTGTGACGCAGTGCAAACCGCTCTTCTCCACGCACGCGCGGCTTCTCAAGGCACATCATGGCGACAAGGATGAGCATGACCATGTTGAAGGCGAGCCAGAAGGCGACGACGGGCAGCAGCCCATCCTGCGCGACGACCCGATAATCGGGCAACATGTTGATGGCGAGGCTTGCAAGGCTGAGCGCGACGAGGGTGAGCGAGGCCATCAGCACGCTACCGCCCGCCCCGCCCGTGCCCGAGCCTGAACTGGAGCCTTTGGGCGTGACTTTGAACGTGAGTCCCTTGGGAAAAAACACGGTCTTGAGCGCGGCAGGCAGAATACGGAACGTCTGAAACACGGTGAGGATCTGGGCGGCGAGCGGATAATAGCGCCCGGGCGCCAGCAAGGTGATGCCGCCCAGCAACGCAGCCACCATCGGCAGCAGATAGAAGATGATCCCCGGGAGATCGACGCCGATCATGGGCGACATGTTGAACAGCGCAAACAGGATCGGCACAAAGATGGTGAAAGCCGATTGCAGTCCCTGCGTGAGCCAGGCGGTGGGCAGGAAGAGGAAGCGGTAACGCAACTTCAGTCCGCGCCCCAATGGCCCATGCTTGAGATAGAGAATCTGGATCGCGCCCTGCGCCCATCTCTGCCGCTGCACGAAGAAGGCCGCCGTGCTTTCCGGCGCGAGGCCATAGGCCAGCGGCTCGTTGAGATAGCGGGTGATATAGCCTTTGCGCAGGCTGGCGAGCGTGAGGAGCATATCCTCCGTGATCGACCCCTCGGGCAAGCCGCCGCCAATTTCATCGAAAATCGTCCGACGTGTGACGGAGTTGGAGCCGCAGCAAAAGCTCGCATCCCAGCCATCGCGGCCTGGCATGATCGCCTCGAAGAAGAAGCGCTGATCGTCTGGCATGGCCTGTTGCAAGCCGAGATTGGTCTGCATGGGATCATGATTATAGAAGCTGTGTGGTATCTGCACGATGCCGATCTTGGGGTTCTCGAAGAAGCCCATCGTGCGCATCAGGAAATTGCGCTGCGGCACGAAGTCGGCATCGAACACGGCGACATAGGGCGCGTTCGTGACCGTCAGCCCATGATTGATATTGCCGGCCTTGGCGCCCTTATTGTCTGCCCGGGTGATGTATCCAGCGCCCTTCGCCTCGCATATATCGCGCACCCAGGGACGCCTGCCATCATCGAGCACCCACACGCGCGCATCGGGCCAATCCATAGCGAGGCAACCGAGGATGGTCTTTTCAAGGACTTCGCGCGGCTCGTTATAGGTGGCGATGAACACGTCGACTGGGGGAATGGCTTGCGCGTCCTCCTGCCAGAGGGCGCGCAATTGCGCCTCGCCCTTGTCCGCCTCTGCCGAGCGATTGGTCGGGCGAGCGAGGATGGCGAGCAGGATGCTGGCGTCGAACAACGCGAGCACCTCCACGACGAGGCATGTGATCGGCCACCATAGCTCGCTGAACGTGCCGCCCCACGGGATGGTGTCGAAGATCCGCCATTGCAGATAATTCAACACCGCGATGCCAATCGTCAGCACGATGCCGAGCTTTGAGCGCCAGATGCCGCCAAAGATGACGAACGCGCCCAGCATGAGCGCCAGCGACGCATAGGGCGCCGTGGATGCGATGCTGGACATGTCGCTCAAAGGCTGCGGCTGAACCGGACTTCGGCAAGCCGCCCGACATCGCATTTGCGCGCTGGATTCACGTCGCCGGGAATCTGCGCTGGCAGCGCGACGTCCACGATGATCTCGCGCGCGTCGGGCTGGGAGTAGGTTGAGGCCGCGAGCAGGCCTTCCTGACGACGGCCAGCGGCGCCGGTGATGTTGACCACCCTGCCCTCGACCCATTCGCTCGCGCCGATCATGCGGATATTGGCCTTGGCGCCGGAGTTGATCACCTCAGCTTTGCGCTCGGGCAGTGCGACCTGAACGAAGCGGCGGCGGCAATCGACGAGATCGACCACCGGCTCGCCCGCGCGAATCGAAGCGCCGGAACTGGCCGTCGCTGCCCATACGAGCGTGCCTGCAGGCGCGGTGTAGCTGGCGCGGGCCTGCGCATCCTTCAAGCGAAGGAGCGTCTGCGTATATTCGGCCTGCGCATCGGTCAGCATCTTCTCGATGGTCTGGCGCTGGAGGACCACGCGGTCGCCCTGCTGAACGGCATAGGGCGCATCATTATAGCTATCGCCAATGAACACGCCCGAGCGCGCTGCGCCGCGCGCAACGCTGATCGAGTGGAGGCGCGCGTTGAAGCCGCTGCATTCGCTCGATTTGCTGGCGACGGCGGCGGTGGCTTTTTCCACGCCTGCGGCAGACATGAACCCCTGTGTCGAGAGCTGGCGGGCACGCACGAGGGCGGCCTGTTGCTCGCTATGCTCGGCGCGGCAGCCTTCGAGCGAGGCCTGCGTGGCGGATTGATCGTCGGCCAGACGCGCAGTCGTGGCGTGGGTGAACACGGCGGCGCGCTGGTCTAGCCGCGCTTCCTGTCCGGTCAGTTCAGCAAGCTGGCGCTTGGCGAGATCGATTTGCGCGAGCGCGATTTCGGCTCTCGCCCGAAGCTCTGCCACTTCGCCGGTATCCTGCGAGAGATCGAGTAGGCGGATTGCGGTCGGCTTGCCGAAATATTGCCCATCGGCAGGCAGCGCGGCGACCGTGCCATCCGCCGCTGCCGTCAATCGAATGATCGGCGCGTTGATCGCGGCCTGTGTGGAGACATCGTTGAACACATAGGGCGCAAAGCCAACGGCACCCGTCCCCAACAGCACAACCGCTAGAGCAACCCGCGTACTGCGCGCGCGGAGAATGTTTTCAACTCGACTCATGTTCGTAACCACCTGGCCATCAGCGCAGGACCGCGCCGGATGGCTATTCATAGGTGGATCAAGGTTACAGAATCGTTAGCCGAAAGGCACGCAGACCAGCAATCGCGGTGTTTATTCGCCCGCAGCTTCGGCCTGCGCGCGCGCTGCAGCCAGCACATCCCTCGCCGCATCAGCCAGTTGCGTGACGGAGAATGGCTTGGGCAAAAACGCCACATTATCAATGTCGATGGACTTGCGTAGCTGCTCCTCGGCATAGCCGGACATGAACAGAACGGGCAGCGCAGGATGGGTGGCACGGGCTGCGCGCACCATCGCCGGGCCGTCCATGCCCGGCATCACGACATCGGAAATCAGCAGATCGATCTTCTCCGCCTGCTCAAGCCGTGCCAGCCCCTGCTCGCCGTCTGCGGCTGTCAGCACGGTGTAGCCATGCCGCGCCAGCGCTCGCTCGGCAACATTGCGCACCATATCCTCATCCTCGACGATCAGGATCGTGCCGGTGCCCCAACTATCCGCTGCAGCTTTCTTGCGAGGCGCAGGCGCACTTGGTTTCGGCTCAACCAGTGCGGTGTGAACGGGCAGATAGATGTTGAAGACCGTGCCCTCATCGAGCGCAGAATCGGTGAAGATGAACCCGCCCGACTGCTTGACGATGCCATAAACGGTCGAAAGGCCAAGCCCCGTGCCCTTGCCGACGGATTTGGTCGTGAAGAATGGCTCGAAAATCTTGCCCAGCACATCTGGCGGAATGCCGCTGCCGGTGTCGCCCACGCTGAACGCGGTATAATCGCCGATCGGCATGATCTCATTCTTCATCTCCCGCACATCGGCGGCTGAGACGGAGAAGGTGCGGATCGTCACGGTGCCGCCATCGGGCATGGCGTCACGCGCGTTCACCACGAGATTGACGATAACCTGCTCAAGCTGCCCCGGATCGGCGCGAACGCTGCCAAGGTTGCGCCCGTGGGTAACGTTGAGACGAATATTCTCGCCCAGCAGCCGCTTAAGCAGGGTGGAGACTTCCGAAACGACGTCCGGCAATTGCAGCACTTGCGGGCGCAGGGTCTGCTGACGGGAAAAGGCGAGCAATTGCCGGGTCAGCGATGCCGCCCGGTTGGAATTGGCTTTAACCTGCTGGATGTCGTCATAGTCACTGTCGCCCGGCGTATGGCGCATCAGCATCAGGTCGCAATGGCCGATGATTGCGGTCAGGATATTGTTGAAATCATGTGCGACGCCGCCCGCAAGCTGGCCTACCGCCTGCATCTTCGTCTGCTGCGCGACCTGACGCTTGAGGCGCGATTCCTCGCTATTATCCTTGAGGCTGAGTAGTACGGCAGCCTCCCCCAACCCGCGCACGCCAGCCAGGCTGAGCGATATCGGCTCTTCGGGCGAAATCTTCAGCCGCACCTGAATGTCGCCGGACATTTGCGCGCCGATGGCATAGCGGCGGATCGATTCGGCAACCGCCGCCTGATCCTCGCTAACGACCAGATCACCCGGATAGCTTGGCTTCTCGTCCCCTTCGATGCCCGCAACCCGGCCAAAAGCCTTGTTGAAGAATAGCAGCCTGCCATCGCGGTCCGCCATGCCGAGGCCAAAGGGCAGCAGCGAGAGCAATGTCTCGACATAGGCAAGGCTGGTGATGCCCTCGACCGAGCCCGCCATGTCATCGAGCATGAACAGCGCCAGCATGCCCGCCGGATCATCCGGCCGCACGGGCACCTGCATCATGCGGATCGGCGTCGCCTGATTTTCCTCCAGCGCGAAGAAGATGCGGCCTTTGGAATCGACCCGCATATAGCCTGCGAAGTCACGCCCAACGATGTTGCTGTCCGGCCGCCCGGTCGCCCGCAAGGCGAAGGCAGGATTGGTCGCTCGGATGCGCCCTTCCCCGCCGATCATCGCGCACATGATGCCTGCGTCGGAGAGCTGCCGCCCGGCGTCACCTTCCATGATGCGTAGATAATCATCGATGACGCTCACCTGCCGCACCGGCGCGAACCGCCAGAGCAGATAGTCATCGACCCTGCCCGTGCGGACAATGTTCACATCCAGCTGAAGGCTGCCACGGGCCAAACCCTGCACCGCAGCTTCGCCATCACGCCAGGCCGCTTTGCCCGCTTCAGCAAGCCGCTCCTGATCGCGCGCGGGCACCTTGATTTCAGGCGGTGTCGGATAATCGGGAAACCACTCACCATATTGATCGCTGGCGCACACGATGCGCCCCTTGCGATCCGTGACGGCGATCGCAAGCCCTGCCGCTTCGGCAGCAGCGCGCGTGACGGACCAGTCGCTCACGATCGATTGCTCGATCTGATCCGCCGGAAAGAGCCGCCGCGCAAACCAGATCAATGCGCCAACGCCAATGAGCGTGGCAAAAAACCCGCCAGCCAGCACCAGATCCTGAAGCACCCAAAGCAGCAGTCCACCACTTATCAGTGCCGCCACAATAACAACCGGAAAGGCAGGGATGCGCGATTTGCCGGCCGTAAGCCTGAGCAATTCGTCGCGATGCGAGTCCGGCCCTGGGCCTTTCAAGAGGCTTGTTCCCTCAGTGCAAACTCATCGGTAGGCGCTTTCTCGCCGACAACATCACGGGCATGCAGACGCTGCCGCCATTTGCGGGCCATCCGGCTGCGCCACAGCCATGAGGAGAGCAGATAGCCAATCGCTGCCGAGACGATCGACACGATAGCCAAGCCGAAGATCAGCGTGGGCGCCGTGGATGAGAACAGCCAGCTCGCCCA
This sequence comes from uncultured Alphaproteobacteria bacterium, assembly GCA_966205705.1. Taxonomy (GTDB): domain Bacteria; phylum Pseudomonadota; class Alphaproteobacteria; order Sphingomonadales; family Sphingomonadaceae; genus Sphingobium. The sequence continues at coordinate 12,054 of CBIHKY010000049.1, forward strand.
TTCCGAGACGCCCGCATGGTTATGGATAAGCGCCATCACCTGGCTCATATCGCCAGACCGCCCAAGCATCGTCGCGCCGACATAATAGGATGCCGCCAGAATGAAGGGCGTGGTTGCCGGGTTGGAGAGGAAGGTCATCGCCGCCGCCAGAGGAACATTCGCGCGGAACGGCAGCGCTAGCAGCGCCGCACCCGCGATCTGTAGGCCGGGGATCAGGAAGAAAATCCCGACCAGCAGTCCAAGAGCCACGCCGCGCGGCACGGAGCGGCGGGTAAAGCGCCACAGCTCCGGCGCCAGCACGCGGTGCGCCACCGGCTTCACGAAGCGGTTGTTGGCCAGCCCCTCGCGCGTGGGCATGGCATTGCGGAAGGCGCGTGCGATGTGCTTGGCGGGCATCAGCCCCGGTCTCTCATGATGCGGCCCTGCTCACGCTTCCAGTCGCGCTCTTTCTCGGTGTCGCGCTTGTCCCGCGCATTCTTGCCCTTGGCGAGCGCCAACTCCACCTTGGCTTTGCCGCGCTCGTTGAAATAGACGCTGAGCGGTACGAGCGTCATGCCCTGCCGCGCCACCGCGCCATGCAGCTTGGCGATTTCCCGCACGCGCAGCAGTAATTTGCGCGGGCGCTTGGGCTCGTGATTATAGCGATTGCCGTGGCTGAACTCGGGAATATTGCTGTTGATCAGCCAGATTTCCTCATCCTTCACCTCGGCATAGCTCTCCGCAATGGTGCCCTCACCGAATCGCAGCGATTTTACCTCGGTTCCGCGCAAGACGATCCCAGCCTCATAAACGTCCTCAATCGAATATTCGAAACGCGCACGGCGGTTCTCAGCGACGATCTTGACCTTGTTGAATTCTTCAGGACGCGGGCGAGCCATAAAATACTTTCAGGAAAACTATAGGCTAGGAAGATGAACCGGCCCTAAACCAATCCTGCAATTTCCAGTGCCCGATCGACCGTGGCGCGCGATGCGCTGGATGGACATGTGATCGGCAACCGCATTTCGGCTGGCATATCAGATCGCACGCGGGAAAGCGCGTACTTCACCGGGCCGGGCGACGAATCCGTGAACAGCGCGTCGTGCAAAGGATACAGCCTGTCCTGCAAAGCCAGCGCATCTGCCCAGCGCCCATCAAGGCAGGCGTTCTGGAAGTCCGCACACAAGCGCGGCGCGACATTCGCCGTCACCGAGATACAACCCCTGCCGCCCATCGCATTGAAGCCGAGCGCAGTCTCGTCATTGCCTGAGAGCTGGCACCAATCCGCACCGCACGCGAGGCGCTGGGCCGAAACGCGGCCAAGATTGCCCGTCGCGTCCTTCAATCCAACGATGTTAGGAAACTCTTCGACCAAACGATGCATCACCGGCACGCCGACATCGACGATCGAGCGACCGGGAATGTTGTAAATGACAATCGGCAGATCGCAGCGCGAGGCCAGATAAGCGAAATGCTGATAAAGCCCGTCCTGACTCGGCTTGTTATAATAGGGCGCAACGACAAGCGCGGCCTCAGCGCCCGCAGCCTGCGCGGCAAACATATGCTCCAGCGCAATCCGGGTGTCGTTGGATCCTGCGCCCGCGATCACCGGCACGCGCCCGGCAGCCTGTTCGACACAGATGCGCACGACACGGTTATGCTCCTCGATCGTCATCGTCGCGCTTTCGCCCGTGGTTCCGCAAGGCACGAGGGCGGTAGAGCCTTCCTCGATTTGCCAATCCACAAAGGTGCGAAAAGCCGACTCATCGAGCCGATCATCGCGAAACGGGGTGATCAACGCCGGGATCGAGCCGGAAAACATATAAAAAAACTCCTTCAAAGCACGCGCTTACACAGGCATATTGGTGCAAATGCACGCGCCCGTTCACCGGTCAATCATCAAGGCTCTGCCATAATGCTTCCCATGGGAAAAGACTTTCGCGTATCCGCCCTCGTTCTGATCGCTGCTTTGGCATCAGGAGCGACCAGTGCTTCGGCACCTCAAACGGCACCCACGATCAGCTGGGACGCTGCTCAGGCGCAGCTTTCAGCTGGTGGCGCGGAGGATTCTCAGACGCGCATTGCGCTCGATAATTGGCGCCGCCTCGCATCGAGCGACGGCTTCAGCTTCACGGACTATGCCGATTTTCTGATCGCCCATCAGGGCTGGCCCGATGAAGGCAAGATGCGCGGCAATGCTGAGCGGCAGGCCGATGCAGACATGCAGGATCCGGCAAAGATCATCGCCTTCTTCCGGCAATATCCCGCGCGCACCGCACAGGGCAAAGCCTCGCACGCTCTTGCGCTCAATCGCCTCGGTCGCCGCGACGAGGCGCAAGAGATGGCCCGCGAGGCTTGGGCCGCGGGCAATATGGATATCAAATGGGAAGAGCGGCTGCGCTCGCAATTTTACGCCTCATTCCGTCCGGAAGATCATTTGAGGCGCGCCGATGCTGCGCTGTGGCAACGCCGCCCGGATGTTGCCGAGCGTGTGCTGCCGATGCTCCCCGTCACGCGTCAGTCCGTCACTGCGGCGCGCATCGCGTTCCAGCGCAAGGCGCCCGATGCCGCGCTGAAAATGGGTCCCGCCGATCCGGTCGGCAGCATGGATGCTGGCTATCTGGCCGACAAGGCGCGGTGGACGGCGGACGGCGGCAATCTGATCGCGGCGCGCCAGTTGCTCGCCAATCGCGTCGCTATGAGCCAGCGGCCAAGCGACCCGGAGAAATGGTATGAGCTGTTGCTGACGCAAGCCCGCGCTGCAGCGAATGATGGCCAGTCGAGCACAGCCTTTGCGATCGCTTCCAAGGTCGATGATGCTTTCCCGTCGGGCACAGACATCAGCGAGCAATCGCTCGGTGTGCGCGATGATTATACCAGCCTCACCTGGCTGGCAGGCACCACCGCGCTCAACGAGCTTAATCGGCCGCAGGACGCTGAGGCGATGTTCTCACGCTATGCTCGTGGCGCACGCTCCAGCCAGACATCGTCCAAGGGCTATTATTGGGCAGGCCGCGCGGCCCTCGCTGCGCGCAGAAACGATGCTGCCAATGGCTATTTCGTGCAGGCAGCCTCCTATCCTGATCAATTTTATGGCCAGCTGGCAATGGAGCGGCTCGGTCGCCCTCTCACCACCGCTGCCTTGCCGATGCAGGATAAGCAGCCCAGTAACAGCGAGCGCACTGCCTTTTATGCGCGGCCCGTCGTGCGCGCGGCGCGCTATCTGGGCCGCACCGGCCAGTCCCGCGATCAATCCCGTTTTCTGGCGATGATCGCTGAACGGGCCAAGAATGATACCGAGCTCGCAATGGCGGGCGAGCTTGCGCGCTCGCTGGGCAGGCCCGATCTTGGCGTGATGGCCGGGCGCAGTGTTGGCCGCAGCGGATTGAGCGCCGCGATCGACGTGAGCTTCCCGCGCATGAATGTGCCGATGAGCGAGATGAGCAACTGGACGATGATCCACGCCATCACCCGGCAGGAAAGCCAGTTCGACAAGGCTATCGTGTCGCACGCCAATGCGCATGGGTTGATGCAGCTTCTGCCCTCGACTGCGCGGGAAGTGGCGGGCAAGATCGGCGTCGGGTTCAACCAGTCGTCGCTCTATGATCCCAACTATAACATGCAGCTGGGCAGCGCCTATTTCCGCCAATTGCTGAGCTATTATCGCGGCAGCCACCCGCTTGCCATCGCAGCCTATAATGCCGGCATGGGCCGGGTGAATCGTTGGCTGCAAAGTAATGGCGATCCGCGCACGGGCGGCGTGGACATGGTTCAGTGGATCGAGAATATCCCCATTTTCGAGACGCGCAATTATGTGCAACGCGTGCTGGAAAATGCGGTGGTTTACGACACGGTGAGATCACAGTCTGCCCCCGCCTCCCCTGCGCTGCTCAGCCGATATCTCGGCAAATCCCAGCCCGGTTGATTTCCGGCGCATCCCAATTTTTGACAAAACAGGCAGTTTATCATGACGGACGACAAGGCAATCGACGCCCCTGTAGGTGAAAATCCGGCAGCTAGTTCGGTCGATGCAAATGGCAGCCCCACCAACAAGGCGCTCTGGACGGGCATCGGCATCGGGTCTGCAGCGCTTGTTGCTGCGCTGATGTATGCGACCAAGCGGCCCCCGCGCCGCCGCAAATGAGCCTGGCGCCTCGGCCCAATTACATCACGCCAGCTGGCTTGGCCGCTTTGCGCGCCGAATATGATCAATTGCTGGGGGACGAGCGCCCGCGGATAGTGGAGATCGTCAGCTGGGCGGCGGGCAATGGAGACCGTAGCGAGAATGGCGACTATCTTTACGGTCGCAAGCGGATGCGCGAGATCGACCGTCGCCTTAAATGGCTGGCGGATCGGATGAAGGCCGCCAAGGTGGTCGAACCATCCCAGCAGCCCGACAAAAGCCGTGTGTTTTTCGGCGCGACCGCGACCATTGCCGATGAGGATGACGCGCATCGCATCGTTATGCTCGTGGGAAATGACGAGGCCGATGCAGGCGCAGGGCGGATCGGCTGGGATACGCCGCTGGCGCGCGCCCTGCGCGGGTCTGCCGTGGGCGATGTGCGCCGCGTTCAATTGCCAGGGGGCGAAAAGGAATGGGAAGTCATCGACATCAGCTATCCGGCATGAAGCTAGGTGGCGCCGCGTTGGTTGGCCTGCTCATGCTGATCGTCTCGGCTCCCGCGCTCGCTGCCGATTGCCCCACCGGCATGTTCATGGCCGCAGCGGGGCCGGACACCGCATCGGCTCTCGAGATCAACAAGAATGGCAGCTTCCGCTATATGCTCAGCGAAGGCGCGGTCGATGAATCCGCGCAGGGTCGTTGGGCCTGCGATGGGGGCAAGCTGCTCCTCACCACGACACCGACGCCCAAAGCGCCGCAATTCACGCTCGGCAAGGTGGCGAACGATGCTGGCGATGGGTTTTCCGTCCGCGTCGTCTGGCCCGATGGCAGGGGGATTGCGGGGGTCGACTTCGTGCTGGAGCTCGACAGCGGCCCACCGATCGAGGATTACACGCAAGCGAGCGGATGGTCCGGCGATCTGGCTGGCCGCAAGCCGCGCTCAATCAGCATTTCGGAGCCCTTTTATGGCACCGCCTCCCCCGCCTTCCCGCTCACGAGTAATGAGCGGCAGCAGATCGAGATCATTCTCACGCCGAACGATATGGGCAAGGCGGATTTCCGCAATGTGCTGGTGACGCGCGATGGGAGCGGGCTCGTGCTGCACTGGCGCGGGCGCGAGATACCCTATTCCCCCGCAGCGTATGATTGAAGCGCGCATGAGCCCTGTCTCCATCCGCCCAGCAACGCCTGCCGACTGGCCCGGTATCTGGGCCGTACTGGAGCCGATGATCCGGGAGGGCGAGACCTATCCTCTGGATCGTGACCTGAACGAGCAAGCCGCATCCGCCTATTGGAACGCGCCGGACAAAAGCGTTTTCGTCGCCATCAATGCCGAGGACGATATCGTCGGCACCTACACATTGCGCCCCAACTCGACCGGCCCGGCCGCCCATGTCGCAAATGCTGGCTATGCCGTGCGCCCTGATCAGCGCGGGAAGGGCATCGCACAGGCGCTCTGCCTTCACTCGCTCACGACCGCCCGCGCGCAAGGCTATCGCGCCATGCAATATAATCTCGTGATCGCGACCAATGAGCGCGCCGTGCGGCTCTGGCAGCATATGGGGTTTACGATTGTCGGCACCCTCCCCGGCGCATTCCGCCATCCGAGCGCTGGCTTCGTCGATGCCTATGTCATGTATCAGCAGCTCTGATCGACTGATCAGTCCTTGGGTTGATACCCAAAGGCCTCCTTGGCCAGCGCCACAACCTCTTCGTCCCGATCCGGCATATCCTTGGGAACATGCTGTTCGAGCGTGTCGGCAATGTAGGTGAGCGCCGCGATGCGCGCAGCCTTGCGGCTATTCCCATCGACCACTGCCCAGGGCGCCCAGCGCGTGTGGGTGCGGTCAAACATATCGTGGAGCGCGTCCAGATACTCCGGGCGCTTTGAGCGGTTGCGGTAATCTTCCGTCCCGGTTTTCCAGCGCTTATAGGGATCATCGAGCCGCTGGGTTAACTGCCGGTCCTGTTCCTTCTGCGTGATGTGCACGAAGACTTTGACGATGGCGGTTCCGCTCTCGACCTGCTGCGCTTCAAACTCGTTGATCTCGTCATAGGCGCGCTTCCACTCCTTCAGCGAGCAAAAGCCCTCGACGCGCTCGACCAGAACGCGCCCATACCAGCTGCGATCATAAATCGAGATATGCTGGTCCGCCGGTAAACGGGACCAGAAGCGCCACAGGAAATGCCGCCCGCGCTCTTCTTCGGTCGGTGCGCCGATCGGCCACACCTTGAAGAAGCGCGGATCGAGCATCGCCGTCATCCGCTTGATGATGCCGCCCTTGCCTGCCGCATCCCAGCCCTCGAACATCACGACGCTGCGCCGCTTATGGACGATGTGGGAAACCTGAATGCGCTCAAGCCGCTTTTGCAGCTTCAGCAACGCCTCTTCGAAATCGCCCTCGAACTTGGCGCCGTCTTCATAATGGGAAAGCTTGATGGTCATGGCCGCACATTATCGTGCGGCCAGCCATTGTCGAGTGTGCTTGCGATCAGGCCTTCTGCGGCTCGATCACGCGGATATTGAGTTCGCGCAATTGCTTCATCTCAGCCTGTGATGGCGCACCCATCAGCAGATCTTCTGCGCGCTGGTTCATCGGGAAGAGCGTGATCTCGCGTAAATTCTGCACGCCGCACAGCAGCATCACGATCCGGTCCACGCCAGCGGCCATGCCACCATGTGGCGGCGCGCCATATTGGAAGGCGCGGTAAAGGCCGCCAAAGCGCTCCTCGACGTCCGCCTTGGAAAGGCCGACCAGCTCGAATGCCTTCACCATGAGGTCAGGATGCTGGTTACGGATCGAACCCGACGCGATCTCAAAGCCATTGCAGACCATATCATATTGATAGGCCTTGATGGACAGCGGATCGCTCCCTTCCAGCGCTTCCATCCCACCTTGCGGCATGGAGAAGGGGTTATGCGCGAAGTCGACCTTCTTGGCGTCCTCGTCATACTCATAGAATGGGAAGTCGACGATCCAGCACAGGTCGAACCGGTCCTTGTCGATCAGGTTCAGTGTCTCGCCGGTGCGGGTGCGCGCAAGGCCAGCGAGCTTAGCAGCCTGCGCTTCCTTGCCTGCCGCGAAGAACACGCCATCATCGGGACCAAGGCCCAGCGCCGCGATCAGCTTCGCCGTCGCTTCTTCGCCGTGATTCTTGGCGATCGGCCCGCCGGGCACGCCATCCTTGATGTTGATATAGCCAAGCCCTGAAAAACCCTCAGTACGTGCCAAACCGTTCATCTCGTCAAAGAATTTGCGGCTGCCTGCGCCTGCGCCCGGCGCCGGAATGGCACGGATGACACCGCCACCTTCCACGATTCCTGCGAAGATGCCGAAGCCCGAGCCGACGAAATGCTCGGTCACATCGGTGATCAGGATCGGGTTGCGCAGATCGGGCTTGTCCGAGCCATATTTGAGCATCGCTTCGGCATGGGGAATGCGCGGGAAGCTGCCTGCAGGCGTCACCGGCTTGCCATCGGCGAATGTCTCGAAGACCTGTGCGATCACAGGCTCCATCGTGTTCCACACATCTTCCTGCGTGACGAAGCTCATCTCAAGATCGAGCTGGTAGAATTCGCCGGGCAGACGGTCTGCGCGCGGATCTTCATCGCGGAAGCAAGGCGCGATCTGGAAATAACGGTCAAAGCCCGCCACCATGAGCAGCTGCTTATATTGCTGCGGCGCCTGCGGCAGTGCGTAGAATTTGCCCGGATGGATGCGGCTTGGCACGAGGAAATCGCGCGCGCCCTCTGGCGACGAGGCCGTGAGGATCGGCGTGGAATATTCGGTGAAGCCCTCACCCTCCATACGACGGCGCATGTCGGAAATGATCTTGGTGCGCTTCACGATATTGGCGTGCAGCGTCTCACGGCGCAGATCGAGGAAGCGATAGCGCAGGCGAATATCCTCGGGATAGTCCTGCTCGCCCGCCACCGGCAACGGCAGCTCCAGCGCGGCAGAGAGCACGACGGCTTCCGTCACGCGAATCTCGATCTCGCCTGTCGGCAGGTTCGGGTTCACGGCCTCGGCCGCACGCGCAACCACCTTGCCGGTGATCGTCACGACGCTCTCTGGCTTGAGGCTCTCGATGACCGAGAACACAGGGCCATCCACCTCGGTCACGATCTGGATCATGCCATAATGATCGCGCAGATCGATGAAGACGAGATCGCCATGATCGCGCTTGCGATGGACCCAGCCCGATACCCGGACAGTCTCGCCGGTGTGGGTCGAGCGGACCTCGCCACATTTATGGGTGCGGTAGGCGTGCATGTTCACTTGCCTTTTATTTTCGCGCTCCTCATTGCGGGTGCGCTGATTGAATGACAAAGACTGAATAGGGGGCTAGCGAAACGCGCGTCCTGCCGTCCACCCGGCCTTTGATGAGGTCCGGCCCATAATAAGATCACTAGCCATATGCAAATCCATCCACTGATTACTGACACTGCCACCCTCACCGCCCTGTGCGAGCGCTTGTCCAAAGCGGATTTCGTCGCGGTGGATACCGAGTTCATGCGTGAGAACACGTTCTGGCCGGATCTGTGCCTGCTCCAGATCTCCGACGGCAAGGAAGCCGCCGCGATCGATCCCAAAGCGCAGGGTCTGGACATGACCCCGTTGCTCGATCTGATGGTGAATAATGAGGATGTGCTGAAGGTTTTCCATGCCGGTGGGCAGGATATCGAGATCATCTTCAATCTGAGCGGCAAGACGCCGCACCCGCTGTTCGATACGCAGATTGCCAGCATGGCACTCTCGCAGGGCGAGCAGATCGGTTACTCCAACCTTGTCGATGGCTGGCTGGGCATTCAGCTCGACAAAGGCGCACGCTTTACCGATTGGGCCCGCCGCCCACTCGACAAGCGCCAGATCGATTATGCGATTGGCGATGTAACGCATCTGGCCGAAATCTTCCCGATGATGCTGGATGAGCTGCGCAAGACCGGGCGGGGCGTGTGGCTTGATCAGGAAATGGCGCGGCTCGCAGACCCCAGCAATTATGAAGTGCAGCCGGGCGACGCTTGGAAGCGCGTGCGCGTATCGAGCCGCAAGGCCGAGGTGTTGGGCCGCTTGAAGGCCATTGCAGGCTGGCGGGAAACCGAAGCGCGCGACAAGAATCTTCCGCGCGGGCGGATCGCCAAGGATGAGACGATTGCCGACATCGCGTCGCATCCGCCCCGGACCCAGGAAGATCTGGGCAAGGTGCGCGGTCTTTCGGCAAGCTGGAAAGGCAATGATATTGGCGCACGATTGATGAGCGCCATCCACAACGCTGTGCCACTTCCCAAGGAAGAAATGCCCGAGCGCGATCCCAATCGTCCGGGGCTTGGCAAGGAAGGCGCGCTTGTGGCGGACTTGCTCAAGCTGCTGCTCAAGATCCGGTCGCGCGAGATCAATGTCGCGTCCCGTTTGCTGGCGCGCGCAGATGATCTGGACATGCTCGCCGCCGGTGTGCGCGAGGGGCTTGCCATCCTTGAGGGCTGGCGCTTTGAACAATTTGGCCGGGATGCGCTGGATCTCGTCGAAGGGCGGATGGCTTTTGCTGTGCTCGATGGTAAGCTGCTGATGACACGAACGGAAATCTGATCAGCAAAGGACCAGTCATGCGCAACGCCAGCATCGTCTCACTCTTGGTGCTATCGGCATGCGCGACGACCGGCACGCCGACCGCTCCAGTCAGCGCAGGCGGCACATGCAGCAATGATGCGCTGACCTCCTTCGAGGGGCAAAAGGTGACGGCGGCCTTGGGCGCGGAATTGCTTGCCAAGTCAGGCGCGCGCACGCTCCGCTGGGGTGCGCCGGGCATGGCGATGACGATGGATTATCGCGAGGATCGGCTGACAGTCAGCTATGATGAAGCGATGATCATCACGAGCGCGCGCTGCGGTTAAACTCTTTGCCGAGCGCGGCTTGCTTCAAGTCTCCAGAAGATATTGCAATCCCATCGTCTGCCCCAACTGGCGCAGACGCCGGTCGATCGCCTCGCCCGCCAGCCCTGCATAAGCGGACTCAAGCGTCAGCACGATTTTGCCGTCGCGAATGGCGAGGGATGAGCCTTCCAGCGGTCCTGCGGCGCCGCCCGAAAGACGCTGGCACAATCGGATAGCGAGGCCCCATTGCGTGGCGCGCGCCAATATCTCCGGGGCCGCGAGCGCACTCAGCAGCGATGGCACCCCCGTCCCGCCGCCGAAATTAGCGTGAAGCGCTTGCCCCAGTGCCGCTCGTTCCGCACCACTCACGCCAACCCATGTGCCTTGCAGCGCTGATTCCATGCCGCGTTCCGCCCGAAACTCGGGATTCGCGCGCCAGCCCACGTCGGCCAGCAAGCACGCCGCAAGCCTGATGCGCTCCCATTCCGGCGGATCATCGCGAAACAGCGGCGCGATCCAGGCGCTTATCTTGTCACCATGCCCAATGAAGCGGCCCTGTGCCTCACCCTCCACACGCGCCGCGACCAGCAGCGGGTCTTGGGCGGCGAGCTCCGTAGGCAGCTGCTCATAAAGCAGGCCTTCGCGAAGGCCGAAAGCCGAGACCGTGAGATGAGACGATTGAAGCCGTTCGACAACCGCGCAAAGCAAATGCGCTGCATCGGGCAAACCGGGCAAACGCGCATTGCTCACGCCGGGAAGCGATTTGAGACTCGCTTTCTGTGCAGTCTCAAGCCAATTTTGCAGGACTGCGGGACGATCAGGCTCCATCTCATAATGGTGCAGCACCGGCAGCGGATAATTGGTCAGGTGCGAGTCGAGTCGCGCAAGCGCCCGCCAGCTGCCCCCGATCAAATAAAATGGCAGGCCTTTTTCGATGTCGGCCCAGCCATTCTCCTTCAGCAGCGTATCGATCCGGTCGGAGAGCGCTCGCCTGCCAGTCCGGCGAATGTCGCCAATGCGGAATACGCCAAGTGGCAGCGACACGGCCTTGCCGACGCCGTCCGGCCGCACCCGCACCAGCTCCAGGCTTCCGCCGCCCAGATCACCCATGATGCCATCTGCGGTCGGCATGCCGGAAAGGAGCCCATGCGCTGAGGCAAGGCCCTCTTCAGAACCGCTCAGCACGCGCACGGTCAGGCCGATTTCGCCTGCCCGCTCGATAAATTCCGCGCCATTGCTGGCATCGCGCACCGCAGCCGTGGCGACACAGCTAAGCTCGTCGACAGCCATGCCCACGCAAAGCTGAGCGAACCGCTCCAGCGCCGCGATGCCGCGCGCCATTGCCTTAGCGCCGATCCGCCCGGTTTTGCCCAGGTCCGCCCCCAAGCCCGCCATCACCTTCTCGTTGAAGAGCGTGAAGGGAATGCGCCGCGGGCCATCATACACCACGAGGCGAACGCTGTTGGAGCCGATGTCGATAATCGCGGTTCTGCGAAAATGCGTGCCGCGAAGCGACGTTTCAATCTTGGGGACAGTCAAGCGATCGAGCAAAGTCATCAGCAGTGCGGCCTCAGCTTCGCTCAGGAAGGGACAATTTGGGGACAGCGCGGGCAGAGCGGCGCGCAGCACCACGGCCCGAAAGCGACGGATTGGTCATGAAATAATGATGCAGGTTGAAGGGCTTCTTACCCGGATCGAGCCGCGCGTAGCTGCCATCGCTCTGCAGCGCCCAACTCTGCTCCGTATCGAGAAGGTTGGCCACCAGCACTTGATCGAGCACCTGATCATGCACCGTCGGCGTTTCGATCGGCAGCATATACTCCACCCGCCGGTCAAAATTGCGCGGCATCCAGTCTGCCGAACTGATGAACAGCTTGGCACCATTGTTCGGCAGCGACTGGCCGTTGCCGAAGGCCCAGATGCGGCTATGCTCCAGAAACCGGCCAATCACGGATTTGACTGCGATATTGTCCGACAGGCCCGGCACACCCGGCCGCAAGCAACAGATGCCCCGCACGATCAGTGATACCTTCACGCCAGCATTGCTCGCCGCATAAAGCTTCTCGATGATCGCGCTGTCGACCAGACTGTTCATCTTGGCCCACACCTCGCCACGCCGCCCTGCTCTGGCATGCTCGATCTCGGCATCGATCAGCTCTGCCAATCGATCGCGCATGTGGAGCGGCGAGAGGGTGATCATCTCCATCGATTGCGGCTCGACATAGCCGGTGATGTAATTGAACACCGCCGCCGCATCCCGCCCGGCGCGTGGATCCGCCGTAAAGTAGGAGAGGTCGGTGTAAATCCGCGCCGTAATCGGGTGATAATTGCCCGTGCCGAAATGGCAGTAGGTCTTGAACCCATCGCCCTCACGCCGCACCACGACGGAAATCTTGGCGTGCGTTTTCCAGTCGATGAAGCCGTACACCACCTGCACGCCCGCGCGCTCAAGCTGGCTCGCCCAGAGCAGATTCTGCTCCTCATCGAACCGCGCTTTGAGCTCAACGACAGCCGTGA